>DEST01000021.1 GCA_002361365.1 Alphaproteobacteria bacterium UBA3307
AATATGAAGTATGGAAAGACAGCACACTGATTTCTAATATAAAGATAGTTGAAATCAGCCGTGATGCAGCGATTATTGTTAATCGTGAAAATTGGCAAGTTGGAGAGGAGAGGGAGTTGAACCTGATGTTTGCCGATGTTCGCGCCAATATTCGTTGCATGGTTACAGATACTGACGGACATTATGCAACAGTCAAATTTTTAGATATGCCTGCAAGCGTTTATAATCGGCTTGTTTACGGATATTTAACAGTTGCCGATAAATAATATTAGGCATAGATACTTATAAGGAGATAATAAAATGGCAACACTGGCAACAAATGTTTTAGGAATAGACTTTGAAAATCCGTTTGTTTTAGCCTCGGCTCCGCCAACAGCAAAAATAGAAAGTATTGATAAAGCTTTTACTCTTGGCTGGGGCGGCGCGGTGTTAAAGACTATTACGCCGGATAATTTGGAAATGATTGAAGCTTCCGAACGTTACGCAACTTGGAAAGTAGGCAACAAAATATGTGGCTTTGAAAATATTGAACTATTAAGCCATTTGACATTGCAACAATGGCTTAATGGTATTAAATATTTGAAACAAAAACATCCGACAAAAGTGCAAATTGCCAGTATTATGGCTCCGGTTGCCAAAGAAGAGTGGCAGAATTTGGTTAGAACTTTTAATAACTCTGAAGTTGATGCATTTGAACTTAATTTTTCGTGTCCGCACGGAATGCCGGAAAAGGGGATAGGAATGGCAATCGGTACAAATGCGGAAATTTCGGCAATGATTACCAAGTGGGTTACGGAGGTTGCACGGAAACCGGTTTTTGTGAAGCTATCACCTAATGTTACCAATATTGCAGAAATTGCTAAAGCGGTTGAAAAAGCCGGAGCTGGCGGAATCTCTGCCATTAACACAGTGCAATCATTGATGGGAATTGATTTAGATACATTTGAGCCGTTACCTAAGGTAAACGGAAAGACCACATTTGGCGGATATTCCGGTATTTCGGTTAAACCAATCGGACTGCGTTGTGTGGCACAAATTCGCCAAAATATTGAGTTACCGATTTTAGGTATCGGAGGTATTGCAAATTGGCATGATGCAGCGGAATATATGACCGTTGGTGCCGATGTTGTACAAGTTTGTACCGAAGTTATGGCAAATGGTTACGGGGTTATCGGTGCAATGAAACAAGGATTGCTTGGATATTTGGAGAGCAAGGGATTTAAATCTCCGGCAGATTTAAAAAATCGCGCAATAGGCAATCTTTCAACACACGAAAAGTTACCAAAGTCAACGCAAGTTTATCCGCATATTGATGATGAAATATGCGTAAAGTGCGGAAAATGTGTAACAATTTGTGATGAATCGGAACATAGTGCACTATTGCTTGTTGACGGACATATTACAGTTAACAAAAAAGTTTGCGTAGGCTGTTCTTTATGTTCTCACGTTTGCCCTAAATCGGCAATTAAAATGCAAAAATAAATATATGCAATTGAAGTGAGAAAAATTTGCAAGTACATAAACAGATATGCCAAGATGAAATCTGAAATTTAAATTCATAGGTATAAGCGACTGTTTGTTAGTTAAAAAATCCGCTCGGGGCTAATAACCTCAAGCGGATTTTTTTTGTTTTGGTCATAGAAACAATAACGTGTCATCCCTCCAAACCGTCAGGTTTGGTCAAGGGATCTTCGAATTATTTAAAATATAGTGCTACGCAAAGACCGGATTCCTTGACGCCGGAGAAACAAAAACGACCTCAAAATGTCGTTTTTGGACGACGGGCGAAGACCACTTAATGAGAGAACAAGCGTAAGCGCAATTATCGAATTTAGTGGACGAGTGACCGAAGCAAGCCGAAGGCGTAGCAAGAAGTGATGCGCCGCACACTTCGAGGAATGACATTATCTTTCTTACACCGCATAGTGCGAGGCATGACATTGGAGATTTTTTTTGTTTGACTCTGATACATTTTTTCTTTAAGGTGGCGGTTAGGAAATCTATAATTATAACAAAATGTATCATTAATTTAAAATATTATTGCGTATGAGAAAAAAAGTTACGATTGAAATGATGCGTGAAGCACTGATTGCAAGCAGACCATGGAATTGCTCTAAAGAAGACTTTCGTAATCATTTGGAAAAATTGTCTGATGAACAATTAGAAGAAACGGATATTTGTCGAGAATTAAAATTTGAATCTCTGGATCTTACTGATTTAGCAATGAGACTTGAAACTGACAGCGGACATGAATTATGTGGGTACCACGATATTACTACCGCATCCAGTATCACTGTAGGGAAGATAATAAATATCTGTAATAATTAATAAAAAATCCCCCGCCGCCTAACCGCCGCGAGGGATTTTTTTATTTTAAAGTCATCCCTCCGAACTGCAAGGTTCGGTCAAGGGATCTTCAAATTAAATAAAAAAGCGGAAGATGCCCTGACGATTCCTGTCGGAATCGAGGCATGACATTGAAGATTTTTTGTTTGACTCTGATATATTTTTTCTTTAAGGTGGCGGTTAGAAAATCTATAATTATAACAATGAATTATTAACTTAAAAACATCAAAGCGTATGAAAACAAAAACTTTTATCAGTGAGTACATTGTTTTTGCTCTGCTGGCAATAGCAATGGTCGGCGTTTTCTTAGCCTTTAAGGTTCTGAACTTGCCTGATGTCGAATTCAAGGGAGTATCTTGCTTCCTTACTCTGTTTGAAGTGCTTCTCTTTGCTTATGGATTTGCTTGGGCAATGTCTTGCTACCATTTTCACAACGTAAAGAAACTCTGTCGGAAACTTACGACTTGTTTGTTTCTTGCCACGCTCAGCGTAGCATTAACTGGTTGTTCTGCCTTTGACAGTGAACCGATTGAACCGAAAATTATCGGTACCGGCAATCTGCAATATGAAGCAAAAAGCGGCACTTGGTTTGTGG
>DEST01000104.1 GCA_002361365.1 Alphaproteobacteria bacterium UBA3307
TTCTCACTCAAGCGACCAGACCAATAAAAAAGCCACCTTATCAGGTGGCTTTTTTATTGGTGGGCGCTGAGAGGTTCGAACTCCCGACCCTCTCGGTGTAAACGAGATGCTCTTCCAGCTGAGCTAAGCGCCCGTCAACCAACGAGCTAATTTATAACTGCATTTTTTTTTAAAATCAAGAACTTTTTGCAAAAAAATATAAATATTTTAAAATATATTTAAAAATCAATGTATTAAATGTGATATAACTAATAAAACCAATAATTTATGCTGTTGATATTATGCTATAGGTGCAACTATTTTTTATAAAATTCTTATTTGCTATAATATATTTTAAAAATATCTAAAAATGCGGAAAATACGCTTTTTTTTGTGAAAAATGCATAAAATTGATGAAAAATAGCATATTTTTATTGTATTTTTACAAAAATAAGATATAGCTACGTTTGTGTGTTATCAGAAAAAGGAAAATGAAAAAAATGGCAAATCCGATTGATACTAAAACCATCAGTAAATTAGCTGAAATATTAGATAAAAATCAACTTACCGGTCTGAATTATGAAGATGAAAATTGCAAAATATCTCTTTCGAGAGAATTGAGCGGAGGCGTTATGCCTACTTATGTTCCGACGCCTGTTGCCGCAGCTCCGGCTGCAACGGTAAATCCGCCTCAGCTCGAAGATGTTAAGGAAGAAATCGACTATACCAACAGTCCAAATGCGGTTAAGTCGCCGATGGTCGGAGTGGTATATCTTTCAAGTAATCCGAATTCTGCTCCGTATGTAAAAGAAGGAGATACGGTGGTTGCCGGTGATACGGTGTGTTTGATTGAGGCAATGAAAACTTTTAATCCGGTTAAGGCACATCAGGGCGGGCGTGTGATGAAAGTTTTGGTCGAATCGGGTGAACCGGTAGAATATGGTCAGCCTTTGGTAATTATTGAATAAACAGGATATAAAATGTTTGAAAAAGTTTTAATTGCGAATCGAGGAGAAGTTGCTTTGCGAATTCATCGTGCTTGCCGCGAAATGGGAATTCGCACAGTGGCAGTACATTCCGAAGCAGATGCAAATGCTATGCACGTGCGTTTGGCAGATGAGGCAGTATGTATAGGTCCGGCACGTTCAGCAGATTCGTATTTGAATAAACCGGCCATTATTTCGGCCGCAGTCATTACCGGTGCCGATGCGATTCATCCGGGATTCGGTTTTTTGTCAGAAAATGCCGATTTTGCCGAAATGGTTGAAAAACACGGCATTACATTTATCGGGCCGACAGTGGAGCAGATGCGCTTGATGGGGGATAAAATAACGGCACGAAAAGCGGCAAAAGAGGCTGGGTTGCCTATTACCGAAGGGTCACCTGCGTTGGAAAATGTAGCAGATGCCAAAATGTGGGCGCAAAAAATCGGATATCCGGTCATCATAAAAGCCAAAGATGGCGGTGGAGGGAAGGGAATGAAAATTGCCTTTTCCGATGATGACATAGAAGAAGCGTTCACGATGGCTAAGGCAGAGGCTAAGGCATCTTTTCCCAGTGATGTGGTGTATATGGAAAAATATTTGCAGCATCCGCGACATATTGAAATTCAGGTTTTAGCTGATAAATATGGTAATGTTGTACATTTAGGAGAGCGCGATTGCTCTATTCAGCGCAACAACCAAAAAGTGATAGAAGAATGTCCATCACCTGCTCTTAATCAGAGCCAACGTCAAGAAATCGGCGAGATTGTACGCAAAGCAATTACAAAAATCGGCTATTGCAATGCCGGTACGTTGGAGTTTTTGTATGAAGACGGTAAATTTTATTTTATGGAAATGAATACTCGCTTGCAAGTAGAACATCCGATTACTGAAGCTGTTACGGGTATAGATATTGTTAGAGAGCAAATTCGTATTGCCTCCGGTGCCCATTTAGGCTATACGCAGGACGACATCAAATTTAACGGTCATGCCATAGAATGTCGTATCAATGCTGAGGATCCAAGTACATTTATTCCGTGTCCGGGGAAAATTACCGAATGGCACGCACCGGGCGGGCTGGGAGTTAGAGTAGATTCGGAAATTTATTCCGGCTATACGATTCCGCCGTTTTATGATAGTATGATAGCCAAACTGATTGTGCATGCCGGCACTCGCAATGCGGCGCTGATGCGTTTGCGTCGTGCATTGGAAGAATTTGTGATAATGGGAGTAAATACCACAATTCCGTTGCATCAAGAAATAATTGCTCAACCGGAGTATTTGGATGGGCAGTATGATATCCATTGGCTTGAAAAATATAAAAAATCCGTCTAATGGTCATCTACTAGTAAGCGGGTTGGCTTATGTACGCTTTTTGTACACCGCGCCAACCCGCTTACGGCGTATCTGCCTCATTAGCCTGATTTTTTGGGCGAAAATACCTTATTCAAACACGATACGCATTTTTTTGCCGTAAAATTCAGTAAGGCGGCGAAAAGCGGTATATTGGATAAATTTGCCGATTTCCATTCCTTCAATCACCCGCTCCGGCAATTTGGTCTGAAAAGCTACACTCTTTAAATACATTCCGCGCTGTTTACGCAATTTCCACAGCTCATAGCCGATTTCGCGTAACGTTTCTTTATCCATAAAGCAACAACTTTTGTTTGACATTTTTTGAACTCCTCTTTTGCTTAAATTAAAACAAAAACGACCACTCAAAAAGCGGTCGGGAGTTCGAAACTGTATATAGTCAGTCCGGCGTATTCAATATATTCCGCCGGCTCCCCACCAACAGAGGAGTTTATTCTATATATGGAGTTTCGACACTCCGCCGACGACCTCTCGCCGACAAGAATTATAATAAGCTAAATCCGCAAAATTGCAAGCAAAA
>DEST01000049.1 GCA_002361365.1 Alphaproteobacteria bacterium UBA3307
GCTTCAAGTCAAGAGTATAATCTAAGTATTCCCCTTATTATCGTGTTTTAAGGTCTAAAAGTTTGGCAACACCGACCGATTCCGCTTCAATCCACGGCTTGTCGAATTTATAAAAAGCCGCCTTCAATATGGCCGGATTTTCCAACGGACTTATTTTGGCACGCTGGGTTTTGCGCCCGACGGCAAATGCTTTTTCGAGCGCCGCCTGCAATTCGGCATCATTTTCGGCACCGCGCCGAATAACCTCTTGCGCACTCGGCACCGCACGCGTGTTTTTAAGCCAATATTGCCCGATATTTTGCATCAGTCGCGCCTGCTGCTTTCCGACTTTGGTCAGCATATAGTGCTCCGGCGTAAAAAAGCCGGCGTTATGCTCGCTACCGTAACGCATAACCTTGTCGAAAATCATCAACGCTTCATTTTTGCGTAAATTAATTATTCCCGCCGCACGCCCCTTAAATTGATGAAACGGCGGATATTTTTCCAAAAACACACCGTAATCATCCGAACACTTGGCATTATAATTTGCCGAATTTTGCCCGTCAAGCACCGAATAACGGTGTAAAACCGTCATATCCGACTTGTCTTTTGTGAACTCGCGCTGATTATTATTGGTCACACAAAGCATCTGCCGCAACGCGTATTTTTGCACCGCCGTACCATAGCCCAATTCTGTCATCATGCGTTTCAACGTCTTCTCGATAATCGGCACATCATCAGCACCGGCACAATGCGTGAACAGCATAATGTTGCGAAACCGCTTAAACAACTCCTTATCCGCAAGCCGCGCATATTTTTTGCCGTGTTTTTGTGCCACAAAAGGCATAAAAGCGCGCCGAATTTCTTTTTGATAATCTTCAGCCGCCAACTTTGCGCGGTTGATTTCCGCTTTACGCAACGCCAATTCAAGTGAAGAAGTTGTGCACGGCCGATAACACGCCGCAAGCTGAATACCTTCACACTCTGCGCTCGAAAAACCGAGTGCATCAAGCGCCGCATTAATGTTGCCGTTGGCCGCTTTGGCACTTGTTGATGCATCTCCGCCCAAGCAAATTAACGTTTTTTTATGCGGATTAAGTTTCCTGTTTTCCGCCCAATGCTCGGTTGTTATATCCGTTTTGATACCGATTTTGTAATACGAAAAATACTCGGGGTTAATATAAAATTGTTTGTCTTTGATTTCAAAATTAATCCCGCCGCTTTTGGCATAACCGACGGTGTGCTTGGTTGCCGGATTTTCCATGCGTGACACATTGCCGTTTTCGTAATAGAGCCGCTCAATGCCTTGCTTTGTAACTTCGCCGCAGATTTTACCGTCGTCATAAAACCAGCGCTCCGTGCCGTCGGGCAAGCGTTCGGATTTTACGCTGCCGTCGCGATAAAATTGACGCACGGTGCCGTCTGCCAAAGTTTCAACCGATTTCAGACCCTCAAAATTATATTCTTCGCTTGAACCGTTCGGATGTGTGACTTTGCGGTTGCGCACCACCTGTTTGCGCTTACCCCAATCAAATTCTTCCAAACGCTTTTCAACGTCACCGTTGTCATAACGGCGCGTAATTTCGCTCATGCCGAACTTTTCGCGTTTGGTTTCGGTATAATTTGATTTTTCTGACGACATTTTTCCTCTCAATGCCGAGAGTTTAGCGCACTTTTCCGCCGTTTGCAACCAAAAAGACAAATTTTCGTCAATAAAAGTGATTTTCGGCTCACACCTTACTTAAAAAACTTATTGGTTTTCGGGAATCCGAATGGCACGAGTTTGCCGACTTGTGCGCGATGGCCGAGCCACGTGAGCAATTCTTTTTCGGTGCTGACACCGCCGGCACGGTTATAACTGAACCCCTCTTCGCCCTTAAAGAACTGCACGTCGGAAATATTGCCGTCTTTATATTTTTGCAACAATACACCGTGACCGCGCGCCATTGTCGGAATTTCTTCTGCCTTAAATACCAACAGTCTGCGATTTTCACCGACAATTGCCACATAATCTCCGGTCACCTTAAGACAGAACTTAATCAACTCGCCGTCGGCCACATTCATAATCTTGCGACCGTTACGGGTTTGCGCCAAAATGTGATTTTCATCAACAATAAAGCCATACGCTTTGTCGGAAGCAATCAAATACTTAGCCTCCGGCTCATACACAAACATTGCGACAATATCATCATTCTGCGCCAAATCTATCATCAACCGCACCGGCTGGCCGAAACCGCGCCCGCTCGGAATATCGTTGGCGGCAATATTGAAGAACTTGCCTTTGTTATCCAAAAGCACGATTTTATCGGTCGTCTGCGCATGGATGGCAAATGCCAACGCGTCGTCATCTTTGAACTTAAAGCTCTCGGTCAAATCGGCATAACCCTTGAGACAACGTATCCACCCTTTTTGCGATAAAATCACGGTAATCGGCTCTTTTTCAATCCACGCCTCAACCGGAACTTCCACATCTGCCGGCGGCTCGGCAAACTCGGTGCGCCGTCTGCCCAAAGCCGTTTTTTTGCTGTATTTTTCTTTAATACGCTTAATTTCTTCGGCAATATACGCCCAACGTCTACCGTCATCCTTTTCGAGAACTTCAAGTTCGGCTTTTTCTTCCAACAATTCGCTGTGTTCTGTGCGGATTTCTTCTTCATCGAGCTTGCGTAAATTACGCAATTTCATATTCAAAATGGCTTCCGCCTGATTATCGGTCAGGTTAAACGTTTGCATCAAAACGGCTTTCGGCTCATCTTCCTGACGTATAATCCGAATAACTTCATCAAGGTTCAGATAAGCGATTAAATAGCCGCCCAATATTTCAAGTCTTGCATTAATTTTAGCTAATCTGTGTTTGATTTTGCGTAATAAAACATTATTTCTATGAACAAGGTAATCGTGCAAAACCTGCTTCAAACTCATCACGCGCGGCACACCGTCCAAATCAAGCACATTCATATTCATATTGAATTTTGCTTCCATATCGGTCTGACGATACAGCTGTTCCATCAGCATCGCTGCATCAACCGTTCGATTTTTCGGCTCTAACACAATACGCACATCTTGCGCTGATTCATCACGCACGTCACTCAACATCGGTAATTTTTTATTGAGCAGCAATTCGGCAATTTTTTCAATCAGCTTAGATTTAATAACTTGATACGGAATTTCTGTGACAACAATTTGATATTGCCCATGTCCCAAATCTTCCACTGTCCATTTGGCTCGAATGCGGAAATTTCCCTTACCTTGTTTATAATTGTTCACAATCGTTTCAAACGAATCAACAATCATGCCGCCGGTCGGAAAATCCGGTCCTTTAACCTTGCGCACCACAGCCTCATCATCACAATCCGGATTTTCAATCAACAACAACAATGCATCACTTAACTCACTCAAATTATGTGGCGGAATATTGGTGGCCATACCGACGGCAATTCCCATAGAACCGTTACACAGCAAATTTGGAACCATAGCCGGCATCACTACCGGTTCACTGTCTTCTCCGTCGTATGTATCCGTAAAATCGACGGCGTCGGCATTCAAACCATCCATCAAATCCATTGCAAATTCGGTCAGCCGCGCTTCTGTATAGCGCATAGCTGCCGCGCCGTCACCGTCAATATTACCGAAATTGCCTTGCCCGTCAACCAATGGATAGCGCACCGAAAAATCCTGTGCCAAACGTACCATTGCGCCATAAACCGCACTATCACCGTGCGGATGATACTTACCGATAACATCACCGACCACGCGTGCACATTTTTTGTAACCGTTTTTCGGGTCGAGATGTAACTGCCGCATAGCATACATCAACCGCCGATGCACCGGCTTTAACCCGTCTCGTACATCCGGCAACGAGCGTGAAACAATCGTCGACATCGCATACGACAAGTAGCGTTTACTCAATTCCTCGCTAAATTGCACATCTTTGATTTTTTGCACTTCTTCAACCATTGTTTCACCTTAAAGTTTATACGTTTTTACCAGTCCGAGCAGATTAGCACGATTTTCCGGCAATTTCAAGTTATGTTGCATTAAAAAATTTTTTTCCAAAAAACAGCCTGTCATTGTCAAAACATTTGCAATTTCGGACTTTTGCGGCATATAATTATGCTCTATGATATACTGTGGATAAGCAAACAATCTGTCTTTATACGGAGCGCCGGCTTCAGCGCATACCGCTCTGCCCGTTTTTGGTGAAATATAGCGCAAATCGGTATGTTTTCCGGTAACGGCGCATTCACTTATATCCAAACCTATCCCCAGAAAATCAAGCAAATAAAATTCAAAAAAAGAATAATACACCAACCAATTTTCGTCATTGATATGCCGAAAAAAATCATCGATTACATTAAAAAATGCTCCTAAATCATCATTTTGCGCCACACATTCATCCAATAAGCGGCACATTGACACAAGTGCCCCGATTTTATCATTATTAAGCACAAAATCTGCCGTATGCGAGTGCAATAATTCCACACCGCGCAAACTCGGCATATTTTCCTCCAATCGCATATAAGCGTTATATGATATATAATTACCGACCTGATACACGCCAAAACCGCGTTTACTCAGTCCTCCCTTGACATAGCCGACAATCTTACCGTGATGAGGGCAAACAAGCGTAACAATCACCGATTGTTCGCCGTGTTTACGTACTTTTATAATATATCCTTCACCGCTGAATTGCATAATATCTTCTCAAACCTTAGATTTTATTGACATATAGCACAAATTAGTTAATATTCTTTTATCAAAGTTTTATTGATTTTATCAAATGCCATAAGCTCTGTCAAAACGCGTTCCATATCGCTCAACTTAATAGAATTTGGACCATCAGATAATGCTTTATCCGGATTTTCATGTGTTTCGATAAACACACCGGCCACACCGACCGCAACTGCCGCACGCGCCAATACCGGTGCAAATTCACGCTGTCCTCCGGTTGTTCCGCCTAATCCTCCCGGTTGCTGCACCGAATGCGTCGCATCAAAAATCAGCGGATATCCGGTATCTTTTGCCATTTGCGGAAAACAGCGCATATCTGTCACCAACGTATTATAGCCGAAGCTTGTCCCGCGTTCGGTGATACAAATACTCTGATTGCCGGAATCCTCGACTTTTTTGACAATATTTTTAACATCCCACGGCGCCAAAAATTGTCCTTTTTTGATATTCACAACCTTGCCTGTTTTAGCTGCCGCCACCACCAAATCCGTTTGCCGACATAAAAACGCCGGAATTTGTAAAACATCTACATACTTTGCCACTTCTGCACATTGCCAACATTCGTGTATATCCGTTAAAATCGGTAAATTAGGATACAATTTGCGAATTTCTTCAAACGTTTTCATTCCTTCTTCAATACCGACACCGCGCGCACTGTTGATTGAAGTACGATTTGCTTTATCAAAAGAAGCCTTAAAAATATACGGCAGTCCCAATTTTTGTGTTATTTCTACCATTGCGCCGGCAATAAAAATTGCGTGTTCACGACTTTCTATCTGACACGGACCGCAAATCAGCGCCAACGGCAATTTATTGCCTATCGTAACTTGACCAATATGAATAATTTTTTGTTCCATTTTACATTCTCCTTAAAAATTGAGGCGCGCAAACATAAACAATACGTTGCCATCATTTTTTACGCCCGGAATATAAGCACCATGCACTTCAATATTTTTATATCCTATCCCCACCATCGGCAATGGTAACGGTACCGGAATATAGGAATATTCATGACGTTGTGTTAAGCCTAATGTATATCCGATACCGGCGTGCCACTGCTTATGTTCTCCGGCAAACCAATTCCACTGACGCGCATATCCGAAATACGTTTCAAAATACGAATTAGAATCCTTAAACCCTAAGGCATACAAACCGGACCACGTTCCTTCAGAGTTAATATGCGAAATTCCCAAACCGGCTCCCCACGGATGCTCGTTATAACGGTCAATATGTTCTCGGTCATATGTCAGGCGGTTATGCCACGCATAGAACGGAACATACACGTCATAATTATGAATACAATACATATCCAAAATATCTTCTTTTAAAAAGTTATAACTGTCCGTCCACCAACCGGCTTGTACACTTTCTCCGATAACACATAACATCAGACTAAGTATAGTTGATTTGATTTTCATTTTTATTTCACCTCATTAATCTTCTTCATTATTATCTGTCCCCGGTGTAACAATGCCGCAAGATATAACATATTTGATGCCGTCTTCAACACTCATATCAAGTTTAACCACATCATTTTCCGGTACAAAAATTAAAAATCCGGAAGTTGGATTAGGAGTGGTCGGCACAAAAATACTCAACATTTTCTGCTCTGACTTTTGTGCTATTTCTCCGCCCGTATCATTATTACTGACAAAAGCGATAGACCACAATCCTTTGCGCGGATATTCCACCATCACAACTTCATTAAACGAGCGAGATTTTTGTGATAAAAATGTTTCGAATATTTGTTTTAAAAGTGAATATATACTCGATATTATCGGCATTTTACGAATAATTCTTTCCCACAGACGCACAAAAAACTTGCCTATATATCCGGTTGTCAGCATTCCGATAAACAGCAACACCAAAAGCAAGAGCAACAAACCAAGCCCCGGCACGGCATACGGTACAAAATCACCGATACGCCACTGTTGCGGAATAAGCCGCTTAGTTACAGCATTTATCCACACCACCAAATGATAAGACATATAAACCGTAATTGCCACAGGAGCCGCCACAATCACACCGGTAAAAAAGTAATTTTTCAGTCTTCCCCAAAAAGATGTCACATTTTTATTATTTTTATTATTTTTACTCATTGTTTCCTCTTTAAATCATTAACCATAAATTGAACACGTTTTCTTCCTTGCCAAGTATCACAATGAACATATCCCAACACATCAAACAAATCCCCTTTTGCATTCAACATCGCGTTACCGATGTCTGTATCTGCCGCTCTAAATGCAATTGCCGAAACTTTGTTTCCCGCAGTTGATTGTAATGTACAGCGGATATGTCCACCACTTCCTACCAACTGAGGATAGCAAATCTGCACATTTTGTAACATCACAAGCGGTTCCGCATTGCCTGTTCCATACGGCTCAAGTAAACTCATTTCTTCTGCCAATTGTTCTGTAACCGCACTTAGATTAAATACGCAATCCACATTCAAAACAGGTTCAATTTTTTCATCTCCCAAATGTGCTGAAATGTACTCCCCGACAAATTTTCTAAACTCCGGTATCTGTTCTTTTGTCAGCGAAAATCCGGCAGCCATTGTATGTCCGCCGCCTCCGATAATCACGCCTTTATCCTTTGCATTCAATATGAGCGCCCCCAAATCAACGCCTTCAATTGAACGTGCCGAACCTTTAACTTCGTCCGGTTCAACAGACATAATAAACGCCGGCATATTATAACGTTCTTTGAGCTTACCGGCCACAATACCTATAACTCCCTGATGCCAATTCTCGCCATATGCAAAAGCCATAGGATATTCTTGCGGCTGTCCTTCTATTTGTTCAATAGCTTCGAGAAGAACATAATTTTCAATTTCTTTGCGCTCCATATTAAATTGATTGAATTGTTCGGCAAGCATTTGTGCTTCCAAATCATTATCCGAGCATAAAAGTTTACTTCCCAAGCGTGCGTCACCGACACGACCGCATGCATTGATACGCGGTCCGATGGTATATCCTAAATGATATGTTGTAGGAGCTTCTTGCAAATTAAGTACCTGCATCAAATGCTTCAAGCCGATATTTTGCATTTTTGCCATAATCTTTAAGCCTTGCTTTACATAAGCCCGATTTAATCCTAAAAGCGGAACAACATCACATACTGTCCCCAGTGCCACCAAATCCAAAAGCTGCAATAAATTCGGCTCGGCACGATTTTGATAAAAGCCACGATTACGCAATTCCCGATTAACCGCCACCAATATCATAAAACCGACTCCGACCGCCGACATATATTGTAAATAGGTATAAGGATTATCATCGTCCAAACGCTTAGGATTTACCACAGCCAAAACTTGTGGTAACTTTGCTTCCGCTTCATGATGATCAATAACAATTATATCAAAATGTTCTGCCGCCCGATTCAAAACCTCAAACGCTGTAGTACCGCAATCAATTGTAATCACCAACGACGCCCCGCCTTCTTTAAACTCGGCAAAAGCCAAATCACTA
>DEST01000068.1 GCA_002361365.1 Alphaproteobacteria bacterium UBA3307
ACCGAAGCATATCAATATTATGGCTATGATAAACGGGTACCTCTTGAAGTGTTGCACAATTTATATCAGATTGTAGCCGGTAATTTTAAACCTGACTTGACCATAATTCTGGATATGGAGCCGGAAATAGGAATGCGTCGTTCATTTGCAAAAGCGCAAACAATGACGGTTAAAGAATTGCGATTTGAAAACAGAAAACTCGAATTTCATCATAATTTGCGAAACGGTTTTTTAGAAATAGCTAAGCACGAACCGGAGCGTTGTGTGGTTATCAATGCTGATTCCGATGTTGCAACAATACACCAAAAAATAATTGAAACCATAGAACAAAGGTTGAAAATATAATGGCGGAAGATACAAACATCAAACCGCAAAAAAACAGCTTTTTGCTTGGACAAGAAGAAGCTGAAAAAGTTTTTTTGAATGCTTATAAAACCGACACAATGCATCACGCTTGGATTTTAAGCGGTCCACAGGGAATAGGAAAGGCAACACTTGCCTATAAAATCGCCAGATTTTTGTTGGCGGCAGATGAGGAAAATAAAACGCAATATACCTCATTAAATATTTCCGAAAATTCTCCGATTTTTCAGCAAGTTGCTAATGATTCTAATCCAGATTTGATGGTTTTGGAACGTGATTATATCGACACTGACCGCAAAAAAATAATCAGCGCCATCAAACACGGAGAACCTTTAGATGAAACAGAATTATCAAACTTAAAAAAATCGGCATTTATTCGTGTTGATGATGTGCGCAAAGTTAATGAATTTTTGACTAAAACTTCATTCAATGACGGGTGGCGTGTGGTTATCATTGATAGTGCCGATGATATGAATAAAAGCGCGGCAAATGCGTTGCTGAAAATTCTGGAAGAGCCGCCGGCAAAAACTTTGATGTTGCTGATTAGTCACAATCCGGGAATATTACTACCCACCATACGTTCACGTTGTGCTAAACTTCCAATACATACATTGAGTGATAGTATTGTGGCCAGTCTGCTTAGAAGATATAGAGTGGATTTGAATGAGAATATGATAACCCGTTTGGTCCAAATGAGTAACGGTAGTATCGGAAAAGCGATACTTTATGCCGATACCGATGCTGTCGGACTGTATGAAGATATGTGTGCGATTTTATGCGCCAAAAAAAATTATGTGCTTAATAATTTGCTCGATTTTACGGCTGAAGTTGCTGCTGATGCCGATAAATTTGGCATTATTCAAGAACTTATTATAAAGTTTATTAAGGAAAATCTGCAAAATTGTCAAGATGTTGAAGGATTATACCGCTGTTGGAACAAAGCAGAACGCGGATTTGCGGATTGTGCAAATATAAATATGGATAAGCGTTTTATGCTGATAAATTTATTTACGGAAATTTGTAAGGTGCTGTAATGTTTGTTGATAGCCATTGTCATATCAATTCAGAAGATTTTGACGCAGATAGGGAAGATGTTGTAGCTCGCGCTCGGGAAATGAAGGTTAAATATATCCTCGATGTCAGTGATGATGTAGTTAAAACTCCTGATATTATCAAATTTTGCTCAGCACATAAAAATATTTATACCACAACCGGTGTACACCCTGAATTGGCCGATAAGTATCCGGATTTTTCTGTGGATATTTTGCTGAAGCAAGTACAATCACCGTATGTTGTCGGGATTGGGGAATGCGGTTTGGATTTTTATTATAATGCCGATATTAAAACGCAACAGTTAAAAGTTTTTCAAACACATATCGAAGCGGCGCAAATGAGTGGTTTGCCACTGATTGTGCATAGTCGTGATGCTGATGATGAGATGATAAAAATGCTGACGGATAATTATAAAAAGAAACCATTTAAAGGAGAACTGCATTGTTTTTCTTCAACAGAAAGATTATGTCGTGCCGCTTTGGAAATCGGTTTTTATATTTCAGCTTCCGGAATTATTACATTTAAAAAAAGCGAAGAATTACGACAGATTTTTGCAACTGTGCCGACAGACAGACTGTTGATTGAAACCGACTCCCCGTTTTTGGCACCTACGCCTCATCGTGGAAAACGTAATGAACCGGCGTATGTGGTAAATACAGCTCAGATTTTAGCCGAGGTCAAGAAAAAGAGTATTGAAGAAATAGCACAAATTACAACTCAAAACTTCTTTGATTTGTTTGATAAGGTTAAAAAAGATGAATAGGGCGATTATTTTAGGTAGCGGAGCAGCTCCTGGTGTACCGACAATTTCCGACGGATGGGGAAATTGTAATCCGCATAATCCGAAAAATCGGCGCACTCGTGCCGGTGTGTATGTCGAAATAAATAATATAAAAGTTTTAATTGATACTTCAGCGGATATTCGTAACCAATTACTTGATAATGATATTCATACAATAGATGCCGTACTCTATACCCACGCGCATGCCGACCATATTATGGGAATTGACGATTTGCGTGCTCTGACTTATCATCATAATCAAGGATTGAATATTTATGGAGCAAAACCACACATTGAAGAAATACGTAATAGGTTTGATTATGTTTTTACGGATATTCCGGCCAAAGAGGCGACACAAAGGCCGCAACTTATTTCTAACGTTATTGAATACGGACAGCAATTTTATGTTGGTAATCTTAAAATTATGCCGCTGGAATTTGCCGGACATCCGGTTCCGACAACAGGATATTCTTTAGATGACGGCAGACTTGTTTTAGTGCCGGATTATAAAATTATTCCACCGCTAACATTGGAATATTTACAAAAAATTGATGTGAATGTTTTGATTATGCCCTTGACGAATCTGGAAACATCAAGGTATCATGCGGGCAAAGAAGATAATTTAATGTACATTCAAAAAATCCGTCCGCAGCGCGTGTTTTGGACCCATATGAGTCCGAAGTGTGATTATGATAACGTGATGCGTATATCGCCAGCAAATACTGCACCGGCATACGACGGATTGGAAATAGAACTTTAAGGAGAATAATAATGCTTT
>DEST01000092.1 GCA_002361365.1 Alphaproteobacteria bacterium UBA3307
CGGATTGAAAGCAGGAGATTACATTACCGATATTGAAGACGAAACGGTTATCGGTTTAACTTTAAATGAAGTGGTAAGCAAACTGCGCGGTAAGGTTGGAACAAAGGTTAAAATTTCTGTCCGGAGAGTTAATGAAAAACCATTTACGGTAACTCTTACACGTGATGAAATAAAAATCCAATCAGTCAAGCACGAAATTAAAAATGAAGACATTTTATATGTGCGCATTTCTTCTTTCAGTGATGATGTTGATGCTGATATCAATAAAGCGTTTACCGAGGCACAAAAAAAACTTAAGGGTAAACTTTCAGGAATTGTAATTGATGTACGCAACAATCCGGGGGGACTATTGGACCAAGCGGTTAAGGTATCAGATTTGTTTTTAGAGCAAGGAGAAATAGTTTCCACTCGTTCACGTAATGAGGAAGACACCATAAAATATTCGGCCACTGCCGGTGATATAGCTAAGAATTTGCCGATTGTGGTAATGATTAACGAAGGTTCGGCTTCCGCTTCGGAAATTGTGGCCGGAGCATTACAAGACCATCATCGTGCGGTTATCTTAGGAGAAAAATCTTTTGGTAAAGGCTCGGTGCAAACAGTGATTCCGCTTCGCAATAATGCTGCAATGCGTATTACTACCGCACGTTATTATACTCCGTCCGGTCGCTCGATTCAAGCACAAGGAATTGAACCGGATGTGGCAGTAAAGCAAGCCAAATTAGAAGAGATAAATTCTGACAATTATCACGTCAGTGAGGCAGATTTGAAAGGTGCGTTGAAAAATGAGCAAATAAAAGAGGAAGATAAAAATTCTCGTAAAAATCAAGCACAAAAAGAAAAAGAAGCTAAAGATAAAGCGGATAAAAATGATTATCAACTTGTTCGCGCCTTAGATTTGGTGAAAGCACTGTATATTTATGGCCAAAATGATAATCTTGCGGCACAAGCAAACAAAGAAAACGAACCCGATGCAAAGGATAATAGCGACGCAAAAGAGAAAAAATAATGCCAAACCAGTACCGCAAAAATGCCGGAATTGTCGTATTTAATTGCAAGCACCAAGTACTTTTGTGCAAACGTAATGATGTTGCCGAATCGTGGCAATTTCCGCAAGGCGGTATCGAACAAGGGGAAACAATTGGCGAAGCGGCGTTGCGTGAGCTGAAAGAAGAAACGTCGTTGGTTAATGTAAAACTTATAAAATCTTTAGATACACCGGCAAGATATACCTTTCCGCCGAAGATTATCCGCAAAATGCAAGCACACGGATATAAAAATATCGGGCAAGACATTTATTGGTCGTTTGTATATTTTGATGGAAACGATACACAAATAAATCTACAAACTGCCAAGCCGGAATTTTCTGATTTCCGTTGGGATACAATGGAAAATGCTTGTCGCCTTGCAGTTGACTTTAAAAAAGAGGCTTATCAGGTAGCACAAAAAGCATTTTTTCAAATTGCGGCAAATTGGGAAAAGGCTGTAATCGACCACAAAAAACAAAACAATTCCGATTGAGATTTAGGGTTGATTTTGCAAAAAAAGAGTGCTACTTTGTAGAAAATAAGCAATTTCGGAGAATATTATGAGTCGTTTTTATGTATTTTTTGTTTGTGGGTTAATTTCGTTTTGCGTGGCGGCAAAAGCTCAAGAAAATATAGAGCCTCAGGCGGAAAATATTGCAAAAAATTCCCAAGAAGAACAAAATCCGGCGGCAAATCAGCAAATGCAACAAAATAAAGCTGACTTATTCTTACCGGAAGAGTTGGATTTTAAGATTCAAAATGGTGCGGAAATTGTTTATTTAAAAACCGGAGAATTATTTACCGGTGCGGTAGTTTTGCCTAACGAGCAAAAAGAAGATATGACATATTTTTATAAAAACGGCAAAAAAAACGGCACGGCCATATCTTATGATGCACAAAATAATGTAAAGCTCGAAATATCTTATGATAATGGTATGAAAAGCGGTACGGAAATGGCTTTCTTTGCAAATGGTAAACCCAAGTATCAGCGCAATTATTATGATGATAAACTCAATGGAGAAGAAATCATATTTTTTGCCAACGGATTGCCGCAAAAACGCACTATGTATAAAAACAATGTGCTTGACGGTCTTTGCCGTATTTTTGATGAAGAGGGTCGTCTGATTAAAACCGAAAATTATAAAAACGGACTTAAAGATGGTATTGAACAGATTATTAAAGATAATCATCTGGTACAAGAAAATGTTTACAAAAACGGCAAGCTTGATGGTGTTATTAAAAAATTTAATGAAAAATATTTATTAGAAGAAATTTCGTATAAAGAAGGCTTGCAAGACGGCATACATAAGATATATTCCGAAAAGGGAGGTGTATCTGAAATTTCATATGTTGCCGGCAAACGCAACGGACCGGCCAACGTATATTTTGCCAATAAAAAGCCGGCGCAAAAAGTACAATATGTTAATGATGAAAAAAATGGTCTGAGCGTACTTTTTTATCAAGACGGTTCACCTTCCGCAATAGAAAATTATAAGGGCGGAAAGCTTGACGGAACTGCACGCTATTTTGATAAAGAAGGTAAACTGACTAAAGTCAAATATTTTCTGGAAGGTTCGGAAATGGCTGTGGTTGATATTGCCGCCGATACAACGTTGAAGACTATTTATGAGGCAATATTGCAAAATAAAATCGGGCAATATACAAGCAAGCGCAATTTGTGGTACACAATCCTTTGGTTAGCCCTCAATACGGGGCAGGAAGAGCTGTTGCAATCTTTGGAAAAAGAAATGAAAATGTATGCCTTGTCGCTTGATGATATGATGGCATACCAAAAATATTCAACTGATTTTAATGGTATATCCAAAAGATTGTTTTTTGGACTTACCCCGTTTAGTTATGCTGTTAATCTTTCCGCTCCGGTCGAGGTATTACAGCGCTTTGTCAGTCAAATAAATTTGCCTAACGAACGTGGTACAACCGCTTTAGAAGAAGCAGTCCGTCTAAATAATGCTGAAATGGTAAAATATTTACTGTTGCAAAATGCTGTTTCAAATGACCTTAGTAAAATGCTGTTTTTTGCCATAAAAAATGAAACACAACCGGCGATTATAGAGTTATTGTTGCAAAATAAAGCGGAAGTTTCAATTGTTGATGCCAACAAAGAAACACCGTTAATGTATGCCATTAAGCACAAACAGAATCCACAAATAATAATACTATTGCTTAATGCAGGAGCAAAAGTTGATATTGTCGATAACAACGGAAATACGCCTTTGATGTATGCTATCCGTAACAATATGCCGTCTGAAGTAATACGTAAGATTATTCAGTCCGGTGCAGACATAAATCAAAAAGATAAAAACGGAGATACCTTGCTGATGTACGCCATAAAAAATAATGCTCCACAAGAGGATATTGAACAATTAGTGCAATATGGTGCAGATGTAAATATTGCAGACAAAGAAGGAGTTTCTCCACTTGCACAGGCTATTAAACAAAATCAGTATGATTTAATGGAGTTGCTGTTGAATAAAGGTGCCGATGTAAATACCTCTTTGCCAAATGATATGCCTATTTTATTATATGCCTTTAGCAACAGTGTTTCTAATAAAATTTTGTTTTCTTTATTGCAAAAATCGGTAGATATAAATCAGCAAGATGCAAAAGGTAACACTATTTTACTGAAAGCATTGCAACAGCACAACATTCCGCTTGTTAAAGAACTCTTGGCACGAAACGCTGATGTAAATTTACGCAACAAAAATGGAGAAAATGCTTTAACCTATGTATTAACACATCAAGTAGACTCAAAGTTAAGAAATCTCATAGTATCGCAAAATGCCGATATTTCTCAAAAGATGGCCGATGGAAGTACTGTAATCTGGCACTATTTGTTAAAATTAGATGATGTTGAGTTGATAAAGTCTGCATTTGGCAAAGTGTCTGATATTATGCACCTTAGAGATGAAAACGGACAAACTCCGCTTGATGTGGTTTTAAACGAGTCGATAACTCAACCTATTAAGGAGCAAATACTTTCTTATGTAAAAGAAATTGATGAAACTACGCTTAAACAAGCTGTTTTAAAAGATGATGCAGATTTTTTTGCGCAAATCTTAAAGTTGCATCAATCACCGACTACAGCCAAAATAAACGGGGAGAGTTTGCTTTCTTACATAGCAATTCATCATTTTAATCCGGAATATTTGGATATTTTATCGCAAATAGGATTTAATTTTAATGAAGAGAATACTCAAGGAAAAACAGTGCTTGATGAATGTGTGCTTAGTAATAATGAAAAATGCGCAATGGCAATGATTCATTACGGAGCAGATATCAATCATATTTCAAATGACCGCTCTAACCTTATGAATTTGCTCGGAACGCAAACAACAATTACGAAGCAATTTTTAGAATTAAAGCCGGATATTTCACATGTTACGCAAAATGGAGAAACAGCCTTAATGGCGGCAGCAAAAAATATGAACAAACCTTTGGTTGAGTACTTGTTGGCGCAAGGAGCAGATGTAAATGCAGAAGATATTGATGGTAATACGGCATTGATGTATTTGGCAAAAAAGCAAAATACAATAAAACAACCGGAAAAAATATATCAAAAAGAACTGACGAACATAATATCTATGTTTCTTAATACTTCGATAAACCTGAATCATCGCAATATTGATGGCGAAACCGCTCTGATTTTGTTTGCTAAACATAATCCGAATTTGTATCCGACAATCCGCAATATTCTAATTGCTGAAGGCGCAGAAGTGCGATTTAAAGATCAATATGGTAAAACTGCTGATGATTATTTTAATGAATTTCAAAAAAAACAGTAATTTTTGAAAAATAATGCTTGCAATTAAAAATAATTTGATATATTAACATATCAGTTGAGGCGCCCGTAGCTTAATTGGATAGAGCATCTGACTACGG
>DEST01000017.1 GCA_002361365.1 Alphaproteobacteria bacterium UBA3307
AAGCCGATGATTTATTATCCACTATCTACATTAATGTTATTTGGAATCAAAGAGATATTGATTATATCTACCCCTCAAGATACTCCTAATATCGAAAAATTATTCGGCAACGGTCATTTGCTTGGCTTAAATATTCAGTATGCTATCCAGCCTGAACCTAAAGGAATTGCTCAAGCCTTTACTATTGGGGCCGATTTTATCAATGACGATAAGGTATGCTTAATCTTGGGTGACAACATCTTTTATATGGGACAACAATTTCATTCCTTTCAAAAAACAGTCGCGGAAAATCACGAAAATTGCGCACTTATTTTTGCTCAGCACGTTTCTGATCCGGAACGTTTCGGTGTTGTGGAATTTGATTCAAACAAGTGCGTTATATCATTGGAAGAAAAGCCTAAAAATCCAAAATCCAATTACGCTTCTGTCGGTTTGTATTTTTATCCGGCAGATGTGGTAGAAAAAGCAAAAAATTTACAACCTTCCGCTCGTGGTGAACTTGAAATTACAGATTTAAATAATCTGTATTTACACGAAAATCGCTTAAAAGCTGTTGTTATGCAACGGGGTAATGCATGGCTTGATGCCGGAACTCCGGATAGCTTGATGGATGCCGGTCAATTTGTGCAAATTGTGGAAAAACGTCAAGGTCTTAAAATTGCCTGTATTGAAGAAATTGCTTTCAGAAGAGGATTTATGAGCCCTGAAAAATTATTAAAGCATATCAACAGCTTAAAAGACGGAGAATATAAAAAATATTTAAGCAAAGTATACTCAGAGAGAAATAATGAATAATCTGTGTTTTGCAATATCTTATACCATTCAAGAGGATAACGAGAATGTTTGAAACAATTTTAATTACCGGTGGTGCCGGATTTATCGGTTCTAATTTTGTACCGTATTTCTGTAAAAAATATCCACAATATCATATAGTTAATATAGATAAGTTAACGTACGCAGGAAATTTAGATAATTTACACGAATGTAAAGATATGCCGAATTATACTTTTGTGCAAGCAGATATTTGCGATGCCGATAAAATGGATGAATTGTTTGCAAAATATGATGTTCGCGGAGTAATTCACTTTGCCGCCGAAAGCCACGTTGATAACTCAATTAAAGGACCGCGCGCTTTTATCAACACCAACATCATCGGCACATTCAATCTGTTGGAAGCGGCACGTAAACACTGGATGGATTCTCCGCAAAAAGTTAAAAACGGATACGAAAAATGTCGTTTTCATCATATATCTACCGATGAAGTTTACGGTTCTCTCGGAGCGGAAGGATATTTTTCAGAAACAACACCTTATGCCCCAAATTCCCCATATTCTGCAAGTAAGGCCAGCTCTGATTTTATGGTGAGAGCATATTATCATACCTTCGGTCTGAATGTTACAACCTCTAACTGCTCTAATAATTATGGTCCGAAACAGCATCCGGAAAAACTGATTCCGCTGATTATTCAACGTGCGCTTAATGAGAAGCCACTACCTATTTACGGCACCGGAGAAAATGTGCGTGACTGGTTGTATGTTTTAGACCATTGCAAAGCTATTGATTTAATTTTTCATACCGGAACGGCAGGAGAAACCTATAATGTCGGCGGACATAACGAACTCAGCAATATCGCTATTGTACACAAAATATGTACCTTACTTGATGAACGTTGTCCGCGAAGTGAAGGCAAAAAATATGCGGATTTAATAACATTTGTAGCTGACAGAGCCGGACACGATTTTCGCTATGCTATTGATTCAAACAAACTTTCCAGTCAGTTAGGATGGAAAGCTGCTGAAAATTTTGATACCGGAATCATTAAGACCGTGGACTGGTACATAAATTACTTTAAAAACAACAAATAACTATTTGAAATACAATATTAATTTAGTAAATCAACTTGAATATTTACGGTTGTTTCGCGTCCTATGTCATCAACTGCCTTAATTTCCGAGTGTCCGACCGGTGGAGTAATTTCAGCTATATTATTTACATTAACTTTAGCTCCTAATTTATTGTTTATAAACCAATAAATATATTTAGCATCAGCATCTGCCACCGCTTTTAGAGCTATTTTTTCTTGTGATAGCTTTTGCGAGCGTACTAAATAACGACTCTTATCGGCAGGATATATAATTTGCGGAGGTGTACCACTGTAAGTTCTATCAAATTTGGTGCAATTTTCCTTAAATTCCGGCGGCCGTTTTAAGGTGATTCCGGCGTGTGCATATGCTTGCAACACATCAGAAGGCCAAAAATTATATGCCCGCATTTCGGTTGTCGGAGGTGTGTGTTTACACGCCCGTAATCCGCTGACTATATCAATTGGAATTCTTCGTGTTACATTAGATAGTTTAATTGTCGATATTCCCGGAATAAAATATGTTGGCACCGTATCAGTGCAATCGGAATTAGCAATATCTCCGGTATTTTGACAAACTTCAACAACAGCTAAATTCAAGTCAGTACGAGGTTGTAAAGATGGCAAAAACTTATTTTGCTTGCCTAGCAGTCTGATAAATCTAAAAAAGAGCGGTGCGGCAATCTCACGCCCGACAAATGCATTATTCGGTGTTCCGTCAAAATTACCAACCCATATAACCACCACATACGGCCCGACTATACCTACACTCCACGCATCTTTAAAACCATATGAAGTACCGGTTTTCCACGCTACAGGATATCGCAATTTTGTTCCTGAAAATCCATTTTTTAGCTCATCTACGGGCTGATTTTGGCTCAACATATCCATAGTCATAAAGGCCGATTCCGGAGATATTTGCTGTGATACCGGCAATTTTTCTTGTTTTACAAAATGTATATTTTCAAACTTGCCATAATTATAAAGCATTGCGTACATTGCCCCCAAATTTTCTGCTGATACTTCGATTCCGCCGAGTGCCATTGCCAATCCGTAAAATTCCGGCGATTTTAATTTCGCAACTCCGCAATTTTTAAGCAAATTATACATATTTTGTTCGCCTACTCGCAGCAATAACTCCACCGCCGGTATGTTACGACTGAAAATAAGAGCATCGGTTGCATTGACCAATCCATAAAATGATTTATCAAAATTTTCCGGCGTATAAAGTCCATAATTTTTAGGCACATCTTTAAGCATTGTTTTAGGGTGAATAATACCTTTTTCCAAAGCCAAAGCATATATAAACGGTTTGAGCGCCGAGCCCGGAGAACGCAACGCCTTAATTCCATCAACCTGTCCCAAAATATTGTTATCATAAAAATTATTTGAACCGATATATGTCAATGTATCCATAGTTTGCGCATTTATAATCAATGCACTTGCGTTATAAACACCTTTCTTGTGATGAGCCGTCACATATTGATGCAAAATTTCTTCTGCCTGATGTTGCAAATTTAAGTCAAGAGTAGAAACTATCTGCCCTTGTCGATTCTCTAATACACGCCGGACAAAATGCGGGGCTTCATTAGGCAAATATACACTTGATGCCAACGGTAAATTTAAATATTCATTTTCTTTATGCTGATATTTTTGTTTCCATATTTTTTGCAGCATTGTTGCGGCAATAATATTTTTTTGTCTTCCCCTTACCGACAAAAGTGAGCGTTTCTCAGGATTCTGCGGGATAACTGTCAGAGCCAAAATTTGTGGCAAGTTAAGATTTTTTGTTTTTGCATTATAGTAAATTTGTGCCGCTGCGCCAATACCTTCTATATTTCCTCCGTATGGTGCCACATTAAAATATGCTTCTAAAATCTCTTTTTTGGAATAAAACATCTCAATTTGCAATGCTCGCAGCATCTGCTTAATTTTTCCAATTACTGTTGCCGAATCAATATGATATATAATTCGCGCCACTTGCATTGTTATGGTAGAAGCACCGCGCTTACGCCTTCCTGTAGCTGTTTGTATTGCTGCCTTTATCACACTCAGCGGGTTTATGCCAAAATGAAAATAAAATCCCCTATCCTCATATAGCAACAGTGCCCTTTTTGCTTCTTCCGGAATTTCAGTAAACGGCACAAACAGTCGATACTTATCATCAACCGACAGTGTCAATTTCAGCAGTTTTCCGTTGCGGTCATATACTGCGGAAGAAAAGTTGTATTGCGCATATAAATCCGGCTTTGGCACAACGATAAACAACAATAAAAAAAATGTTGCAGTCACTATTATTGTTGTAACCCAAGTCCGTTTCCGCATCT
The DNA here is from genome assembly GCA_002361365.1 of Alphaproteobacteria bacterium UBA3307. Taxonomy (GTDB): domain Bacteria; phylum Pseudomonadota; class Alphaproteobacteria; order RF32; family CAG-239; genus RUG410. The sequence continues at coordinate 4,189 of DEST01000017.1, forward strand.
TTTGCAGAATTTGCAGCAAATTATTCATCAATTGTTATCACAAAAGATTCCGAATTAGCTCGTACCAATGGTTGATATAATGCTGAGCCGTAAACTGCCGGAACTATAAATTTTCCTTGAGCCACAACTCTTACTTTGTAGCTGATAGTTTTAGCTTGTGATTCGGCTGAAGCATACACCACCACCCTATCCTCTCTGATTTCAGACGAAGCTATCCATCCGTCAGTGCTGATACTATTATTTACTGCTTCAAAACAACCGGAAAGTAAATCTACAATCGCTACATCAGAAATATAATTATTTTTTAGGCTTCTATAATGAATTTTTACTGTCAATTCATCGCCGATACGAGCGGTTGTTACACGATTACCGTTTTTATCGAAATACTCTTTACTAATCTCCAAACCGTCTGCAGTGGCTGCAATATTTTTCTCTTGCAAAAAACCGAGTTGGCTGACTGCATAGTAAAAAGGCTCATCTGAACTGACCGTCAAATTTTTCGTTTCCGGCGTAAAATCAACAGTTGGAAAAGGAGTATATTGAGGTTTATATTCGGAAAAACGAATATTTTTATCTGCTATATTATCTCCTATTGCATTTAGAGTCAAAACCGCCCAGGCTGCTGATTTGGTTGTAAAATTGCCGTCTGACATTGTCGAAAGTAAATTTTGAATTTTTTCGGCGCGCAAAGTTTCAAACAAATCTGCAAAATAAGTTGCTGTCAGATAATCATTAAGCACATCTTCCGCAGCCATACCAACAGTCTTATAATGGCCGGCCAAACGATACGCTTTTGCATTATCTTGCAATAGTTTATAGCTCGCAGCCATAAACGATGCCCCTAAAGTATTATGCCAATCGTCAGGATATTTTTCTTTATAAAATTCTTCCAAATTAAGCAGATAGTTTGTGGTAATTCGTCCGCTTAATGTCAACACGTAAGTTGCATAAGCCGGCAGAAAATCCGCTTTGTTATACGGTTCGCGCGCCGCCTCGGCTGCACAATATGCCAAAGCTCGTTCCAACATATTCTGCGGAACATTAAAGTTATGCTGTTGCGCTTTAAGTAAAAAGTGCGTAGCATAAATTGAGGCGTACGCATCAGGCTCAGCACCGGAAACACTCCATGCACTAAAACCACCGTTCAATGTTTGCCGTTCATATAATTTAGCAATAGCATCATCAAACAATGCATAAACATCTATATTTTTCAGCAATTCCGGATATTTAAAAAACACTTCAATTGCCGGGAAAACCTTGCTTATGGTTTGCTCAGTGCAATAATGCGGAAACTTATCAAGATATTTAAGCGGAGCTGTTGCCAATACTAATGGTGATGTTGATGCCGAAATCTGTTGTATCAGATATTCTGAATACAAATTTTCCACACCTTTTAGTTTATATTTCGAACGAACACGCCCCATTTGATAGTGCCCACCGTATAAGGTTGCAGGACGCACACTCAATGTATACGGCATAACGGATTTTTTATCCTTATCTGCCACGCTTTGCGCCGTAAATCTGATTTCTTTTGCTCCGAGTTGCGGTAACGCTTTCAAACGGAATTCTATCATATTTTCTTTGCCACCGCTGAGTTTCAATATCTGAGTTTTTTCACCTATAACTTCAAATCCGTCACCGACATCAATATCAACACTTACCGGATAGTCATTACCGGAATTTTCTAACATATTTTCAACACTTAATCCGATAATGAATTCATCGCCGGGAGATACATTAAGCGGTCCTGATGGTACAAGAGCAAAATCACTATGTACCAAAACCGACTTTCCGACACTACCGAAACGTTCTTCAGACACAGCTACCGCCATCACTTTAATTTCTCCGTTAAAACTTTCCGGCACTTGATAGATATAACTTCCGCCTTTGTCATCACTTTTTATGATACCGCTCCAAAAAGCAACAGGCTTGGCATTCTTGCGCGCAAATGGATTGAGATATTTTTCCAGAGCTAATGCCTCATAACTATCATCACCTCCGCTTGCTGACAGACTTTGCAAAATTTGGATATCCGGCATAATCAAATCCATAATTTGCGATGTTATTACCCGTAATGCCTTCTTTTTCAAAAAATCAGCCTTAGGATTAGGTTGCACATAGTGCGCCACCTGCAAAATTCCTTGATTAACCCCAAAAATTATGATTTTTGCTTTTTGTGTGGTTTTATAATTAACAACCAATTTTTCTCCTGACTTGACTTTTTGCGGCACATCAAGTTCGATTTTCAGCAGGCGATTATCCTGATTGATATTAAACGGTACTGCCGCATAACTTAAAGCCGGCAAATAAATTTCAGGTGATTTTACATCGCGGAAAAATGCAACATTAACATAAGCATTACCTTCTGCATTATCCGGCAAAGTAATATGCTCTACCAGAGTTTGTGTATCCGCCTTAAACCATTTATATGCATAAACTTTATCCTGTTCAATTGTAATCAAACCATAACCGATATAAGGAGCGGTAATTTGCATTTCTATGTCCTCTCCTGCTTTATATTCATTACGATTCAATTTAAGCCCTAAAACAGATTCTCGATCTGCCGTATGTTGCATATTTGATGCACCGACAACCGTATATTCAACATTTGCTAATATTCTGCCGTCATTTGTTTCTATGCGCAACACATATTCACCGGCTGTATCGGTTTGTAAATCAATCTTGGTTCCGGTTGCATCAATTTGCCACGATTTTTTATAAACTTCTACTTCTTTTGGTACCATTTGATAGCGATACGTTCCGTTAGGCTGTGCCACTAAACTCGCGACATAATCTTTACGCACCAATTTCAACACTAAATTATCTTTAACTATTTGTTTTAATGTATTGTTGATTGCTACAAAAGAAATATGACGTGTTGCATTTTTGTGAATATAGTTCAAATCACCATCAGCTTTCCAGCCGACAAGATATTCTTCTTCGGCCGTTAACAATCCGAGGGAAGCTTTTACCCCTCTGCCACTACCTTGTTCCAATCCTTCTACATACAAGCGCAAACCATACGGACCGTCTTTAAATGCCGATAAGTCTATATTCAATGTTCCCATACCAGCTAAATCCGTTTTTACATCAGGCAAGTTTTGCTCATACGTGCGACGTTTTACAGTAGCGTTAGGTGTCAAAAACACATAATTTGCATATTCTTTAAATCTGAATATTGTCGGAGTTATTATGTATGATGCCTTGATTGTATGCCCTACTGCCGGAGTTCCGTATAAATTCTGCAAATCAATTAAAGCTCGCAAATCTTTTTTTGTAGTCCAACCTTTAACGGGTACATCTTCCCATTTTACTTTTATTTTAAGATTATCCGGCAAAAACTCCTCGACCTTGAACAACAAATTCCCAACATAATATTGTTGATTGTCTTTACCCTTAACATATAATGTCAGATTATATTGCCCGGTAACTGCCGTTTGTGCCAACTTTAACCGGTATGTCATAAAGCCGACATTATCGGCGTGTAATTCGGCATTTGCCGCCAAATCTCCGTTAGGATTGCGTATTTCCAACAAAAATGGTAAATTTTGCGGTATTTTTAAGTCGCTTTGGCGAACAATAATCCCAAATTCCGCTGTTTCTCCCGGACGATAAATGCCGCGGTCGCTGAATATTGAACTTTTAAGTGCATAATCACCTTGCCTTAAATCATATTCTCCGCCCACATCAAAACGTGACATATTCAAAAATCTGTCATAACGGTTAATCGGCAAAAATGAAACATCATCATTTTTACTTACTTTATAAACAACCGGCTCTCTATCATTCTGAAAATTAGAAAAATTCGGTAAATACGCCATACCTTCGGCATTAGTGTTTGCACTCAAAACAGGCAGACCGTTTTTACCTAAAACTTCGACTTTTGCATCGGCAACCGGTTTACCCAGACTCACATCAGAAACAAAAATATTATGACTTTCATCAGCATTATCTTTTACTACAATTCCTAAATCCGTTATCACAATCAGGCGTTTTTCAATATTGCTTGAATAATCTCCGCCGGAAAAACCTACGGCACGTAATATAAAAATACCTTTTTTGTTTTGAAAATATTCATCCAAATTAACGCTGGCATAACTTGCAACACCTGATTTTTGCTGATTTATCGGCAAATTTTTTTCATATATTCGGGCAATATTGTTTTCCGTAAAGTTATAATTCATAAAAAACGGATGAGCAAAATCTCCACCGGTTTGTGTTGCCAAGTGATTCAAATTTTCGGCACTTATTTGTGCTACCTCAACTTTAAGATTATCAATTCCGCGAGTTAAAAAACTAACCTGATGATTTCCTTTAAGCGGCAAAACCGCACCGTCTGCCGCCACACTAACCTCTCGCGGATACGGCTTAAAGTCTGTGGTTTCAATCGCATCGTGCGCCAAAATATATCCCTCCGTTGACTTTAGACCTTTTTGTACTTGAGCAATCAAACAACCGGATGGTTGGCTGACATCATATTTAAAAATATGTTGTTTTAAGCCTTCATCTCCGCGTGATATTTCCTCAATTTTTAAGCTCTGTATATTCTTTAAATCTGTTAATTTATATTCAGCTTTTGCGGCTTTGGTAAATGTTTTTTCACAATCTTCCGGAGAATAATATAAAGCAAATTTCTCCGCCAAATCCGCCGCATTGACTGCGGTGGTAAATTCAACAAACAGCACTTGCTCAGGATTATTATTTTTTAGGCTGTTGCGGATTATATCGGCTTTGATTGACTGTACTTGAAAAAAAGCATCACTACTCGGAATTTCAACTTTTGCCACAATCGGAGCAATCAACTTTTTTGCATTATAAATATTTTCTATTTCATCTACAGTTATTTTAGCAAAATCGGCTTCTTCAGCTATTTTAAGCGGCGCAGAAATTATGTGAAGCTGCGTATTTGTATCATCTGTTTTGAAACTGAAATCATACTTTGCTCCGCCGGTTGTACGAACATTTACACCGTTTTTAATACTCTCCGGCTTTAACGGATAGTTAAAAGAAAATGATGCTATTGCCGATTTATTGTGCACATTAAGCGGGTCTTCATAAAACGCCGAACTTTCCACTTTACCCTTAAATTGCGGAGAGGTAAATGAAAAGTCCTTCTCTTTTATTTTAACTTGCGGATTAAAGATTTCTGGCGCCGCTACAACATTATAGTTAGTATCCGGCAAAAAATCATTTTCCGGCACAAAACGCAAAGTAGAATCGTTCAACCAAGACCATTCTCCGCGTATTTGCGGCTGTATTTTAATATATTCGTTCAGCGGCTGATACAACATTTCTACTCTTGCAGCTGACGAACTGTAGCGCACATAAAGCGGACGCGGTTTCACATATTCTTCAGTTATTACCTTTTCTTTTATGGTTACCACAGGCTTATCATACGCCCCCAGCTGCCAATTACCACTATAATAAAACCATATAGCCGCCACACATAAAACCGGTGCAGCCAAAACAGTTGTCAGCATCTTTTTAGAAATTATGCCAAACTTCATTTTCTCCTCCGCTAATTTAATACTACTAATATATGCTTTATCCTATGCTTCAAAAAGGGATATTCAAAGTTTTTTAAGTCATTATACACAAATTCTTTAAATGCAAAAAAATCCCCTTAACCTTAACAATCAAGGAAGGGGATCAAATTCTAAAACAATTTCTTTAATTTGGCATCGGCAGACAGCTTATCAATCACACGTTTAATAAAGCGGTCGATGGCTTTTCCGCTTGAATAATCAGCAGGTGCGGCCAGATTAACGCGTCCGTCACTCTCCAACTGTTGCGCTTTTTGCTTGGCTTGGCGTTGATACGGTTGAAACACCGATACGCAATACCCTCCCAAACGCTTAATCATCGACATACACGGCACATCGGTATCGCCGTCGCCGAAATACACCATATGGTCAAACGGCACCGGGCGTTCTTCTTCTGACATCTTGCTGTTGATGGTGCGGTTGTCGCAAACATCTAAACAGCCTTTATTGATGCGGAACAAATACTGTGTCTTACCGGTATAATTAACCAAACGTGCCGGCCATACTGCTTCGCCATATTCGTTATAAATAAAGCTCGAAGCATAAATACGGCAAAACTTGTCGGCAATCGGAGTTCCTTCCGCAATCTCTTCCAAACCTGATGAAATCAGATAGTGTGAGATATGGATACATTTTTTAGCAGCATAAGAATTTATACGGTCGAACCAATCATTTATACCATTAAACAATCTGACATCGCGTCCGCATGCCACAAAGTCTTCTCGACGAAAGGCAATTCCGCGTGCTTTAGCCTCATCTAGCATACACTTCATATACATCAAATTGTTGTCGGCAGCATATTTTTGGGTCATCGCATCAACTTTTGCCCAAAATTCGGCAGGTGTAACTCCTAAACGTGCCATAAAGCCATATTCTTGCATATTACCGGCAGCAAGAGTACCATCAAAATCGTAGCAAAAAGCTACCTCGGTCATTTTCTGTTTCATAATAATCCTTAATAAGTTAATTTTAGTTTATTTTAGCATAATTTTTTTTATTTTCAACCTTTTAATTTTTGTTGACAGATTTAAAATTAGATGTTAAAAACAACCCACTTTCAAATTGTTATGATATTATTCCAACATAATATATACTTAATTTAAGGAAATTTGCATTAAATTTGGCAAATAAGAGAAGCACTTACCCAAGAATCAAGAATACTTCCCTACCATTGGAAATGCAAGCGTTCTCTGTTGAATACAAGAATGCCATTTGAATGCAAAACAGAAAATCTGCCCACCACCGCGCTCGGATGAACCTCTGATTTCTATAAGGATGAAGAGCTATCGCCGAAAATACGGTCTGGGGTGATTCTTGCAAGTAGTGGCGAGCGAAAGCAAGCGTCCGTTTGGATATCAATAACTGTTAACGGGTGACAAGCGGCCTTAAGCATTTCAAGTGTTTTCCTTAAATTGTCGGGCGGGTTCGCAAGTGACCTCCCCGGAAGCAACAGACAATGACAAACAGTTGAGTTGGTTTGGAAGCAACCATTCTCGTAATTTGCGCGTGAAAGCATTCTGTTTTAGTTTTGCGCTTAAGCCTTTGACACGAGTTGTCAGAGGCTTTCTTTTTTATGTCATCCTTCAAGGTGCGCTACGCGTCACCTTGTCCAAGGATCTTTTCTTTTGGCATGTAGTGCCACTTCCGATTCATAAAAAAATACAGCGCTTCGCAAAGATAAGATTCTTTGATGACCTGACGCACCGCGCAGGTCGAAGAATGACAATATAAATATTATCGTAAGGGATTTTTAATTTTTTCTTGCATTTGCGATAATTTTCGTCTAATATCATCCTCAAAATCAAATTATAATGTATTTATTCTAAAATTTAGTGCCTATGCGAAAGATAAAAGCAGAGGACGGTAAACTTTACGAAGTGCCCGTCATTTTGATTATCAGTGATGGAATTTACTACAAACTGAGTGAGGCTGTCTATAACTCATTTTTTGAGGCAGTAGAACGCGTCTATGGCGTTGGTTGGGGACGAAAAGGCTATCAAATGGTTTATGTTGATGAGTGGAACACTCATGTTGACTCCGATGTTAATTTTGACTATGTGCATCCGGTTGGGGTTGAATATCGCCAACAATACGATGAAATGGTGCAAAAGGCTGTAGAAAAGTTTCGTGCTGACATTGAAGCAAGTCCTTTTACTAAGTGGAGTACTTCACATCAGTATTACTCGGATGTAGCAAACGAGATACATTCCTCAGTTCCTAAATCAGCATTTCCGTTGCCGTATTTGTTGGGTTATACACCAACTACACAACTGGCTGAAAATGATGTGCCGCGTGATGAACAATGGAAGTTAATGGCCTATATGCTTCGGCAGCTACACCACAGAAGAACGTGGATAGATGCTGTTTTTGTGGATGCTGTTAATCATAGCCGGGATCATCCGGAAGACTCCTATGATGCTTCGGCTATTCCCGAAACTCTTGAGAATCTGCCGGTTACCATTTTCAACTCGCCGGAGCATCTGACTGAGTTGCTGATTAAGGATAAGGTGTTCTTAAGCGTGAAGGAATTCACGCCGCCGACCAAGAAGTAATTTAGTGTTTAACTCTTTAATACAATGCTTATGGCAAGGAAAAAATTGATAATTATCAGCATTGATGATGTTCGCAAAGTTTTGTCGGACATGGGGCTCACGCAGGTAATACACCTGACAGACGAGGAAATCGGCAAGGCTTCTTTGCTTTTTGATTTAGGCTTAGAAGACCACGAAATACCGGAATTTCTCGAAAGAATTGAGAAACTTAAGTATGTGTATCTTGATAAGGAGGCAATTATCAGTTTTCTTCATAACGGTTACACTACTAATGTCTATGACTTGGGTGCTTTCATCTCTGAACATTTTTATACAACCAGACCGATGTAGACGAGTTGTCTTTTGTAAAAATGCTGTAAAATTCAATCCCCCGCTGCTTAACCGCCGCGAGGGATTTTTTTGT
>DEST01000079.1 GCA_002361365.1 Alphaproteobacteria bacterium UBA3307
GCAAATGGACGGCACAGAAGGTGAAATAGCGTATGAAGTTCGTACATTTGCCGCTAAGCTTGCTGAAGAAATTCCGTTGCCGTATATATTTTGGGACGAACGTCTATCTTCTTTGGCCGTAGAACGTTTTTTAATTGATGAAGTTGATATGTCTAGAGTCAAACGCAAAAAAGTGCTTGATGCTTCCGCAGCGGCTTATATTTTGCAAGGTGCTCTTGATGCTTTAAAATATATAAAATAACAATATTTCAATATCATATACAATCAAATTAAAGTTAATTTAATCTTTTATATCCCAATACATACCATGCGCTTGGCAACGCGGCTTAACAATCGGATTAGCATTGCCCTGCACTTTTTCGATTCGGTATGCGCGTTGACATTCCCAATGTTTTACCGGATACTTTCTATCCCAAGCATTCAAAATTGCCGCCATATTATCGCTTATCCGATAACGCGGATATACTGTTTGCATATAAAGATATGTACGAGCGATAAAGCCTTTTATAGCATCTCGAGGTTCGACCTTGTTTTTAGAAATTACCATACCGCCGCAAACTCCGAAAGTCGGTGTAATCGGTTTGGTAAACTGAGTAAAGTTAAAATGAGCACGCAAATGATTTACTGCACCAATAACCGGATAAAGATTGTACATATCGGTATACATATAGCGAAACTCCTCGCTTTCCTGCTCGGCACAGGCACGGCCTTTGAACTTTTTACCTTTTTTGGAAACACAAGCCTCTTTGCCGTCGTACCATTCCGGAAACATTTTACCAAAGTTCTGTGCCGGCACAATATGTTCCCATTCCAAACGATTAGCCTTCATTTGCAACAACTCAGGCGTTGCATCAAATATCTTAAAATCGGCATTTTGCAAATCAGGCAGCACAAATCCTTGTGGTAATTCGAGCTGTTTATGACGCGTAAAATGCGCATCACAATAAAGCGTGCGTCTTCGGTCATAATATATTTTATCAAGCATTTCTTTTTTGATGGTATAAAACGACTGACTGTGCCGATTGCCTAAATGCAAAGCTTGCGGTTCGGTTGAATTATCCTTATTCAGCCAACTAGACCAACCGGCCTGACATAATACCGGTATAAGCGCTGAAGCCATTACAAATATCAATTTTTTCATTTATGTTCCTTTTTTTGCAACATTTTCAATATTGCGTATATTAAAGACAAAACCATCCGATGTCAACTAATGTCGCTAAGTTATAAAAAAGATGATATTTTTATTATAATAAAGCAAAACGCAGGTTGACATTTATTATGAATTATTTTATGATTTGAGTCAGGTATGGGAGACCATACTTGAGGGCGTGAGAAACCCTATCATTAAATTCAGTAGTCGCCGGCGCATAAGCGACTTAAATATATGTGCCGACTTCTGTCCTTTTTTGGGCGGATGTCGGCTCAATGAGGCTATGCCAAATAAGCCGAGCCGAATTTTCACTGAATTTAATGACGGTTTCTCAACATCCGCCCGCTTTCACGACAGAAAGTTGGTTTTTTATTTGTATAAACTAACGAAAGGAGAATTAGAAGATGACATACCAATCACATGATCAAACATGGAAAGAAATGGTGCAAGACGGCAAAAATTTGAGCGATAAACTTAAAGAAATGGGATTTGATGAAAAAACTTTTATGGTAGTTAAAGAATGGGAAAACATTAAAGTTAGCGAAGGTCAGAGAGATGGAAGCGGACAGCTGATTGAAAATCCTTACCTATCATTTGGAGGACAACATCGCCATCCGTCTGATGAACAGCACCGTACAGATTTTGAAATTGAAGATGCTTCAATGGGACGCGCCGGACCGGGCGGAAAAATAGCTGTAGGTATGGTAGGTAGCAACAACGGTATGTATGCAGCCAAAGTCTTTCATGGTAATGAAATGATTATCACTCAAGATCCGCAGATAATAGATACCTTACGTAAAGAGTTGAACTTTGCCGAAGGACTTGGTGTGCCAATGTCTAACGGCGGTGTGATGGTTGACTATAAAAGACAACAAGAATTTGAAAATATGAAATGGGCTTGCGCCCGCAAAGCTGACCGTGAAGGTCAAGAAAAGCGCACTGCTGCGGTACAACGCGGCGATATTATCACCACCTATGACCCGAATGATAAAAGCGCCGACGGAGTTTATAACAATGTGCGCCATTATGAAAAAACACCGGACGGCAATTTGCGTTCGATTTCTGTGTATGAAGCCAGCAATAAATTGCAATTAAATGCCCAATATAACGCCAATTCGACAAACAGTATTCAAAATGGCGGCGAGAAATTGGATATTGCCAAAACCAATAGCATGCTGGCAAGCAAGTTGATTAACTATGGTGGTAGATAATAAGGAGAAATAAAACATGTTAACTCTGGAAAGATTAAATGCCCTGCGCGGCATCAGTTCAAATGTGCCTAAACCAGTTGAACCGAAAACTGCCACCACTAACAACATCGCGCAGGCACCTTCGATTCAAGCCGCACAGCCTCAAAACACACAAAAACAACCAGAGCAGAAAAGTTATCCCGAACCAGTGGAAATTCCGTGCAAAAATTATGCTGATGAGCAAGGACATTTTGCCTATATTGATGCCAATACCGGACAAATTTCGCACGTTAACTTGGAAACCGGTAATATTTATAAATTAGATGACGTTTATCGACTGAGTTTGCAACACGCCGTCAGCGCTTTATCGCCGACATATCATCAGCTGACATGGCAACAAATGCTCAATGATGAAACAGTGTATGACAGATTTGGCAGTCCGATATTTTCATTCGAAGATATTCAGACAGCATACGAGAAGTACATAACACCGGCACTTGCAAAAGATAATACAAACGATGATAATAAACCGAAAACAGATGCGTTTGGCCTTCCTGTTATATAAGAAGCAACACTTGGTTGTTTCACTCAAACTAAATGATTGAAGATAAAATTCACATCAACCGAATTTAGAGGGTATTCCGAAGAGTATGACCGCCGAACTTCAATTTTTTAACGCACTTTTGCACTGAGATTAGCTAGATTCTTCGCTTCGCTCAAAATGACGTGTTTTGTTTCTTGCCGCACAAACGGCTGTCGCCGGCACATTTTTCACAAGCGAAAAATGTGATAGCTATATTTGTGATAACATAAATTACCTTTTAGAAAGGTTGTGCACTGTCAGAAAAAAATATGTTTATTGCAAATAATTACAATATATCTGTGAGTTATTACAATAAATTGCAGATATGCCCCAAAGGATTAGCTTTATCTCATGTCGAAGATGTTATTTAATTCCGGCGGAATTTCATATCGTTTGCTGATTTACCAGAAAGCCTATTCCATTAGGCTAATACAAAATATTCCCCTCTTTTTTAACATACATCAAAAACGCCCTGCACTTTTGTATGCAAGGCGTTTTGTGTATTAATTTCAGCCGTTTTTAAGCGTCAGCCTCATCGGTACGCGGTTCAACCACTGCCTCATCTGCCAATGCGGCATTCTCGGCTTCGGTATCAATCACGTTGTCGTTCTCCTCATCGATTTCCTCATCGGTGCCTTCATCGGCATCAAGTTTGGTCACCGAAACAACGTTCTCATTTTCCGCCGTACGGAACAAAATCACGCCCTGAGTCTTGCGGCCTGCAACCCGAATATCATCAACCGGCATTCTAATCAGCTTGCCGCCGTCGGTTACCATCATAATATCTTTGTCTTCGGTAATCGGGAACGAGCTGACAACTTCTTTATTGCGCGGCGACATTTCCATATTGGCAATACCCGAACCGCCACGGCCGGTTACGCGATATTCATACGAAGAAGAGCGCTTGCCATAGCCGGTTACGGTCACGGTCAAGATGAATTCTTCCATCTTCTGCATTTCTTCAAACTTCTCCAAGCTAAGCAAGTTCAACAAACCGGTCTGGTCCGCCGTTATGCAGCTGGTCTCACCGCTTTCGGTATCAATCCGTTTCATCGCGTTGGAGACTTTTAAGTATTCGTCACGCTCTTCAATCGGCGCTTTGATGTGCTTAAGCATAGTCATAGAGATAACTTCGTCACCCTTTGCCAACTTAATACCGCGCACGCCGGTGGAGTTACGACCGACAAACACACGGACGTCAGTCACCGGAAAACGAATACATTTACCTTGACGCGTTGCCAACATAATATCGTTGTTTTCGTCACACATCGCCACGTTAATCAGTTTGTCGCCCTCGTCAAGTTTCATCGCTATCTTGCCGTTTGATTGAACGTTGACAAAGTCCATCAGGCTGTTGCGGCGAATGTTACCGCTGGCGGTAGCAAAAGCAATCGAAACACCTTTACACTCTTCCTCGTTCTCCGGCAATTTCATAATAGCGGTAATGTTTTCGCCGTTTTGCAGCGGCAACAAATTGATGAACGGTTTACCCTTAGAGGTCGGCGAACCGAGCGGCAGTTTATAAACCTTCATCTTATACACAATACCGCGGCTTGAGAAGAACAATACCGGCGTATGTGTACTGGCCACAAACAGACGCGTTACAAAATCTTCATCCTTGGTAGTCATACCGGATTTACCCTTACCGCCGCGTTTTTGTGCTTTATAGGCATTCAGCGGTACGCGTTTGATATAACCTTCTTCGGTCACGGTAACCACCATTTCTTCACGCTGAATCAGCGACTCTATATCCTGATTATATTCAATATCCTGAATTTCGGTCATACGCGGAGTGGCATATTCGTCTTTAACCGCCACCAACTCGTCACGCATAATGCCGTAAAGTTTCTCACGGCTCGAAAGAATCGACAGAAACTCTTTGATTGCCGCGCCCAAATCCACCAATTCTTCGTGAATCTTATCGCGTTCCAAACCGGTTAAGCGTTGCAATTTCAAATCCAAAATCGCACGAGCTTGGTCTTCTGACATCATATAGATACCGTCAATCACTTTTCTGTCCGGCTCATCAATCAGTTTCACCCAATCTTCAATCGTACCGGCAGGCCATTTGCGACTCACCAACTGCTCGCGGGCATCTTGCGGTGTCGGCGCATTTTTAATCAGTTCAATCACCGGATCGAGATTTTCCACGGCAATTGCCAAGCCTACCAAAACGTGGGCGCGGTTGCGAGCCTTATTTAGGCGGAACACGGTACGGCGACGGATAACTTCTTCACGGAACTCAATAAATGTGGAAATAATATCACGCAAGTTCATCATCATCGGACGACCGGCGTTAATCGCCAGCATATTCATACCGAAACTGGTTTGCAATTCGGTATATTTATACAGTTGATTCAAAATCACATCGGCTTGGAAATCGCGCTTAATTTCAATCACAATGCGCACACCCTGACGATCAGACTCATCACGAATATCGGAAATTCCCTCAATGCGTTTATCTTTAACCAGTTCGGCAATATGTGCCACCAAATTGGCTTTATTCACCTGATACGGCACTTCATGTACGATAATCGCTTCCTTATCTTTGCGGATTTCTTCAATTGAGCATTTGGCGCGCATCATAATTGAGCCGCGGCCGGTTAAATAAGCCTGTTTGGCTCCGCCGTAACCCAAAATCAAACCGCCGGTCGGAAAATCCGGTCCCGGAACAATACTGATTAACTCTTCCACGCTGATATCCGGATTATCAATATAGGCACAGCAAGCATCAATTACTTCCCCTAAATTATGCGGCGGAATGTTTGTTGCCATACCCACGGCAATACCGCTGCCGCCGTTAACCAAAAGGTTCGGGAAACGTGCCGGCAACACCGTCGGCTCTTGCAAAGATTCGTCATAGTTAGGCATAAAGTCAACTGTATCTTCATCCAAGTTATCGGTCAGACATGCGGAAACCTTGGCCAAACGCGCTTCGGTATAACGCATGGCCGCCGCACCGTCACCATCCATAGAGCCGAAATTGCCCTGCCCGTCCACGAGTGTTACCCGCATGGAAAAAGGTTGTGCCATGCGCACCATAGCTTCGTAAATGGAGCTGTCGCCATGCGGGTGATATTTACCCATAACATCACCGACGATACGTGCCGATTTACGATAAGGTTTGGTCGAATCATAACCGTTTTCATACATTCCGTAAATAATGCGGCGATGCACCGGTTTCATACCGTCACGCGCATCCGGCAACGCACGCGAGACGATTACACTCATGGCATAATCCAAATAACTGCGGCGCATCTCTTCCGAAATCATGGTCGGAGCGATATTATCGGTTTTAACCACACTAACATCTTGTGTTTCTTGAATTTCTTCAGTCACTTCATACCTCTTAATTTTTCTAAAACATTAAACTGACTAAATATAGCAACAGACACCTCGAATAAAAAGTATTTTTTGCTTTTTATCCACTATTTAACAAAAAGAGCCGGTATATAACCGACCCCTTTTTTATGAAATACTCAAACTTAATTAAAATTAAAAAGTGTAACGAATACCGAGCATAATTTCGTTTGCTTTAGCTTCAACTTTTGTTTTATTTTCTCCGACAATTAAATAGTCAGAAAAATCACCATAGTCAATGTAACGATATCCTAAATCAGCCGTAAAATGCTCATTGATTTCATAAGCAACACCCAAACCCAATTGCCAAGCAAGTTCAGTTTGATGAATAGCTCTGTCGCCGCCCGAAAGTTTCATTCTGGCACCACCTAAACCAAAGCCTACATAAGGTGTAAACGAAGTTTTGGTATTAAAATCATAATAAGCGTTAAACATCAAAGCTTGAGTTCTGAGTTCGGCCCGAATATCGCCTATATTCTTTTTGGCATCATTTGTACGAGTATATTCAGCTTCAGCTCTGAATGCGCCGCAAGCAAACGGGAACTTTACACCCAAAATTCCGCTACCGCCGAATAAATCTTTATCCATACTGTATTTAGCGGCATCAGTCGTTACAGAATTATCTGTAAACGCATATTTTGCTTTTACAGCCAAATAAGGATTAAATTCAAAAGCTTGTGCATTCAATGCAAATACCGATGCGACACCGGTGAGTAACAACATTTTTTTCATTGTAGGATCCTTTCATATAATATTGTTCTACATTTTTTAGTTAAACATATATACTTTAATATATGGTTAATACCATTTTGGATTATTTTAGATAATCCGAGCCGACAGAATCGAAAATTCCTTTCAGGCCACTGACAAAGTTATCATATTCTTTGCGCGTTACCTGTCCGTCCTTATCCACATCTACCGCTTCAAAAAACTCTTTATTTTCAGAATCAAGCGAATCAGCTCTAAATGAGGCAAGTTCATCTGCCGATATGTTACCGCTGGCGTCTGTATCTAATTTTGTAAACTGGCTACGAATTGTATCCATTTCTTTTTCATTTGATGCTAATTTAGAATAGAATGCCATATATTCTTCCTGACTGATAACGCCATCAGCATCTTTATCCAGCAGTTTCACAATTCCGTTATTTTGTTCATCTAATGATTCACGTTGTGCTGTTGCCATTTCGGAAGGAGTAATCACTCCGTCGTGATTTACATCTATTGTTTCAAAATCATCAGTCATATTTGAAGCAACAGCCGGTGAAATTACCAATAATGCCGCTAGAATAACATAAATAGACTTCATATTTTCCTCCTTATTATTTTAATTTACTTATTGCATCAGAAATACGTTTAAGAGTTTCTGTTTTACCTAAAACGCAAGCCAACTCGGTTGCTCCTCCCGGTGTAGTTTCCTGACCGGAAAGCGCTATACGCAAAGGATATAGAATTTGCCCGTTTTTCATTTCATTAGTAACGGCTACTTGTTTCAGAATTTCAAATAATGTTTCATTATTCCAATCTGCCATATTATTTAAAACCGGAAAAACAAGTTCAAGCGCCTTGCGAGAAATTTCTTCATTAGTTTTCATTTTTTTATTTACGTATAACTCATTGGAATATTCCGGAACTTGCGCCAAAAAAGCCACTTCTGCCGGAATTTGTCCCAAAGTTTCCACTCGCGGTTGCAAAACGGCACTCAGTGCCTCAAAGTCAAGTGATTGCGGCAAATCCTTATAATAAGGTGTCGCTAATTTATGAAATTCTTCGGCGGATAAATTGCGAATATAGCAACCGTTCATCCACGTCAGTTTTGCAATATCAAAAATTGCCGGCGATTTATTAAGGCGCTCGCAAGTAAATACTTTTTCTAATTCTTTAAGTGAGAAAATTTCCTGTTCCGTTCCCGGATTCCAACCGAGGAGGGCAATATAATTCAACACAGCTTCCGGCAGATAGCCTTTCGCCACCAAATCTTGGAACGAGGCATCGCCATTGCGCTTACTGAGTTTGTGTTGAGCATCTTTCATCACTTGCGGAACATGCACATAAATCGGTGGTGTCCAACCAAATGCTTCATAAATCAGATTATATTTCGGAGTTGAGGAGATATATTCATTACCGCGAACCACATGGGTTATCTGCATTAAATGGTCATCAATCACATTGGCAAAG
>DEST01000042.1 GCA_002361365.1 Alphaproteobacteria bacterium UBA3307
ATAAAGCATATCATACAATAAATATAATGTCTTGATTTTACTAAAAGTATTTTGGCTTTGAAAGATTTTTAAAAAATAAGTATCATTGGTTGTATTGATTTTAAAATTATAAGAATTTCCACCAGTAAATATTTCTTCCGCATTTTTAAAATCCGGAAAAATATGTTCTTCTTTTATAAATTGATTTAATTCTGCAACGTGCGGAAATTTCATTTTAAAGACCTTATTATTTACGATATTTATGTGCCGGATAACAGCCTAAAATCTGATATTCTTCAGAAAAGAACTTTAGTTCTGACAGAGCGTATTGTAAAGCTCGAGAATGTATATGTTGTTCTACCTCAATATAAAATTGTGCAGAAAAAAATTTACCATCCAGTAAATAGCTTTCCAATTTTGAAATATTTATTCCATTTGTAGCAAATCCGCCCAATACCTTATACAACGCTGCCGGAATATGCTTGGTTGTAAATACGATTGAAGTGATAAATCTGCCACCGTCATTTACCGGAAACTCCTCTTCTTTTTGCATAATCAAAAAGCGTGTTGTATTATTGTTGGTATTTTCAATATTTGCAGCCAAAATATCCAACCCGTAAATTTCCGCAGCCAATTTCGAGGCTATTGCCGCCTTAGTTTTATCTTGCTCTAATGCAATTTTTTCGCACGATTTTGCCGTATCTATACGAGAAATAGCTTTGATACTGTGTAATTTTAAAAAATCAGAGCATTGAGCCAAAGCTTGCGGATGTGAAGCTGCGCTTCGAATATCTTCTAATCTTGCGCCATTTACAGCTAAAAGCTGATGCTCTATGCGCATAAAATGTTCTCCCACAATATGCAGTCCGGCTTTAGGCAATAAAAAGTGTACATCACTTACCCGACCGGCATTAGAATTTTCCACCGGAATCACAGCCTTATCGACATCGCCGTTTTTCACTAATTCCATTGCAATTTCAAATGTATCGCAAGGCACATATTCTTGTTGAGGAAACAATGTGTTACACGCAATATGTGAGTAAGCTCCCGGCACTCCTTGATAGGCAATTTTCATATTTTTATCCTTTCATCTGCAACTTGTTTAACAATAAACAAATTAGTAAATAAGTCAACGATAAAATAAAACGGCGCTGAAGATATTTCAGACACCGTTTATAATATTGCTTAATCTGTGATACTTATTCAGTTTCGTCATCATCATGCGGAATAATATCCGGAAGTGTGCCGATGGCCTGTTTGCGTTTAAGTTTATTAACAAACTTTATTGAACGCTGAGCATCCCATTTACGCTTACCTTCTTCGCTTTGATAAATCACCTTATAAACTTCAATTGCTTGGTCAAACTCCGAGAGTTTAGTCAAACAAGACGCCAATCCGTCATAAAGTTTATGAGTATAACGGCCATTAACAACTCCCTGTGCTTTTTTATAGCATTTTAAAGCATCTTTAAATTTAAACATCTTCTGATATACATAACCGATACTAATCCACGCTTGTAAATCAGAGCTGTTGATATTAAGGATTTTAGTAAAACATTTTAATGCCGAGTCATTATCTCCCATAAGCTGATAAGTTACGCCGATTCCGTTCCAAGCTTTGGTATTATATTTATCACCGGCCAATACTTTCTTAAAGAAAGAAATAGAACGGTCATATTGCTTAAGTTTTTGCAAAGTTACGGCGATGCTTAAAAGTGTTTGCGGATGTTTATTATCAATCTTCATTGCTTCTTCCAAAACATCTAACGCTTCTTTATAAGAAAACATATGCTGTAAAGCAATAGCCTTACCGTTTAAGGCCTCAAGCGAAGTTCTGTCATAACCAAATGCTTCATCAAAGCAGGTGATTGCTTCTTTATACAAACCGCGCATACTTAAGGTAACACCCTTATTATTTAGCACTTCCACTGATTTAGGATTGATTTCTAACGCTTTATCAAAACAATTTACCGCATCTGTATATTTGCTCATTTTCTGATAAGCAAACCCCTGACTGTTCAACGCCTTCCATGCACGCGGATTTTCAGAGATAACTTCAGCAAAACGCTCAACAGCTTCTTCATATTGTCCGGAATCTAAAAGTTCCTGTCCTCTTTTATATGATGTATTTTCGTTTAATTTAACCATTTCTTCCTCTTTCTTTACAGAATAATTGTATAAGAAATATCACATATTTTATGTTATGTCAAGTTTTTTATATTCCGGATAACTGTTTGAAAATAGGTATATCTGTTCTAATTTCGATATATCCGCATAAAAATTTTTGACAACTCTGACGCAATAAATCCCGATGTTGATGGAAATATTGCTGATATTTAGCCGTAAAACCTTCGGTTGTGGTATCAAAAATTGTTTTATGCGATTCGTATTGTGCGGCATATACACCATTTTGCGGCGCAATTTCCTCCAATACATCAAATATATTGATACAAGTTACCGAATGTTTTTGCGACAAAATAGCGATTTTATCAAATTGGTCTGGTCCAAAATTATGAAAATCGCTCAAAATAAACACTGTTCCCTGCCCTTTTTGATGGTATTGTAAAACCTCAAGAGCTTTACTTATATTATCATCATATTGATGAATTAAAACATCGTGCGTTTTTTGCGCAATTTTACGAAAAATATTCATCAGATGTGCAATATCATTTTGTGGTTTTAAATAAACTACTTCATTACCATCATAAATCAGAGCCCCGAATCTGTCTTTATATTTATGAGTCAGCCAACCGATAAGCGCTGCTGTTTTGGCGGCGGTAACTGATTTCAGCTCATTACGAGTACCAAAAACCATAGATGATGTTAAATCCAAAACAGCCACAATTTCTCGGTCTTTTTCTTCTTTGAATACTTTGGTATAAGGTTCACCGCGGCGTGCGGTTACTCGCCAATCAATATCCCGGATATCATCACCAAAATTATAAGCCCGCACTTCCTCAAACTCCATTCCTCGTCCCTTAAAGGCAGAACGTGCATTTCCGGCACGTTGTGAGGTGGGTTTATTCTGTTTTAATGAAAGATACGGCAAATAATTTTGCTGATATATCAGCTCTTCTAGAGTTACGGCCAAACCCTGATTTTCGTGTAATTTTCCATCAGTTCTTTTTTGCGCCAGCCCCAACATATATTTCTCCTTTTGTTATGGCAGCGGAACCAGTTTTAATAAGCGCGTAATTACATTATCCGCTGTCAGACCGTTTGCCTGTGCCTCAAAGCTCAAAATAATACGATGCCGCAAAACATCATATACTACAGCGTGAATATCTTCCGGTGTTACATAATCTCTGCCGGCGAGCCAAGCATGAATTTTAGCGCATTTATCAAGAGCAATGGTAGCACGCGGGCTGGCACCATATGAAAGCGCATTTTTCAATTTTTCATCATATTTTGCCGGATTGCGAGTAGCCATAATCAGCTGAATCATATATTCTTCAACCGCATCACTCATATGTACACCAAACGCCTCACCTCGAGCCGTCATCACATCTTTGACTGAAAGCGCACATTCACGCTCAGCATCTTTATTTTCAAGATTTTGCAATTCTTCTCCGCGTACTAAGTGCAATATCTTACGTTCCACATCGGTTGACGGTTGTTCAATTTTAATATACATTAAAAAGCGGTCAAGCTGAGCTTCCGGTAAGCTGTATGTGCCCTCATGTTCTATTGGGTTTTGGGTGGCCAACACCATAAATAAACGAGGCAGTTTATATTGTTTTCCACCGATACTCACCTGATGTTCGGCCATTGCTTCAAGAAGTGCCGCCTGAACTTTAGCCGGTGAACGGTTAATTTCATCTGCCAATAACAAATTGGCAAACACCGGTCCTGCTCTAAACTCAAAATGTCCGGTGCTTGCTACAAATATTTCACTACCGGTAATATCTGACGGCAACAAATCAGGAGTAAATTGAATACGATTAAATGTGGCATCAATACATTCTGAAAGTTTTTTGATTGCCTTGGTTTTTGCCAATCCCGGTGCACCTTCAAGCAGAGCGTGACCATCGGCTAAAAGAGTAATAATCAACTTTTCGACCAAGGCTTCCTGACCTAAAATATTTTTTTGCATATATTCTTTCAAAACAATAAATTTATCTCTGATTTCAGACATAGCGTACCTTTCAAAAAATTGTTTGTAAAACGCAAAAACGCGTTGCATTAAAGTGATAATAATATAAATGTATATATAATTTGTTAACAAAATAAATACAAGCATTTTTTTTAAGAAGAAATACAATGTCCGATATTTTTGATTTGGATAGTGATAATATTGCGCCGCAACTTTATGATAACATCGGTGCTCTCAAGCGCTCTCTGCCGTGGTTGAGCGAACTTAATCCAGAACAAAGACAAGCAGTCGAAACTACTGAAGGCCCATTATTGGTGCTCTCCGGAGCCGGAACCGGTAAAACTAAGGTTTTAACCACTCGCTTAGCCTATATCTTATCAACGTTGCCGGTACAACCGTGGAATTGCTTAGTTGTTACTTTCACCAACCGCGCCGCTAATGAAATGAAAGAACGTGTACAAAACCTCATCGGTGATATGGCAAATTCTGTATGGTTGGGAACTTTTCATCGTATCTGTGTCAAAATTTTGCGCGCGCATGCCGAACTGGTCGGTTTACACTCTAATTTTACCATTTTGGGAGAAGACGACCAAAAACGTTTGATTAAACATATTCTCGAAAATGAAGGACTGGACGATAAAAAATATACTCCGCAAAGTTTTGTGGAAAGTATTTCACGGTTGAAAGATAAAGGTATAACCGTAGAAAAAGCGGCACTTAACTTCCGTTCAACCGTATTGTTGACAATTTATCAAAAATATCAGGCTCGTTTGCTTGAACTTAATGCTGTTGACTTTGGCGATATTCTGCTTTATACGCTTACATTATTGATGAGTAATCCTGATGTTTTGAAAATATATCAGGATAAGTTTAAATATATAATGGTTGATGAATATCAAGATACAAA
>DEST01000039.1 GCA_002361365.1 Alphaproteobacteria bacterium UBA3307
CATAATAAGCCGCACCAAAATAAATGTTGCATATTTACGCAAAGATGATTACGTAAAATCACCGCAATACCTATTGCCATAATCCAATCCATCAGCGCATGATGGTCCGGACGCGAAAAATCAAAGGCACCGGTTAATTTTATCAGTATAAAAATTACAATAAGTGTAAAGAGCAAAAAACAGATGTTTTGATTTTTAAGAGGTGGTAAATAGGGTTTTATTCCCCATAAAATTGTAATGACAGTTAATATCATAAACAATGGCGAAAAAAGCATTCCTCCATAAAATATTGCTTCTTTGAGCGGCATAAAAGGCATAAGAGGTGCTGCTAAAATCAGCCAAATCACATCGCAAATTCGGGTAAAATGCAGAACGAATCCTACAGAGGGATTAAAATACGGAAACATTTTTTCGCGCCACTGAAAATCGTTAAGCCAATCAAGAATACGCAGTGCACGTGTATAGCTATCGGTACTAACATAAAACAATTCACCGTATTGTAAATAAAACATTCCACATTGTACAAGCGAAACCAGAGCAGTTAATAAAAACGCCGACAAAATATAATGATTGAACATAAGATTAAGTAATTTATGAGTGTAATTTTGCGCAGAGAACATTACATAACCTTTAGAATCTCTTGCAATACATAAATGGAGTGTTGAGGAGCATTTTGCCAAAAACCGGCATATTGCTCGGCGTGATTTTCACTGCCCGGAACATCGCTGATTTGACGTACAGATAGCAGAGGCACATTATACAAATAACAAGTGTGCGCGATTGCGGCGCTTTCCATATCTACAGCCAATGCAGTAGGAAATTTAGATTTGATATCTTGCAGCATTTCCGCTTTTTCTACAAAATAATCTCCGCAACAGAGCAAGCCTTGTCGATATTGCGGTAATTTTGCCATCAGCGCCGGCGCACTGTGATATATTTCCGGCATACCCTGCATTTGTCCGTATTTATAGGGTTTACCACACCATACATCATGATATACGATATCAGCTCCGACTACAAAATCTCCGATATTTAAGGAGGTATCCAATCCTCCGGAAATACCGATATTTAATATTGTTTCAGCCTTAAAAATATTGATTAAATCAGCAGTACACAAAGCCGCATTGACTTTGCCCATTCCGGAAATAACTGCCGTAATGACTTTATTGTCGACAACTCCGGTATAAAAAGTGCGTTGATGCAGTGTTTTTTGTTGCAAATTCTTTAACAAGGCGGCAAAGAATTTCATTTCCGCGTCCATTGCAAACATCAGCCCGATATGTTTCATATTATTTCTCCTTATGCTTTGAGTATAGTACAGATAAAGCTAAGCGCAACAATAAATCTTGACAATGTGAATAAATAATTTATAACAAATATCGTTATGGAAAATTTTACCATAAATGTGGATTTAACCGAATTGTCCAGCATTAAATGGACTAAACAGGAGAAAAAATATGATAAAAACAGCAGAATATGTGTCTTTAGGACATCCGGATAAAATTGCCGATTATATTACCAGCTACATTTTAGACCGACTTATTGAGCAAGATGACGCAACGCGCTATGCGGTAGAAGTAATGGTTAAAGACAATACCGTGGTTTTGGGCGGAGAAATTTGTTCAAAAGTGCAAAATGCGCCGTATGAAGAATATGTAAAGGCCTCATTACGTGAAATCGGATATGACGAACGTTATGCCGATATTTGGGGAAATAAAGCAATTGACGTGCGTCAAGTTAAGGTGCTTAATTTGATAGGCAACCAGTCGTGCGAAATTGCACAAGGTGTAAAAAATGATGGCTGGGGTGATCAAGGAGTGTTTGTCGGATACGCTTGCAAAGGCGAAGAATATCTGAATCGGGAACTATTTTTGGCGCGAAAACTTAATCGCGCACTTTATAAAAAAGCTCGTCAAAGCAATAATTTAGGATTAGATATTAAAACGCAAATTACAATAGATGATAGCGGTCATATATTGACAGCAATAGTGGCGATTCCGATGCTGCAACCTGAAAATATGTACACTTATGTTTCCGAGGTATTAGATGAAACACCTGAGCAAATTATTGTCAATGGGGCAGGGGATTACAGCACACACTCAAGTATTGCCGATTGCGGGATAACGGGGCGCAAATTGGCGGTTGATTTTTATTCTACAGCGTGCGCAATAGGCGGCGGTTCTCCTTGGACAAAGGACGCAAGTAAAGCTGATTTGACACTAAATTTATATGCACGTCGTTTAGCGGTGGATAATCTGGCGGATAATGATGAAATATGGGTGTATCTTTCCTCTTGTATCGGCAAATCGGAATTGCCAAGTGCGGTATTGAAATATCGAAAAGGGGATATTTGGGGCGAGCGTAATTTAACGGTGGAAAGCAGACCGTCTATGTTGGTTAAAAAATTGGGGCTAAATAAGCCGGTATATGCTGCTTTGTGCCGTAACGGTTTAGTGTAACTTAACAATAAACAGATTAAAATATGACACTATCGTGTGAGATATATATAGATAAACTCTTTTTAAAAATCGAATCGGAGCAATAGAATAAAATAATGTTAAAACAGATAGTTAATTGACTTTGATATTTGTTTGAATTTTGCTTCGATAAACTTGGTGTATTTTTTTATAAAATTATCCTTTAGTTGCATATTGACATATTTCTTGAAATATCAATATGTTATAAATACGCGTAAAAATAATACAATTTTAAATCTTGAATATTATAAATTGCATTATAAAATTTGACGTGTTGAGGGTATTTTTATAATTTTTAGCATAATAAAATACTTTCAATATTGGGCGTAATCAAAACACGATAAAGCGGTTATTTACTGGTTGATATTTGCTGCTTATGTCTTTGTTTTGATTATATTTTATTAACATTTGAACTTTAAGGACATTTAATATGAACTTGAATTTCAAACTTTTTAAGGAGAACAAAACAATGTTAACCGGTACTGTAAAATGGTTTAATACGCGTAAAGGATACGGATTTATTCAGCCCTCTGATGGCGGCAAAGATATTTTTGTTCACGTCACCAAGCTTGAAGAAAAGGGTATCAGACGCCTTTATGAAGGACAACACGTCAGTTATGAGCCTTATGATGACAGAGGACGCGTTGCCGCCGGAAGCATCGTTTTGCTTTAACTCTTTTCTTCAATAAGTATTACTCGTAATAGTCTGCTTTTACTATTTTTTTACACATTTTTATAAAATGACGATAAAATTTAGTAATGGCAACTTTTGAGTTTTTTATATCCATAAACTACATATTACACCAAACCGAGCACTGATATTATTTTTAATTTCAGTGCTCTTTTGTTACATTTTATCCTTATATCTCGGTATTGCGCACCACCTCATTTATCCCGTCGCTTTCCGCAGCCCTTGTACTGTCATTCTCGCCTGTACTGTCATTCTTGGGCGCGTCAGCGAACCGAGAATCTCTTGCAGAACCGGCTCTAACCTTCGGCTCCGGCAATTCTCCTGTGGTCATCGAGCGGAAAAAACGCACCGCGTCGTCGCTTAATTCCACATTCAGCTCGTTGATGTCGTTATAAACCTCTTTAAGCCACTTGTCATAATCATCAAACGCGCCTTTAATTATCGGTGTCGGCAAATCGCCTTGCAACAAATAAGCCTCATAACCGCGGGCAAATTTCTCGTGCTGATTGCGATATATCCGTGTCTGCGTCGGCTTTACTCCGAGCCAATCGGCAATCACATTCCAACGGTTGCGATATTTTTCGCTGGCGGCACCGGAGCGCTCCAACTCTTTGGCAATATACGCTTGACATTGCTTAGATTTCGTCTTAACTTAGCACTAAACTACAAAAGGATTATCTGATGAAAAAACAAGAATTGTTGGCACCGGCCGGCGATGTAGAGGCCGGTTATGCTGCGCTTTATTACGGCGCAGATGCCGTGTATTTGGGTTTATCTAAGTTTTCGGCACGGGCAACCGCCACCAATTTTGATGCCGATACTCTTGATACTTTTACTGCGTATGCTCATAGCCTGAAACGTAAGGTGTATGTTGCTCTCAATACGGTTTTACAAGAAAGTGAGTTACCGGATTTGCTGGAAAGTTTGGATATTTGCACCCATTGTAACGTGGACGGACTGATTATTCAGGATTTAGGAGTGGCGCGTGTAATGCGTGAGCAGTATCCGCGGTTTGAAATGCACGCCAGTACGCAAATGGCCGTACACAACAAAGAAGGTGCATTGTTTTTACAAAAAATGGGATTTAAACGAGTTGTGTTGGCGCGAGAGTTGACAAAGGCAGAAATCAAAGAAATCGCAGCTATTCCCAATTTGGAAACAGAGGCTTTTATTCATGGCGCATTATGCTATTCTTACAGCGGATTGTGCCAATTTTCCGCCATCGAATACGGACGTAGCGCTAATCGCGGAAAATGCTTGTATCCGTGTAGAGCCGCGTTTATGTGTAATGGTCAGAAAAATCATTTGTTTTCAATGAAAGATATGGCTCTATGTGAAGATGTGCTTGATATGCCGGTAGATTCTCTTAAAATCGAAGGACGGAAAAAATCTGCACTTTATGTGGCGGCTGTAACCGACTATTATCGCGGTATTTTGGACGGTAAAGGAGCTGATGCGCACAAAGAAGAAAATATAAAACAAATTTTTTCGCGTCCGTGGTGCAAATTTCATTTCAATGGCAAAGATAAAGCCGTGATTGACCGAAATTTTGTCGGTCATCGCGGATTGTTAATCGGCGTGGTAGAAAGCGTGACACACGGCAAATTGCGCTTTGTGACCAATCATACGGTTGCGCGTTATGACGGTTTACAAATTGATGCGATAGGCGATGAAAAACCATTCGGATTTTCGATACAAAAACTTTATGTGGGTAAAAAAAGTGTGTTTGAGGCACTTAGCGGTAATATGGTGGAAATCGAGCTTCCTCAAGGGTATCCGCATTTGCAAAAAGGTGATAGAGTATATCTGGCATCTTCCAGTGCGGTAAAAGGAGCTTATCACTATGATAAACCTAAACGAAATATATTTCGCAATAACAATGAAATAGACGTAATTGTTGATGTATGTAAAAATAAAATAACAGCAACTTGCGGAGATTATTCTGCTTGTATAAAAGGCGACTTTGCATCGGCTAAAAATCCGCAAAAAAGCACGGAAGCCATTACAAACGCATTTACCAAAACCGGTGATACAACTTTTAAATTACACTCATTACTTATTGAAAATAAAGAAAATTTATTTACTCCTGCATCATTGTTGAATGACTTACGGCGCGATTTATACGCTAAAATAAAAGTTTCGGAATTTCAAGGTCAATTGCCACTGATTACAACTCGCCTCAAAGCTAAAGAAAAACCTCGCTTCGTAATTAAAGTTGATGATATCAACTACTTGAAATTACTTGATTTAAATGACTTTTCTGAGATTATATTCGCACTTTCTCCACAGAGTGATATTACCGAATTGTATAAATTACCTAAAAATAAAGTTCGTATTGCTTTGCCGGCGGTATGTCGTCATCCCAATATATACGCAGATGTGGTTCATCGTTTGCTTGACGGCGGATATCGAAAATGGGAAGTGGCTAATTATTGGGGACTTGAATTTTTGCCGATAAATCAATTAGATGTTAGCTTTGATTCTTCGCTTTATATGCTTAACACCCAAGCGATTGCTATGGCTGCTCAAATTGGCGCTTCACAAATTACATTATCACTTGAAGATACTAAACTAAACATAAGTAATATAATAGAAAAATCAATATTAAAAACTTCATTGATAATCTATCAAGATGTTCCTTTATTTACAAGTGTCGGCTGTATTCGCAACAATGACTGTAAGCATTGCTCAAATCAACCTATATGGTTTGATTTAGAGCGAGATGGACGTATTTTTATGGCACTATCTAAGGATTGTCAGATGTTGGTGTTTGATGCAAAACCTTATTGTATAGCGCAAGAAGCCAACAATTTGTCGCCTGATTTTTTCCGAATGGATTTTGTAAATTGCCGATATTCTCCGAAAAATGTAAAAGAAATAGTTGATAATTTACTTAAATTTAACAATGTATCTAATTGTATAAAGGGGAATTTTTTAAATAATAATATATAGCGTATTAAATAGGTATTTTTATATATCTGGAATACGGCATAAATCAAAAGTTTATATTGAAAGCTGACCGAAACGGCATAAGTCTTCCGGCGTATAATATTGTTTTAATCATAAAGGAGAAAAAAGATGACTTATGGTGTTCGTTATCCGACATTAGCGTTTATTACAGGTGGTGTGGGACAAGCCAATGAAGGTATTCCGCCGCAGCCGTTTGAAACTTTTTGCTATGATTCTGCTTTGATGCAAGCTAAAATTGAAAACTTTAATGTTATTCCGTATACATCTGTTTTACCAAAAGAAATTTACGGTAATATTGTGCCGGTAGACCGAGTGGTAAATCAGTTTAAGCATGGTGCGGTTTTGGAAGTAATTATGGCGGGTAACGGTGCGTCGCGTGATGACCATAAGGCAATTGCCACCGGTGTCGGTATTTGTTGGGGAAAAGATGCAAACGGTGAGCTTATTGGAGGTTGGGCTGCCGAATATGTAGAATACTTCGACACTCATATTGATGATGATATTGCTCGCGGACATGCTGAAATGTGGCTCAATAAATCATTGCAGCACGAACTTGATATTCGCGGCGTAGAGAAACACAGCGAATTCCAAATGTGGCATAATTATATCAATATTACGGAACAATTCGGTTATTGTTTAACGGCACTCGGCTTTTTGAATTTTGAAACAGCCGAGCCGGCAAAAGCATAACAGCGGAGGAGGGGCGGTGCTTAAAACACCGCCTTTTTAGCGATGAAAGGAATTAAAATGCTTAAAAAAGAAAATCAATCCGTTACACCGGCAAACTCACAGACGAACTACAATGCAAGCGGTCTGGGAGTCTGGGCGTTGGCAGCGATTGTGGTAAGTTCAATGATTGGCGGAGGTATCTATAGTTTACCGCAAAATATGGCTGCGGGTGCATCTGCCGGTGCGGTGCTTTTGGCGTGGATAATTACCGGTATCGGTGTGTATTTTATTGCCAACACATTCCGTATTTTATCAGCAGCCAAACCGGATTTAACCGCCGGCATTTATATGTATAGCCGTGCCGGATTTGGCCCGTTTATCGGGTTTATTATCGGGTGGTCGTATTGGTTGTGCCAAATTTGCGGCAATGTCGGATATGCAGTGATTACGATGGATGCACTTAATTATTTTTTCCCACCGTATTTTACAGGCGGTAATAATCTGTTGTCGATTATCGGCGGTTCGTTATTGATTTGGGTGTTTAATTTTTTGGTGTTGCGCGGTATTAAACAGGCTACAATTATCAATCTGATAGGGACTGTGGCAAAAATTGTGCCGCTTGTTATTTTCATTTTGATTGTGGCAATGCTGTTTAAGTTTAGCAATTTTGAGCTTGATTTTTGGGGAGATAGTCCAACAAGTGTGTCAAAACTCGGTAGTCTGGAATCACAAATCAAGAGTACAATGCTTGTAACATTATGGGCATTTATCGGTATAGAAGGCGCAGTTGTAATGTCTAAACACGCAAAATCGCCGAAAACGGTGGGACGGGCAACCTTTTTCGGATTTGCCGGCTGCTTATTAATTTACGTTCTGTTGTCGCTTTTACCGTATGGTGTGATGAGTCAGGAACAATTAGCAAAAGTGGCAAATCCATCAACCGCCGGTATTTTGGAAACATTGGTCGGGCGCTGGGGTGCGTGGCTGATGAATATCGGTTTGTTGGTATCGGTATTGACAAGCTGGCTGGCTTGGACAATGGTCACAGCACAAATTCCGCAGGCCGCTGCAGAAAACGGCACATTTCCGACGGCATTTGCGCGCGAAAATGCAAATAAAGCACCTTCGGTGTCATTATGGGTAACCAGCACATTGATGCAATTGTTTATGCTGCTTGTATATTTTTCCAACAATGCATGGAACACAATGCTCAGCATTACCGGTGTTATGGTGTTACCGGCGTATTTTGCAAGCTGTGCTTATTTGTGGAAATTATGCGAAGACCACGAATATCCGACAAACTTTTATATTCGTCGCGGACAGGCTTTGATTTCGGCAACAATCGGTGCGTTATATGCCTTATGGCTGATATATGCTGCCGGTTTGCAATATTTGCTTTTAGCGGTAATTTTTGTGGTTGTCGGGATTCCGGTTTATGTGTGGGCTTGCAAAGAGCATAATGAGGAAAAATCGGCCTTTACGGTTGGTGAAATGATTGTGGCCGGTGTGCTGATAGCTGTAGCTTTATTTGCAATTTATGCTTTTATGAGCGGCATTGTAAAGGTATAAGATAGCTTGTGATTATACGTCAAAACAAGAAAGCCGCTTTGAAATGTACCATAAAAATCGGACACTTCATAGCGGCTTTTTTGTGCTCATTTGAACTCAATTTTCTTTTTCTTCGGATTGTATGAAATCGAGATTTTTCCACGGCAAAGCTGCTCGGCGTATTGTCCGAAAACGTCATAGCGCCAACCGTGCATTGTTGCGGTTTTATCGGGTTGATTTATAATGATGTTGCGCAAATCTTCATCGGTAGCAATCAGACGTGCAATCACCCCACATTCCTGACTTTTAATGCGGAGCAAAAGTTTTAAAATTTCGGCCAGACTTTGCTCATGATTTGGAATGTGTACGTTTTTTTTACGGTCAGTGCGACAGATTTCAGAAGGCATCGGATGAGCTTTAGCTTCTTGCAACACCTCAATTATTTCCGCACCTAATTTACCTTTGACAATTTCCGGCCTGAGGTTGCGTACCTGTTTAAGCTCATCAACTGATTGCGGAAAGGTACTGGCAATGTTGAGTAAAACATCATCTTTTAAAATGGTGGAACGCGGAGTGTTATATTTTTGGGCTCGT
>DEST01000107.1 GCA_002361365.1 Alphaproteobacteria bacterium UBA3307
ATATTTTTAAGTATTCTCCTTATTACATTGGTGAAAATACGCTTAAAGTGCTTAGCGGTAAAGATAATTTTGCTGATGCCAGAACCGCTATTATTCAAAACGGTGGTTTAACCAATTATTCCGTCAGTTATGCGTCAAAAGAAGCATATCCGCAAGTTTACGGTATGCCGATACATAATGCGGATGATGACGAGATAGACCTTTCTCATCTGGAATTACACAACAGCTTTATGTCGCATCAGAGTTATCGTAATTGGTTGATACCAATGGAAGCTGAATTGGCGGTTATGCAAGATTTAGGATATAATATTGATTTAAGAAAATATTTTGGTAAATCGTACTATTTGAATAATATGCAAGATGTGTATACCGGAGGATATTCTGAATGGAATGGTTCGGTTTATACCGGCAATCCAAGCAAAACAACGCATGGTATCGGGATACATATTTATGGCAACAATAATAACATAAGACAGGCATCAGATATCATATCTGACGGAGATGCTGCTATCGGTGTACGGGTAGAAGGGGTTAAAAATACTTATACTTTGCAGAGCGGAAACAAAATTTTGCTCAATGGTGATAACAGTGTGGCTTTAGCCGTAACTTGGGGACGTGACCACAACATAAATGTAGAAGAAAATGCACAAATATCAGCTGGAGGTGAAAATAGTATTGCCGTTGGATTTGATTTTGGAGCCAATCTTTTCGGAACTCTGAATGATGTCAGAGGTTCTTATATCAATTATAACCAATCCGAAGGTGTGAATGATGAGCCGGATTTTGAAACATCAGCAAATTTGGTGGAATATTTTAATGTTGCCGGCGTATTAAATGGTAGTCGTGCTGCAATTTACATTGCAGATAATGCTTATGTGCAAGCCATAAATATTTTGCAAGGTGCTCAAATCAAAGGCGATATTATATCAGACTGGAATTCGCTTAAATCAGGTGAAAATGCCAAAGTTATGATAAAACAAGATGATGAGTGGTTTATTAATTCATCTGAGGAAGAAAATACACTGTATTTTACTGATTTAAATGTTTCTCAGTATTTTTCCGGCAAAATTCAAGGAAATATAAATGGCGACAACGGCATATATAATACATTACGATTGAATAACAAAGGTGATTTGTCGATTTCCGGCGAAGAAATTGCGGTAAATTCATTGATAAATGATGGCAACTTAGATGTTAATAGTATAGATATAAGCGTTGCCAAAGGTAGTATTAAAGGTACCGGAACAATCAATGTCAGCACCGGAATTTCTTTTGATGAAAAACTGGATACAATCGAAAATACCATAAATTTGGCGTCAAATGCCGTATTTTCAACAATGAACGATAATATTCAAGATATAACCATAAATCAACTAAATACAGATAATGCTCAGTTGTATTTTGATTTGGGAGATACCTATGATTTGCAAATGCCAAGTGCTAAAAATACGGCACAAATTGCGCAAATTAAAGTTTCTGAAAATATGGCAAAACAGCTGAAAGACGGAATTGCCGTAAAGTTGTTTGAAAATGCCGATAATATATTGAATTTGACGGATTCAACGGCTAATATTTATTATAACGGAAAGAAATATACTTTATCTCAACATACAAACAGAAAAGATTTATTGTATGTTGATTTGAGTGATGAAAATGCAACCTTGAGCGATGCGCTTGCGGATGAAAGTACTGCAAATTATATTGTTACGGAAAATAAACAAACTAAAGATTTAGGAACAGTACAAGGTAATTTATTTGAAATCAGCGGTAAAGATGTAGATATCGACAATCATAAAGGTCTGACGGTTGACGGTACTAAAAATACGGATGGAACAGCATTGAAAACAGGTATTTTCAACGCAAAAGGCGCAGATGTATCTGTAATAAATAAGGGAAAACTGGCGGTTATTGCTGAAGATGACGATATCGTGCTCGGTAAACCGGAAGATAATACCTTATATATCCAAAACGGAACGGTTATACTGGATGCAAAAGACAATAATATAAATATAAAAGGGAAAATTGCCGGCACAGATGCTCAAACAGATACTTTGACCGCTCTCGGTAATGCCGTAAATATTGCGCGAACGGATAATGTACACATAACTGTAAAGGCCGATGAGGTAAATATGACCGATAAGTCAGCCAATACAATATGGCAAATAAGTTTAGGCACGCTTAATGTTGAACAAGATAGTAATTTAGCGGCCGGAAATAACCAGCTCGTTACCGAGGGCGGTAAAATCAATTTTGCTAATGGTAGCGCTAACGACATCATTTTAGGCAAAATGATTTTAAACGCAAATACAGTAGTCGACATAGATGTTGATTTAAAAACACAATCGGCAGATCATTTCATTTTTGAAAAAAGCGATTATTTAATAAACAATGATAAGTTTTTGAAAATAGATGATATAAATATACAAGGAAAGAACGCGCTTTTGACCGATAAAGAATATTTCATTCCTTTTGTCAGTACGGATTTTCATAATGAAAATCTTTTAGGGCACGCGCAGTGGACAGGTAATTATGACATACTTACCCCGATATATAAATATAATTTAAAATACGCTGAGGACGAACAACAAGGCGGGTTTATGCTTTCAAGAGGAAATTCAAAGCAATACGAAAGTTATAATCCGGCAGTTACGGTTGCTCCGGTGGCCGCACTGGTTGGTGGATATTTATCACAACTTAATGCTTATGGTGAGGCTTTTGGGGAAATTGATACGAAAAATATTTATACCGAAAATTCGCAAGGTTTGGCTTCAGGAGATATTAAAACAAGCAAATCAGCTTGGATACGTCCATATTCAGCCTTTGAAAAAGTTGATTTAAAACACGCTCCAAAAATAAAAAATAATATGTATGGCTCATATTTTGGTGGTAGTGGTGTTATAAACGGAATATCCAACGGTTGGGAATATCAAGATTCAATTTACGCCGGATACAACACATCACGTCAAAAATATGATGGTAATTCCATACATCAATATGGTGTTATGTTGGGAGGATTGCGCGCTTGGTATAAAAACGACTTCTTTGTAGCCGCAACCGCTAATATTGGCGCAAATCAGGCAAAAGCCAAAACTATGTATGGCAAAGAAGATTTTTATATGTTATTGGCCGGAGCGGCTGCCAAAACCGGTTATAACTGGCGTCCGATGAGTGATAAATGGATTATTCAGGCTAATTATCAAATGAGTTATAGTTTTGTAAATACATTTAATTATAAAAATGCTGCCGGTGTCAGAATTAAACAAGACCCGTTACATGCTCTCAATCTTGCGCCGGGAATTAAGACAATTTATAATTTTGCAAGCGGTTGGCAACCTTATATTGAAGCGCAGATGGTGTGGAGTTTGTTAAATAAAACAAGATTCAAAGCTCAAAATGCCGAACTTCCTGAGATGAGTGTAAAGCCGTATGCTCAATATGGTATAGGTTTGCAAAAATCGTGGCAGGATAAGTTCTCGGTATATGGACAAACAATGTTTCGTAGCGGTGGCAGAAAGGGCGTAGATATCTCGGCAGAATTTAGATGGAATTTTTAATTTTTAAGATACGGCAACTTTTACAAAAACAATCTGTCAGCTAATTACTGTGTTAAAAAAGCATTTATTGCCTGATATAAATCATTTCTATTTTGCTGTTCTTCAAAATTATGACCTGAAGATTTGATTGTTGCTATCAGAGCATTATCAATATGTTTTGACAGATTGCGGATATCATCTGGGTTAATAACGATATCATTTTCTGCCGCAATCAAAAGAGTTTTGGCATTGATTTGTGTAGCTAAGTTGTAAGCATCATAGTTTTTAGAACTAGTAACTACAGAAAAGGGGATAATTGCCGTTTTGTTGTTTTGTTTATCTGTATATTCATATACTCCGTTATGCTGCCACCGGCGACAGAAATCCGGCATATTTTCCATACAGGATTTTTCCCACAATTTACCGCTGACAACCGGTGTTATGGGTACTAATATGCTAACCTGCTCAGGGTACTTTGCGCTAAATTCTATTACTGAAGCACCGCCGAGAGAATGACCAACCAACGCAAACGGTTCAGTATAAAAAGGTTGTTTTTTAACCCAATCAGCAACCGTTTCCAAATCTTGAGTAAATGTTTTTAGTTCTACTTTTTCTACGTCATTATTGCCTTTTCCCAATGAATAACGTGAATCAAAAGTAACTACAACATAATGATTATCCAAAAAAGCCTGTTTAGCCTCTTGCACCGCGGTGTGATTCATATTAGAAGCCAGTCCGTGCTGTATGATGACAAGTTTGTGAGATGATACATTTTCCAATCCGTCGGTTCTGATAAATATATTTTCGTTTTGGGAATTTTTTATCCAAAACTCATTTGTCTGGACAGGTCTTGTGCAAGCTGATAAAAAAAGTACAAAAATGGTAATATATAATTTTTTCATTTATTTTACTCTCTTTAACTTAAATCCAAAAATGTATTTCCCTTTTCAGCGAATAACTTGTATACCAAGGCGATGCAAGGGCTAATGTTGCTAATACGAACGAGCGTAAATAACGTCCATTGTTGCCGGTTTGCCGGTCAACAGACATACGCCTTCTGTGCCGCTCTGGTCAAACGGAATGCAGCGAATGGTAATTTTCATCGACTTCAAGATTTCTTCCGTAGCCGTATCGCCGCACCATTTTCCGCGCACAAACGCGACCTTGCCCGGTTTGTCATCCTCAATCCATTCGTTGGAATTGGCAAAATATGCGGCAAATTCTTCCGGTGTTTTGATGTCGGTGCGGATGTTGTCCTGCAGACGCTTTTGCGCCTTGGCAAACATCAGTCGCTGTAATTCTTCCAGACGCTTGCCGGCGGTTTCAATAAATTCCTCGACTTTCATAATCTTTTTACCTTCCGGCTGACCGATGAAGATACGCTCTTTAACCATCAGTCCTCCGTTTTCGATATCACGAGAACCGATTTCGCAAACCATCGGTGCGCCTTTACGTATCCATTCCCAGACCTTATCGACACTGTTTTTATCACGATTGTCGACCTTAATACGCAGTTTTTCGCCGAATGCGGATTGTTGTTTAAGCTGGACTTGAATATTTGCTATATAAGCCATTATTTTTTCAGCATCTTCCGGTTTTTTGATTAACGGAACAATTACAATCTGATACGGTGCAACGTGCGGTGGAACCACCATACCGTCATCATCGGCATGGCACATAATCGTACCGCCGATTAAGCGCGTGGAAACACCCCACGAGGTGGTATAAGCATATTCCAATTCATTATTCTGGTTGGTAAACTTAATATCCGCCGACTTAGCAAAGTTTTGCCCCAAAAAGTGCGAAGTTCCGGCTTGCAAAGCTTTTCCGTCCTGCATCATGGCTTCAATGCAATAAGTATCAATTGCCCCCGGAAACTTTTCGTGCTCCGGTTTGCGGCCGACCAACACCGGCATTGCCAATGCGTTTTCGGAAAAGTCGCGATAAATTTCGAGCATTTTTACGGTTTCCGCTTCCGCTTCTTTCATAGTTGCATGCACGGTATGACCTTCCTGCCATAAAAA
>DEST01000061.1 GCA_002361365.1 Alphaproteobacteria bacterium UBA3307
TTTGAAAAAAATATCAAAAAAATTACATTTTTTGACAAAAAGTAGTTGCAAAATGGTAAAAATGGGTGTATAGTCGTGGCAGAAATAATGAGAAAATGCACTTAAAGGAGTTTTAAAATGGCAAACAAAAAAGAGTCTGCGGTTATTCAAAAGGTTGAAGACGCAGAGAAAATTATTCAGTCAAACGCATACGGCGCTGATTTCGATGATGCAATTGCGTATTTGCAAGAGCGTGACCCGAAAAATGCAGTTTTGGCCGCAGCGGTTAAGGATTTTGAAAAGGATATTCCTACATTGAAGGTATTGCGTGCGTTATATCGTGCAGACGAAGCTCGCGCTCAGAATGATACGGCTGAATTAAAGAAAATTGCCAAGTTCTTGAGTGAATATAAGGCTTACGAAAACAGAGCCGAAGCCGAGAAACTTCTTAAAGATTTTCCGGAATTAACAGAAGAGCAGACCGCGGCAATACAAGAAATCGCCGATGAAACGAAGAAAATTGAACGTATACATGACAAACAAAGTTATGTCAGTTCTCAAATGCCTAGTATGAGCGATGATGAAATTGTTGCCAATGGTGAAAAAATTTGCACAATTTTAGATGAAAAATTCAAATGGTCTGATGTTTTCGGTGAAGATGATAAAATAACGGTTATTGATAGAGAAGGTAAAGTTCTTGATGCTGAAAAAGCCAATGAAATTAAAGGATTACATCGCAGATGGATTGAATTAGATGCGATTCGCAAGCACTCCGATAACGCTGTTTTTGCCGCAATGGACGATAAGGAAAAAGAAGCAACGCTGAAGGAAGATATTTATACGCGCTTTTGGAGCGATGTTGAAACTATGGCGGTTACAACTGCTAAGCTCAACGGAGAAGATGAAAAAACAGCTCAGGCAAAGGCAAGACGTCATCAGAAAGTTGCCATCAGCGAAGATGTTTATGCTGCCAACAGAGAAGAAATCAAAGAAAATACAATGGATAAGGTTGTTCAGTTGTCTGAGCAGAAAAAAGAAAAAGCCGGAAGTTGGTTGGCAGGTAAATTGAATAAGCTGAGTCAGATTTCTCAAAAAATTACCGGTTATACGCCGGTGGAATTCGGCAAAGCGATATTCAGCGTATTTTCACGCAGACGTTTTGCCGCCAATGTCGGTGTTAGTATGGTGTCTTTGGGTGCCTCCGGTTTGGGCGCGGCCAGTGCAGCAGCAACTATTGCCGGCGGTGCCGGATTGATGGCTGCGGCTCCGGCTATTGCAGTTGCGGCGGCAGGTGTTGCCACATATAGTCTTTACAGTATGTATTCGCAACAAAGATGGAGCATTTGGGAAAAGAAACACGCATACTGGAAAGCGGCCAAAGCAAAAGGTGATGCACAAGAAATAGCCAGATGGTCGGGTATGAACGGTTGGAATAACGCATTAAAGGCGATTAAAGCGAATCCGGAAGAAAATAAAATTTATGAATATACCAAGAAAAATAATAAGCGCTACGGCTTGCTCAGCGGTGTTTTGATGGGCGGTGCTACGGCATTGGTTCCGGGGGCTTCGGCATTAGGACGTTTGATAGGTGGTACCACTCGTGCAGTTGGTGCAAATCAGAATGCCGGATTCTTGTATAATTTGGCAAAACAAAAATATGCGGAAAATAAGACGGAGCAAAACGAAATTAACTATAAACGTGCGCGCACCGGTCTTATTTTAGGTCTGGCCGGTACAACGGCGGTTGAAGCTGCTATTGCACTCAATGTTTCCGCTTCGGACATCGGCGTCAGCCATAATCCGGAAAATGTAGATGCGCTGACCGGTCAGCAACATGAGGCTCCTGCTGCGCAAAACAATGGCAATGAGGCTCCGGTTGATGCTCCGGTTGAGGTTACTCACGCCGATTGGAGAGAAGGTATTTCGCAAAATCAGGCAGACTGGATTGAAAATCACGTTCAAGGAAAAGCTGCTGAATATGGCAAGATTTATGGTTGGAACGTAAATCCAGATAATATGGAAGAAGTTGCTCAGAAAATGGCGGATAACATTCAGAAGGCTATCGATAACGGGGCTTTGCCGGATAAGCCGGTTGGTGAAATTATGTATAAGTATCTGCACTTGATTGCTTGGCGAGAAAAGGGTGAGTACGTTTCCGGCGAATTGATTCAATCCACAATGGTAAACGGTGAACCGGATTATTGGACAAATGCTACTGAAATTAAAGCTTTGAATCACATTATTTTCTGTGAAGAAAAGCCAAATGTTTCGTCTGATGCTCTTGGCAATACTTTAGACCGCATTACAGCTAGCGGTGATGATTTGGATAAGAGCCTAGACCATCTTACCAACCATCGTTATGTCGGTACTGCTGATTTGATGCATAAAGACGGCGATGTTAACTGTGCGCATGTCAGTTATTGGGAGCGTGTCAAAGGAGTCGTTCGTCACGCCTTAAAGCCAGCTGATAAAGATATTGAACAACCGGTACAGATTGAAGAAAAGCCTGCAGTTGATGCCGTGGTTGATGAAACTCCTGTGGTGGTAGAAAAAACGCCGGTTGATAATAATGTGGATTCCGGAGTTCAGATTACGGAAAAACAACCGCAAGATGCAAATGTTGATGATGGCTTGGTAATGGTTAAAAAGCACAATATCGGCAGAACCGATACCGGTAATGATGGGCAGTTGAACACTACAAACCAAACATCTTATGCACGCGGACATGACCATGGAGTTAGACGCATTCCGCATGCTCCGGTTAATTTGGGTAGAGAAATGTAATTTTGCTCAACAACTTAAAAGAAAGGGCGTTTCAGGAGAAACGCTCTTTTTTTGCGGCTTGTTTATGAATAAATTAAGTAATACGCGCTGAAATGATACAACCGACAACATCTTTACCGTTTTCGCGGCGCAAAACAAGCTCCGTTTGCGTAACCTCGGTATATCCGGAATTGCGCAGCAGTAATTCGATATATTGCGGATTATGCTTATAGCGACCATTGGCTTGTATGGTAAATTTTTCCGCCGCCGAATCCGTTTCTATTGAGAAAATCAGACGGGTAGGGGACACAGCAGCAATAATCGGGCGCAAATCGCCAAAATAACAAAAAACATCTGCGGCGATAACAGCATCAAAATCGGAGTGCGAATCGCGCAAATATTCTAAAATATCGGTCTGCCGTAAATCAGCATAAACATTTTTCTGCCGTGCCAGTTCCAGCATTTTTGCGGAGATATCAATGCCGACAAATTGATTATCCGCGGTTTTGAGTTTTTGTGCCGCCAGACCGGTGCCGCAACCTAAATCGAGAATTTTTCCCTTAAGCGGGGCATACAGCTCAGCAATTTTATCAACGACGGAATATTGAATATTTTTGAGCGTCTGCTCATAAGTGGCGGCAAAATTATCAAACAGCAACGCGTTATACTCTTTTTCGTTGGCGGCGGTTTGATGATTTATGGCCGACCATAAATGTTGAACAATAATGTTTTCCGGCATTTTTTGATACCAGTTTTCGCAGATTTTGCGTGCTTTTTCCGGCGCCTGTTCATTAAACAATACCAATGTTTCGGCAATATTGAGGCTCCAGTCGGTGTGTTCCGGCGCCAGATAAAAAGCGTGAAACATTAAATCAAGCGCTTGCTCGTATTCTTCCAGACTTTTCAAAATAAGCGATAAATTATAGCTGAGTTCCGGTGTTTGCGGCGACAAAATAACCGCTTGTCGATATTCTTCCAAGCCCTCGAGCGTGCGCTTATTGCGGCAGAGCATTTCGGCATAATTGGTGTGCAGACGCAAGTTGTCCGGCGCAATTTCAATGCCGCGTTTGTAGAATTTTTCCGCCTCATTGAAGTTGTGCGAATCGGCCTCCATATCGGCCAAATTCATCAGCGCCGAAAGATTATGCGGATTGAGATTTAGTGCTTGGTAAAACAGTTTTTGAGCCTGTTCTTTATGACCGAGCGCCAATTCGGATTCGCCGAGCATTGCTTTGATTTCATCATCGGCGGAAAGTGCGTCGGCTTTGCTTAAATATGTGGCGGCAGCGGCAAAATTTCGGGCATTAAAAGCGCGGCGACCGAGATAATAGAGGGCTTGCGGGTTGTCGGCAGACAATTTTTCAAGCGAATCCGTATCATCGCTGACTTCCGCCAAGTTGGTTGCCGCTTCAAGATAATCGGCATCTATTTTAAGCGCGGCGGTAAATTGTTCTTTGGCGGCCTCAAGATTATTCTGCGCCCAATAGAGATTGCCTAAGCCGAAGTGCGCCTCTTTGCAATCCGGTTTAAGTGATAACACCTTTTGATAAGCCTCTGTTGCCTCCAAAAATTTGCCCAGAGCACCGAGCGAAACGGCTAAGTTAAAAAATATAGGCCAATGTTGCGGGGCATTTTCTATTGCCTTATAAAAATAACCGATGGCCTCGCTGTGAATGCCGCGAGTTTGCGCAATCAGGCCGAGTAAATTAAGCACGTCGGCATTGTTGGGTGCGGTTTCGAGAATCTGCCGATAAATTTGTTCGGCCTCATTTAAGGCACCGTTTTGCTGTAACTCAACCGCTTTTTGAAACATTAACTGGTATGACATTTTTTCTCCTTAAAGCTAATTTATGGCATTTTTTTGGGAAAATCCACCTTAATTTTGTAAAAAAGACTTGACAAAAATCGGGGGGGGGTAAACTGAAAGTAGACATAAAACGATTCGTTAGGGAAAGGAGTAGAAAGATGAGTGATAAACACGATTTTACAAATGAGGAACCGGCGGAGGTTATAGATTCGGCCGATGAATATCTGTTATATGCGCTTAAAATGGACGCATACACAAAGTTGAATAATGAATATATGGAAACGAAAGACGGCAAAATTGTCGCCATCAGCGGCAATCGAACGGAAATAATGGAACAAGCATTAAAAGCCGGTGCAAATCCAAACATCTTAAATGAGCACGGATTTTCTCCTTTGATGCTCGCGGCAAATGCAAAAGAAACAGAAATGCTAATCGATGCCGGAGCGAAGGTTGATTTTAAAAACAAGCAAAAAGATATTAAGGGCGGTCATATCATTACCGGACAAACTGCGTTGATGTCGGCACGAGAGGCAAAGCAGACAGAATTATTGCTAAAGGCCGGTGCCGATGTAAATGCGTTTGATGAAAACGGCAACACTGCTTTGGTTTATGCTGTAATGCATAATAACGGAGAACAATTTAAAATGTTGGTTTCTGCCGGTGCCTCGTTGGATAATTTAAAACATCTGTATAAAATAGTTTCGGACTTTCAGGTCGATAATAAAGATATTTTGGCAGCGCTGGATGAAGAGAAAACAAAGCGGGAAACAGAGTTATCGTTGATGTATGAGAAAGCGCGAAAGACGTCTTTTTTGGCAAATAAAAGAAATAAATTGGCCCAAAAATTGGGATTGGAAAATGTGAAATTGCCACAACCTGTCAAAAAAGCAGAGAAAAAAGTCAGCAAAATTATTTGCAATATTTATGATAAAGTGCGCGAGTGAGGAGTTTGAATAATGAACCAAGCGGAAATGATGTTGTTTAATGCCGAAACACCGGATGACGTGAAAAAGGCATTGGCTGTCGGTGCCGATATAAATGCTCAAGATGAGCACGGAAACACCTTTTTATCTCTTATTGTGGCAGAAGATGTTTCAGAAAAATTTGTTAAGTTTCTAATTAAAGAAGGTGCAGATGTCAATATAAAAGACGATGCCGGTTATACTTCTTTGTTTTATGCCGGTACACCGAAAATTGCTCGGCTTTTAATTGAGGCCGGAGCTGATAAAGAATCTAAGAAAATGGCATTGGAAAGCGCCAAATCGCGGCATGATGCTGCTATGGTCGCGGCAATAGAGGGTGATGGAAAAATATACGTTTCGGATATGAAGTCGCATATTGAGGAAGTAAAAACAAAACTTAAAAATAAAACAAGAAAAGGTGTTGTTTCCGGTACAGTTGCCGCCGACAGAATTGCCGAAGGCATACAAAACGGAACAATCATTGAAACCGTTACGCCGAAAAAAGGTAAGGAACTCTCTGCAAATATTAAGAAAAAATATGTTTTGAATAAAAAACAAAATTTCTGACTTTAGTGTGATTATTAAAATTTCTGCGGCAAAATTGTTGTCGAAAGTGTTTTATTTTCAGTATTTGCATTTTTTGCTTGAAAGTTAAGTAAAAATAGTGTACGTTACCCTCACTTCCGAGAAGGCAGATTGTCTTTAAATAAGGGAATCTCGTTGTAAATTCAGGTTTGCAACTATCGGGACAATAATGTAAACAAATAAAAAAAGGATAAATTTAATGAAAAGTATTGTTTCTGCAAAGAAAAAACTCAGCCGTAGCTATGGCGACAATCTTTGGGGTGATAATAACAGCCCGTTTAACAAAAGAAGCTATCGTCCGGGACAACATGGTCAGAGAAAAGCAAAAATTACTGACTATGGTCAACAATTGATTGCTAAGCAAAAGATGAAAGTTTACTATGGTAATATTTCCGAAAAACAATTCGGTAAATATTATGCCGAAGCTATTCGTCGTTCGGGCGATGCCGCTGAAAACTTAATCGGTTTGCTGGAATCTCGTTTGGATAATTTGGTTTATAAAGCTAAATTTGTTCCGACCGTATTTGCGGCGCGTCAGTTTGTAAACCACGGTCACGTTACCGTTAACGGCAAAAAAGTAAACATTCCGTCTTATATGGTTAAGGCCGGTGATGTTATCGAAGTTCGCGAAAAGTCTAAGAGCTTAGCTATTGTGGCTGCTGCCATCGAATCGCAAACACGCGAATGGCCGACATATTTGGAAGTTGATGCCAAAAAGATGAAGGCTACATATACATTTGTGCCGAAGTTTGAAGATGTTCCGTACGCTGCTGTTATGGAACCGAATTTGGTTATCGAATACTACTCCAGATAGTAAAAACTCTTTTAGTGGGTTACTACTTGAAAGTTTCCTCGCTTATGTACCTTTGTTGTACACCGCGCGAGGAAACTTTCTTCGTATTAACCTCATTAAAAGAGTTTTTTGGGCTACGTGATTTACACCGTGAGAAAAAACCTTTTTCTATTAGCCTAATTCTATGAGTTTTTTTAGAGTTTTCTGCAAAGCAATAACCGCCCCTCGCGAGGCGGTTATTAATAATGGTGCCACTGCTATGAAGCTGATTGCCAGTCTGCTCCCAGAACTTCGCGGCGGCCGACGTGGTCTTGTTTACTGACAATGCCTTCCTGTTCCATGCGTTCAATCAGATTGGCGGCACGATTGTAGCCGATGCGCAATTTGCGCTGAACATAGCTGGTGGAAGCTTTTTTATCGGTGCGGACAATTTCAACCGCCTGCCGATACAGGTCTTCTTCATCGTTGCCGCCACCGAAATCGCCCTTGTCAGATATTATTCCGGAAACTTTAATATTCAATTTATCGTGCGAAAGTATTTTTTGTACATAATATTGTATTTGCTTTTTACAAAAATTTATGGTATCTAATCAGCACAGTTTCAATAAATGGTAAATCGGAGCGATATTATGAGTACTGATAATTCGGAAAATCAGTCAAGCAATAATATACTGCAAGCATACGCTAAGGCTTTTCAAAATTATGTTAACTTTAAGAATCGAACTTCTCGCTATGATTATTGGGGATTTATTTTAGTTAATTGGTTGATTATAGTATTTTTGGTGCTTACAGATATCTTTTTACTAAAAACATCTTCTCCGGCGACCTCAATTTGGGAAAATTTTATGAAAGCGTACAGCTATGTATTGATAATTCCGCAAATATCCGCGATAGTGCGACGTTTTCATGATACCGATAAAAGTGCAATTAAATGGATTTTGTTGCCTATACTTTCAGCGATATTACTTATGTTTATCTTTGCTATCACGGTAGAAAAAAGGACAATGATATCACTGACATCTATGTTGATTTTGATGCTAAGTATTGCTTGTTTTGTTTGTCTGTGCCGTCGCGGTTCGGAACAAGATAATGAATATGGTTCTGCCATTGTTGAGAGCAAGAGTCAGCGTATAAAAGGACTGATTATTCCGATTGTTTTATGCATAATTCCGATTATTTTCGTTTTGATAATAGGTGTTGTTGCCGGATATAGTAATGCAAAAATACAACATAAGGCAAATCAGACGGCGGATTCTGTTTATGGTTTATTAGTAAGTGCCAAAGGGTTGAATGGTTTGCCTCCGATAGTTGAAGAAAATCAAGCGGGACGTACGGGAGAAATCTTACAAAAAGGTATGGTATCTTTGGGCGGAGAAATGAATATCAAATTAAAAAATGGCCTATATGCGGTAACGCTTACCGAGGTGACCTCAGCGGGTTGTGAAGCATTGTTTAGTTATAATTGGCAAGAAAATTCGGATTTTTTGCAGTTGCAAACACAGAATAATGTAGATTGCCGAAGTTGCACCATGCAAGTACCTTGCA
Organism: Alphaproteobacteria bacterium UBA3307; assembly: GCA_002361365.1. Lineage (GTDB taxonomy): Bacteria > Pseudomonadota > Alphaproteobacteria > RF32 > CAG-239 > RUG410. Next base: position 8,435 of record DEST01000061.1, read on the forward strand.
CTCTTGAATGGATGTATAAATAATGCTCAAAACAATCGGAATTATTGGCGATAGTATTGCACACGGTTTTTACGATGGTGAGGATTTAGGTTGGGTAGCCCGTTTGGGACGGCTGATGTTGCAAAAATGCACATGCGGATATGTGTTCAACAATATGTCGCAAGCTGGTGATAATACAGCCGACGCATATCATCGCGCAATTTCGGAAGTAGGCTCGCGGCATTTTGATTTGATTATTGTTAATGTCGGTATCAATGATTTACGGCGCCGCATAAACAGCGAGATGCAACTTGATTTTTCGGAAGGCGCGCGCATTATGTATTGGCGGAAGATGCTTGAATTTTTGCGAACAACCGGCGCTAAAATTGTGGTAGCCGATTTGTTGCCTGTGGTTGAAACAAAATATACCGAAGACGCAAGTTTAATTCGCTACAACAGCGATGTCGAACGTTATAATGAAATTATCAAAGATATATGTGCCGAATATAACGTGTTGTTTTTTAAGCGTTGCGATAAGTGGAAGGCACGTGATTTGGATAATTTATACCAAGATGCAACCCACCCGAACGCAATAGGACATCAGATTTTGGCAGAAGAAATATTTGCATTTTTGCAAGAGCATAAATTGCCTTAATAGATAAATTTTTTCATATCAATACAAAAATTCTTGACAATATTTCAAATTATGTCATAAACGAAATAACTTATTTTGCTATTATGAAAATTATTGTAAAGTTTCTTCTTGTTGCGCTGATGTGCGTTATAACAAGCGGAGTTTTTGCCCAGACTTCGAAAACAAATGCGGCTAAGTTATCTGAAAATGATGTGGTTTTACTGAAAAAGGCATTGTCGAAGAAGCAGATGTTTCAGGATGACAGTGTGATGGTGGAACTTCTGCTCGAGCGTCATAATGAACCGATAGTTGATACTATTGGGGAAAACGGCGAAATCGTTGAAAAGTCACAAGTCGGTGATGATTTGATGATTTATATCTATAACCAATACGGCTCTTTTTGGCTCTCTTATGAGGTAAAACGAAAAAATAAATTTGTGGGGCGATTGGATATAAGATTAAATTAGGAACAGCGGACTGGTAGCAAATACCAGTCCCTTTTTGTTTTTATATGTAAAAAAATCAGGTTGACTGTAATTGATGAAAGTATATAATCAACTCAGTTACTAATTTTTTTGCATATATTTAATCTAATTATTATTGCTTATGAGTAAAAGGACTTTTATGGTTTCGGACTTTCGTAGGGTTTTGGAACAAATGCTTCATGGCGATGGGATTCACTTTTCTAACGGGAAAGATGGTGTTTTTTTAGATACGCTGAACACAATGGAACAGATGTCAGATTCAGAACTGTTGGAGGCAAAGCTTTATGCCGATTTAGGTATGGATTCGATTGAAGTGTGGGAGATGGTGTGTATCTTTGAACGTGATTTTGGAGTTTGGGTTGCCGATGATATCGAAACAGCTTTAGGAACCGGTGTAACACTGACGGTACGTTCGTTTTTAGGTGCTCTTAATTCTTATCAATGTTAAATGATTTATTTTGTATAAAGGCAAATAAGTATTAGCTATATTTTAAGCAAGCTTATTTGTCTTTTTTGTTTTGAAAAATCGGCAAATTTACACTTTGTGAACATCAGTGGCGTTTTGCTTGACATTTTAAAGACATATCTTTATACCTTGTAAAGAATTTATGAAAGGAAGCAGATGAAGTACGCTTTTGTATTTCCGGGACAAGGTTCGCAGTTTGTAGGAATGGGCAAGGAACTGGCGGAAAGTTTTGTTTCGGCACGCGAAGTTTTTGATGAAGTAAATGAAGCTTTGTCACAAAATTTGTTTAAAATTATGACGGAAGGTCCGGATTCCGAGTTGATGATGACAGCCAATACTCAGCCGGCGTTGATGGCTTTTTCAATGGCGGTGGTTCGAGTTTTGGAAAAAGAGTTCGGTGTAGTGCTTAAAGAAAAAGCGGCGTACGTTGCCGGACACTCTTTGGGGGAATATTCCGCAGCGTGTGCGGCCGATGTTTTTAGTTTGAGTGATACAGCAAAATTGTTGCGTTTGCGCGGAGAGGCAATGCAAAACGCAGTGCCGTTCGGTGTGGGAGGTATGGCTGCTGTTTTGGGGCTTTCGTATCAAGATGTTGGTGCTTTGGTGGAAGCATGCTGCAATGGCAAAGATATTTGTGTGGCGGCCAATGACAATTCTGACGGGCAAGTTGTGCTTTCCGGCTCAATGGCGGCAATAGATAAAGCAGTGGAAATTGCAACGGAATTTGGTGCGCGCAAATGCGTTAAATTGGCAGTGAGTGCGCCGTTTCACAGTCCGTTTATGGCTCCGGCTGCCGATGTTATGGCGCGGGCATTTATGGAAGTAGAAGCTAAAAATGCGCAGATTCCGTTGATTGCTAATGTTTTGGCACAACCTATTATCGACCATAAGGAGATTATCAAACATTTGATTGAACAGGTTACCGGTACTGTCAGATGGCGTGAAACAATGGCGTTTCTTAAAGAAAATAATGTAACTGACTTGGTAGAGCTTGGCGCAGGAAAAGTACTTTCAGGTATAGCCAAGCGCAGTAATAAAGAAATGAACTCGATATCTGTCGGCTCAATTGCAGAAATTGAAGAGCTGGCAAACAATTTATAACCCTTAAAATGAAAGGAAAATTATATGTTTAGATTAGATGAAAAAGTTGCATTGATTACCGGTGCTGCCGGCGGTATCGGTCGTAAAATTGCACATACGCTATATGAACAAGGCGCATATTTAGCCTTAACCGATATGAATGAAGAAGGCTTAAAAGCACTCAAAGCAGAGCTGGGTGACCACGTTGAATATTTTGTGGCCAATTTAGGTGATGCTGAAGCGGTTAAAACTTTGGTAAAAGACGTGGAAGAAAAATTCGGTAAAATCGATATTTTAGTAAATAATGCCGGTCTGACGCGTGACAATCTGTTTATGCGTATGAGTGATGAAGAATGGCAACTTGTTTTGGATGTAAATCTTTCTGCCGGTTTTAAATTGGCTCGTGCCGTTGTTCGCGGTATGATGCGCCGTCGCTATGGCCGGATTATCGGCATGGCTTCTGTTGTCGGCGTGATGGGTAATGCCGGTCAGGCCAACTATTCTGCCTCTAAAGCCGGTATGATTGCGATGAACAAATGTTTGGCGCAAGAAGTCGGTTCGCGCGGTGTTACCGTCAATTCTATAGCTCCGGGCTTTATTCGTACGCCGATGACCGATGTGTTGCCGGACGATGTTAAGGCCGCTCTTTTAGCTAAAATTCCGGAAGGAAAGCTCGGTGAAGCGCAAGATATTGCCAATGCCGTAGCGTTTTTGGCATCCGATGAAGCGCAATATATTACGGGACAGACTATACACGTTAATGGTGGCATGGCCATGATTTAAAAACTCGTCTAGCTGGTAACTACTTGAGGTTTTTCTCCTCGTGTACATTTTATTGTACACGTTGTCGAAAAGCCTCTTCGTATTTACGCACGCTATCCGAGTTTTTAGTTACTGAGTTACTTGAGGTTTTTCTCCTCGTGTACCTTTTCATTGTACACGTCGTCGAAAAGCCTCTTCGTATTTACGCACGCTATCTGAGTTTTTAGTTGCTGAGTTACTTGAGGTTTTTCTTCTCGTGTACCTTTTCATTGTACACGTCGTCGAAAAGTCTCTTTGTATTTACGCACGCTATCCGAGTTTTTAGTTGCTGAGTTACTTGAGGTTTTTCTTCTCGTGTACCTTTTCATTGTACACGTCGTCGAAAAGTCTCTTCGTATTTACGCACGCTATCCGAGTTTTTAGTTGCTGAGTTACTTGAGGTTTTTCTCCTTGTGTACCTTTTCATTATTGTACACGTCGTCGAAAAGCCTCTTCGTATTTACGCACGCTATCCGAGTTTTTAGTTGCTGAGTTACTTGAGGTTTTTCTCCTTGTGTACCTTTTCATTATTGTACACGTTGTCGAAAAGCCTTATGAAACAATTGATACAAACCAAAAATAATCTTTTTGAAAATTATTTTTTTTGGTTATTACAGAATAAAGTTTATTGCTGAGGTTGATTAAAATCGTATATATCAGAGCCATCAGAAGGAACAGATATTGTCTGCAGAGTATTTTCGTTGGAAGTACATATTTGCAAATAGTCAACAATATAACCGGCGATAATTAGTGCCATAACCGGTAGTACCACTTTTTCAAACGGAAAATGAGCGTGTCCGCCGTTACGACGTTTCATCCACTGATAAAATACTGAAGAGTATATCAACAGCAGTGCACCGATAATTCCACAAAACAAAAATGGGTCTAAATAGAAAATCAGAATCGGTCGCGGAGTATAGACTAAGTCCTTGATATAAACAGCACCGAGCACTGAAAACGAGAGTAACATCAATAATAAATTGCGCCCTTTAAAATTCCATCCTTTTTTATCAAACCACAAAATAGTCCAATATCCGATTAAGGTCAACAAAGCACCTGCCCAAATTGCAATAACACCATCGTCGACTCCGAGTTTACGCGCAATTTCTAGGCCGACAGCGACTGCAGCCGTGCAAACGGCACATGCAGGGTTTGCATAGGCCGGAAGCGCAATTATAATGCATAAGATTAAAATTAAACCGAATATAGTCATTTTTGTTCTCCGTTTTGTTTCTTTTTTTAAGATAGCGAATAATATAAAATAATCAATATCTTTTTACAGATGTTACAACAGAAAAACGCCGTTGTAAAAACAGCGGCGCCAAGGAGAAAAACAATGATGCGTACTTAATAAATATTCTGTCTGTGTGCACTGAGTGCAAAATCAAGTATCTGATTTTGATTTTTTTGTTCTGTTAGCTGTTGTTTGGCAATTCCATAGTCATCAGGATATTTTTGAGAAAATTTGGTAAAAAACTCATCAAGTGCTTTATGATGCGATATTTTAGGATGTTGATTTTCGGCTATTTTGACATAGCGTTCCATAATTAAATATAGTTTATTGTTGGTAGATAAATCAGTACTGACCATGGCTTTTATGCGTGCTCGAGCGGCGTTAATCTCCAAAGCATCCGAATTGGTAATTAGATCTTTCCGCTCTTTGATAGTACGATGACTTTTGGATTCAGCGATGGAAGTATGAGCAAGCTCCAACAACTTGTCCTGATTTGCTCCGGCCAAATCAAGCTTGAGCAAAAATTTTAAGCCCTCGGCATTTTTATTTTCTGTCATCTCACACCCCCATAATTATATTGTATACTCAGATTATACCACATTTTGCGGAGTGTTGCAACAGCTTTTTCAATGATTACGTTCGATTATATAGCGTGCCAGGTTTTGCAAATTTTCGGCGTGGTCGGCAAATACCGAAATTATATCTATTGCTTCTGCTATCAGCTGTTGAGCTTTTTGGCGAGCCACATCAATACCATAGTGTGTTACAAACGTAAATTTGTGTTGCGAATCGTCCTTATGCAAAGTTTTGCCTACAAGTGCAGGATTGCCTTCTCTATCCAGAATGTCATCAGCAATTTGAAATGCTTGGCCTATTTTGCGCGAATAGAGCACTATTGTATGCCGCATATCAAGCGGAGCTTTACCTAAAACTGCGCCGGCTTCACAGGCATAACGCAACAAGCGACCGGTTTTCATTTCTTCCAACCGGAGAATAATTGGTTCGGCATTTTGGTCATTTTTAGCGGATTCGGCGTATAAATCAAGGGTTTGACCTCCAACCATTCCACCAAATGCACCGGCAGCCGATGAAAGCATTTGTACTAACGTTAATCTTATTTCCGGACGAATGTTTAGTGCATTTGACAGATATTCAAACGCATAAGTCAGCAAACCATCGCCGGCTAAAATTGCAGTTGCTTCATCAAATTTTATGTGGCAAGTAGGTTGACCGCGGCGTAAATCATCATTATCCATTGCCGGTAAATCATCGTGAATCAGCGAGTATGTATGCAACATTTCGAGGGAAGCGGCTGCCGGAAATGCAGTTTCATAAGATACACCAAACAAAGAGGCGCATTCGCATAATAAATAAGGACGCAAGCGTTTACCGCCGTTCATCAGTGAATATAGCATAGCTTCGACAACGCGTTTTTCTCCGCCGTTAACCGGTGGAAAACATTGTTGCAAATCACAATTGAACCGCTTGGAAAAAGCGGATAATTTTTCTTCTATGTCTGACATCTTATTCCTCCGCTTGCGCAAATGGTTCGCTACTGACTTGTCCGTCAGGCATTAAGTTTATTTTTTCTATTTTCAGTTGTGCTGATTTTAATTTGTCTTCACAAAACTTTTTGAGAGCGGTGGCTGTTTCATAGGCCTCAACCGCATCGTCAAGTTTGATTTTGCCGGCTTCCAACTCGCGGACAATATTTTCGAGTTGAGCCAAGGCATCTTCAAACGATATTTTGTTAAAATCCGGTTGTTTCATCTTTTTTCTCCATTTTTATAAAGATTAACCATTCCGCGATTTTTTACAATGATATTTTATGACTTATTAAGCTTTTTATCGGTTTAAGATTTGTAAAAGGTAACTTTTGTTGTTTTTATTTTATGACACGCACACGTTCTTCCATCGGTAAAAAAGTTTTGGGCATAGGCTCGGATTCTATTGCTCCAAACGGCATTTGTGCTACAAGTTCCCAAGTTTTAGGCAAATCATATATTTTATTGACTGTTTTATCAATCAGCTCATTATAATGCTGTAAAGAGGCTCCGATTTCATTTTCGGATAGAGTTTGCCAAATCATATATTGCAGCATTCCGTTGGCTTGTTGCATCCATAATCGCATATTTTTTGCATATTGCGGAAATTGTTTTTTGAGGCTCATCAATGTCTTATTTTCTTCAAAAAATAAAATAGTTCCGGCGCTGTTGGCAAAGCTGTCAATTTTCTTTTTGGCAGAGTTGCTCTGTTTGGCAGAAACTACTGTTTGCAATGAATCCCATATATTTTGCCATAAAAGTTTATGGGCTTTACCAAATAAAATTGCTACTCGAGCAGATTGTGCATTAAACGGAGTCGGACAATGCTTAACGCAAGCTTCAATTGTTTCCACAAAGCAAATTTCCGATACCGGTAAGTGGTCATTAAGCTGATAAATCGAGCGCCGGCGGCTCAGGCTGTCTTGTTCAACGCATCGCATAATGTTTTCTCCTTTGTTTTTTGTGTTAAATAAGAAGCAAAACGATAAATTCAAGCTAGTCAATATAATTGCGAATTTTTGCCAACCGACGTTCGGTTTCCGTTATGGCCGGTTTGGCTTTGAGTTGGCTATATACATCGAGTGCCGATTTAAAATAATTGCGGGCTTCAAGCATAAAATTTTCATCTTCATTTTGTTTGCCGAGCAAATAATAAATATGTCCGATTTCCTCTTGTATTCCGGCCCATTGCATCGGATAAATCCGTTGCTCGAAAATCCGTTGTTGGTTACGAAAACCATTGATGGCAAGTTGCATAATATCATTACTTTTAACATTCATACCGAGCGATGTCAGATAGTATCCGAGCAATCCTTCAACTACGCACCACGATTTAGGAAATTGAGTTTCGGTATATACTTTTTCAGCTTCTCTCAGTTGAGAAACGGCATCGCGTAAAGCTTGCAAATCGTTGGTTTGTTTCCAAAATTCAAAATAAAGCACGGCCAAATGGTAGGCTATTAAGCCAAAATCATACGGATAATTTTTATTGAGGTATTTATGTGCTTCTTGATAACAGGCTATGGCAGTTTTTAAGTATTCGTAACGTTGTTGCGGTTTGAGATTATAGGCACATTCGTATAATTGTGCCATATTGTGACACACACAGCCATATTGCACGGGTTGTGTTATTAAATATTTATCCTTTAAGGCTGTTTCGAACAGTTTACGAATAATTTCAATATCATCCGGCGAAAGTTGGTGTTGGGTGTTACTTAAATATATTTTGCCGAGCATATTCATAATATATGGCATAAATTCGCGTGAAATATCTTTGGGTGAGGTGTCTGAGGCCAATAGTTCAATAATACTTTTCAGCAATAAAGGTTTATTGTTGATTTGGTCTTCGGTTATCGGTCTAATCGAGGCAATTATAATACCGCAAATTACCAACAGTACAGATTCGGAAAAACTACCGGCAGAAGTTAGAAAACTCAGCGGAATATACAAACTATCCAACAAAGAATAGGATAATTCATCATTGGGAACAATATAGGGGTCGGCAGTTTGAAAATTCAGGCGAATTTTGCCGTTTTCTTCGTACCCCCAAACCAAAACATCTGAATGGGTTGAACTCAAAATTTTGTTGCCTCTGTCGATAAAATCAAAAAAGTTACGACCTTGCAAATTTAAAAATCCTTTAGGAAAAGCCTCGTCAAAAAAGTTGACCTCAAACAACGGATTATGTTTTAAAATTTCGGCAAAACGCCGACCGCAATTGAGATTGCATTTGTCTTCAAAAGCTACAACTGTTACCCTAAAAATGGCTTCAGATGTTTCTTTTGTCGGAGCAAATAAAAATCGGCGGATATTTTCCAAACAAGTATTCAACGGCATTTATTATTTTTCCTCATCATCTTTTTTATTTTTCAAAATAAGATTTTTGGTTGCGGTAATATTTTGTTTGAGCTCACCAATAAATTCCTGATTTATTTCTTTAAGACTATTCGGTTGAGTCCTTCCGAGGGATCCACCAAGCCATAAAGCCAGACCAAAAGCCACAATCAGTAAAGAATATTGATTGACTGCAAACAACTGAAACCAACCTATAAATAACAAAACAGCACAAATTCGCAATACATTAGCTGATAGTCCTTGTAGGGTCAAAACTTCGGCACCGGCATAACAATTGGTATTTTCACGCAACATACCGCCGGTGGATAGAATATATTTATGATAAAGCGCAACTACTAATTCTGCCCATACAAACATTGTAAAAATCAAGCAAGAAGGAAAACTCAGCTCGCCTAAATTAAGTAACATAAGATAATATACCAAATATGCAGCGGAAACACAAGCACCATCGTCTAAATCTGTTTTGATTTCATAGTAATTTAAGCTTAAAAAAGCACATAATAATCCTATCAGCAATGCTGCGCACAGCGCTACAAACAAAGGTGAAGCACCGACGAAGCATAATATACATATACCAAACAAAATGGCCGCAAGCTGAATAATAGGCAAATGCGGTAAAATATTAAATACAAGCATTCCGAGGCAAAAAGCTACGCCGATAAAGAATAATGCCGGATAAATCGCATACGGAGAAATTCCCCACGATTGTATTGCAATACCGAACGGCTGTTGCCAAACACTCAGAGCAACGGCAACGATTGTGCTAAGGTATAATCCTTTATTACCGGACAGCATAAAAGAAATATAAATCATTGCGGCACAGAACAGCGGCAAAAAAGCTCGCAACAATGTAAGCGGTTCAATAAAGTCTTGATTGTCAGCAAAAAAATATGCCGTAATAGTGCCGATTGTGTATAATATTGCGATATACGGCAACGGCAGAATATTAAACGATACTTGCTGGGTTTGGGCAAATTTTTGTAAGTGCGGACGATAAAATATATACATCAGCAAAAAACCGGCAATTCCGAAAACAAGCATATTCATTAAAGAAAGCAACATATAGATTTCTCCCTACTTTGTTTTACGATAAGTATAGGCAAAATTTATTAAATTATTCTTTGCATTTTGCAAATAAAGAAAGAATCCATACCTTTTTGTGTATTGGCATAATATGGCAATGTGCGCACCGTGCCGTCAGATAAAATCAGCGCATCTTGCCATAAGCCGATGGTATCTGGTGTAATCGGGACAATTTTAAAATGCGGATTTTCTCTGATAAATTGTGCAATTTGGTGTTCGCCTTCAGTTTGGCTGATTGAGCATACGGCATAAATCAATATTCCGCCGATTTTAAGAGCTTTTTCACAAGCACTGAGTAAATTTTTTTGCAATTTTGCCTGCTCTGCAACATCGGTTTGGTTTTTAATGTGTAAAACTTCGGGATGACGGCGAAAAGTTCCGGTTGCCGAACACGGAGCATCTAAAAGAATCGCATCATACTCTTGGTTAGTTTTTTGCAGATATTCCAATGCATCAATCGCTATGGTTTGCACATCAGAGAATCCGAGCCGAGCCATATTTTGTTGGAGTTTTGACAGGCGTACGGCAGAAATATCAAGCGCAGTAACAATAGCCCCGTTTGCCAACAGTTGTGCGGTTTTACCACCGGGAGCAGCACATAAATCCAAAACTTTTTTGCCATACACATCTCCCATCGCCTTTACCGGCAGAGAAGCGGCAACATCTTGTACCCACCATTTGCCGGCATTATATTCCGGCAGAGTGTGTACCTTTGGTGCATTATAAAGACGCAAACTTCCGTTAGGTAAAATTTCGGCATTCATTTTTTGCGCCCACATTTGCGGATTATCTTTCACTGTTATATCAAGCGGTGGAATTTGCAATACGCTTTGGGCAATTTTGCTGATTTGCTGCGGTGTGTAATCTTGTAAAATATCCATAAACGAATCGGGTAACGGTAGGATTTTTTCTGCCTTTTGGCGTAATGCAATTTTTTGTATACTGACTTTATGCAAAACCGCATTAGCCATACCGCCCAAAAATTTATCGCAAGTGTTGCGAATCGTTTTCACGGTTTCGTTAATCACGGCGTATTCGGCAGTTTGCATATACAGTAGTTCGGCAACGGCACTCAGCAGCAAATATTCGGCTAAACGATGCTTATGAGGTATTTTTTTACTCAGAAAACTGTTTAAAATCGTTTTCAGAGCCATCAAATGTCGCAAAACAGTTAAAATCAGCATATTGCAAAACGGCAAATCTTTTTCGGAAATTTGCGATTTTAAATCTCCGAAAAAGACCTTTTCTTCAATAATTTTTTGTACGATTTTAGCGCAGGTTAGTCGTGGATTCGTCATTTTCTGCTTTCTTAAACTTATATTCGGTAATTGTTTGCACCAAAATGTACATCAGCGGAATTAAGAGCAGTCCGGCAACAGTGCCGATTATCATACCGGCAAATACCGGAACTCCGACAGCAACACGGCTTCCGGCAGAGGCTCCGGTTGCCCATACCAACGGCGCCACACCTAAAATAAAGGTCATTGCTGTCATCAGCACGGCACGAAAACGTTCGCGAGTACCATAAATTGCCGCTTTGAGAATCGGCGCACCATCATTATGAGCATCACGGGCAAACTCCACAATCAGAATGGCATTTTTGGCAGCCAAACCGACCAGCAATACCAATCCCAGTTGTGCATAAATACTGAGTGGCAATTTGGTGATAAACAGACCGATAAGCGCTCCGAGAGTTGCCGCGGTCACAGATAACATCACGGCAAGCGGAATCATCCAACTTTCATATTGTGCTACCATAAATAAATATGCAAACAGGCAGGCAAATGCGATAATGTAATAAATTTGTCCTTGGTTATTTTTTTCTTGCAGACTTGCTCCTGACCAAGCATAAGTATATCCTTTAGGCAAAGTGCGCATCGCCAAATCTTCCAGTGCCGCCATTGCTTCGCCGGAGCTGAAACCATCGGCCGTCATAGCGTTGATTGTTGCGCTTGGATATTGATTATAGCGGCTGATACCGCGCGGTAAAAGCACAGTTTTTATTTTTATCAAGCTTCCGAGCGGTACCATTTGTCCTTTTTGCGAATATACATAAATCTTGTCTAAACTGCTTAAATCCTTACGATATTTCCAATCAGCCTGAATTTTTACTTTATTTACCTGTGTGCCGATATTGATATCATTAATATAACTGGAGCCTATATAGGTTTGTAATGATGAATAAATAGAACCGATGGCAACACCTAATGATTCGGCTTTTTCGCGGTCGATTTCAATATATGCATGTGGGGTTTGCGCATTAAAAGTAGAGTATGCTAACATAATTTGCGGCATAGCCATTGCGGCGCGTGTAAAGTTATTCACTACCGTTTCCAGCTCATTCATATCGGTAGATTCTACAGATTGAATTTTAAAATCCATAGCATTGGTGGAACCAAGTCCCGGAATTGCCGGCATTTCAAACAGTTGTACTTTTGCCTCGGAAAATCCTCCGACAATCGCCGATAAGCGGTTTTTGATATTTGTGGAATATTGGTCTTTGCGTTTGCGCTCTTCCCAATTTTTCAGCGAAAGTACACCAAAACCTACATTTTCTCCCTGACCGGCCATAATACTGAAACCTTCAAGATTTATTACCGATTTAACATCAGGTTCGGTTTGCGCAGCGGCCAAAATTTTATCATTTACGGCTTTGGTTCGTACGCTTGATGCGCCTTCCGGTAATTGCACATTAACCATTATCATACCTTGGTCTTCGTCCGGCAAAAATGAAGTTGCGGTTATTTTGAAGAAAGTACCTATAAGCAAAAACAACAAGCCTAAAATAAAAATAATTATGCTTATTTTACGTCCGATATAACCGATGATGATTAAATATTTATTGGTTGCACCGGTGATAAAACGATTGAACCAACCTAAATATCCGGTTTTTTTAATTTCAAACGGCCGCAGAAATGTTGCCGATAAGGCAGGTGAAAGAGTCAGAGCATTAACTGCTGAAAATGTTACGGCAAAGCTAATAGTAATAGCAAATTGCTGATAAATCTTGCCGGTAATACCGCCCATAAAAGCAATCGGCACAAAAATTGCCAACAATACCAAAGTTGTGGCAACAACAGCACTCGACACTTGTTCCATTGCTTTGGTAGCCGCTTGTTTGGAATTAAGCCCTTCCGATTGCATTAAATAGAGTGTACGCTCCACTACCACGATGGCGTCATCTACCACCAAACCTATTGCTAAAACCAGACCGAACAGTGTCAGAATATTAAGGTTGAAACCTAGTGCTTTCATTACGGCAAAGGTGGCTAAAATCGAAACCGGAATAGCAATTGACGGTACCAAAGTTGCTCTCCAGTCTTGTAAAAAGATGTAGCACACCAATACTACCAGTCCAAAGGTTAAAAACAATGTAAAGAACACTTCTTCGATAGAGGCTAAAATAAAATCGGTTGTGTCTACAAAAATTTCAACTTTCAAATCTTCCGGATAAAATCGTTCAAGCTTTTTCAGCTCGGCGCGTACGGCCTTCATTGCATTAACGGCATTGGCGCCTGATGATTTATTGATAATAATTGCCACTGCCGGTTTACCGTCTACACGCGAATCGAACAAGTAGCTTTCCGAACCGAGTTCAACTCTGGCAATATCTTTAAGGCGTACCAAACCGCCTTCTTGTGCAGTGCGAACGATGATATTTTCAAAATCCTTAGGGTCATTCAAGCGACCTTTGGTTTCCAGCGAATAAACTAAAACCTGTTTACCATCCCCCGGTGCAGAGCCGACAGAGCCGAGCGAAGGTTGTACGTTCTGACTTTGAATTGCTGCCTTAATCGTATCTATCGGAATATTCAGCGCAGTTGCTTTATCTGCATCAATCCACACGCGCATAGAAGTAGCTGCTCCCATTACATTAACTTCGCCTACACCATAGGCGCGGCTGAGAGCAATTTTAATGTTATTTTCAACGTAGTTGTTTAAATAGTTGCTGTCATAAGTTCCGTTTGGTGATGTAACTTGCAAAAATGCCAAAATATCGGAAGAACGACGACGTACGGTTACACCTACGCTTTGCACTTCTTGCGGCAATGTACTGACAACTTGTTGAATTCGGTTTTGTACTTTAACTTGGTCCAAATCCGGATCGGTTCCGGTTTCAAAAGCAATAGAAAGCTGATATGCGCCCGAATTATATGAGTTTGATGACATATACAACATATCTTCAATACCGTTAATGGCTTTTTCAAGCGGAATACCAACATTGTTAGCCACGGTTTCGGCACTTGCGCCCATATAGTTGGTGGAAACCATAATTTCCGGCGGAGCAATTTCCGGATACATTCCGATAGGCATAGAAAACACCGATACAAAACCGGCCAATGCCATAATAATGGCAATCACAACAGCAAAACGCGGTCTGTCAATAAAAAACTTTGAAAACATCTTTAATTATCCTTTTGCCAAACTACTCCAATACGCCGATTTTTATTGGCGAATTGTTTTGAATTTTTATGTTGCCTTGTACAATAACCATATCGCTTTGTGTCAATCCGCTCATAACAACCTGTTCCGAACCGTTTATGGTATCTCCCAAAACAACACGTCGTTGCTCGGCAATCCCATGTAAATCATTTTCTTTGCTTTTTTCGGAATCAATACGCACCACATAAACAAATGCACCGTCTTTGTCGTAGTTGATGGCGGTTTGCGGCACAACAATCGCGTATATGGGTTCATTATCTGAAATAGCTGATTGTACATAATTACCCGGAATCAATAAATAAGATTCGTTTGCAATATCGGCATAAACAGAGAGTGTTGCTGTTGCCGGATTAACTGCATTATCCAAAAAAGTATCAACCACTTTTTCGGTTACAATATCACCGTTCGCCAGAATAATTCGGGCAATCAAATCCTCTTTTTTGTAATTTTTCTTTTTTATGGTGGCATATTCTTTATCTGTCATAGAAAAGCTGATGCGTACCGGATTGATTTGCACAATTTTAGCCAATGCTGCTTGTGAAGCTACCACATAGTTGCCTTTGGTGACCAGAGCTTTACCGATTTTGCCGCTGATGGGAGCACGAACTTTGGTGTTGTCCAAATCGATAGTGGCAACATCTAAATTGGCTTTAGCTTCTTCTACGGCAGCTTTGGCTTGCAAATATGCGCTTTCTGCAGTGTCAAACGTAGCTTTTGAGGCAAACTTTTCGTTGCTTAATTTTACTTGACGATTGTAGTCACGTTCGGCTTTTACAAAATTTGCCTGCGCAGAATCAAGACGAGCCTGCGCTAAATCAAATGCTGCCTGATATTTTGAAGGGTCAATTTCAAATAAAATATCTCCTTCTTTTACCAAACTACCTTCTTGAAATAAAATGTTTTCAACGGTGCCGGTCACTTGTGGCAATAAATTTACTTCATTTATAGCCTCAATATAAGATATTTTGTTATTAAACGAAGATATATCTTTGTTTACGGCCTTTTGCGCCAAAATATATACTTCCCCCATACCATAAGCTCCCATATTGGCAGATGGGGATAAGCGTCCTTTTAAATACCAACCGAGAGCCATAAGTAATACACATAAAAGAATCTTTTGCGCAATTTTCCATAAATCGGGATATCTTATTTTCATAATTCTGCACCTTCCGTTTTTATACTGTTAAAAATTAAGTTAAAGCCAGTTTCAACCGCCGTATCAAATTCAGTTGACAAGCGCCGTGTAAATGCCGCATCTAAAATACCGCCGTACATTGTCATCAATATTTCGGCAATTAAGGTGGTATCTACGTTTTCTTTTATTTGTTTTTGCTCTTGCAAAGTTTGCAAGGTATCCAAAAACAATTTGCGGGTTACCTGCTTGGTTTGCTCAATAGATGGTTGAATTTTATTGATAATGGCTTCGCTCCACTCCATCTGACAAGTGATAAAAAATAAAAACTTATAAAAAAGTTCGTCTTCGCGAATCCGCTTATTGATAAAGAGCTGCATTTTGGTCAAACGCGAAAAGCTGACCTGCGGATTTTGTTCAAAAAACTG
The DNA here is from genome assembly GCA_002361365.1 of Alphaproteobacteria bacterium UBA3307. Classification (GTDB taxonomy): domain Bacteria; phylum Pseudomonadota; class Alphaproteobacteria; order RF32; family CAG-239; genus RUG410. Next base: position 24,099 of record DEST01000061.1, read on the forward strand.
TTGTAATAATTGCATATAGCGCTCGGCATAATCGTTTATCAGTGCTGCCACAATATCCGGTTTATTTCTGAAATACCAATAAACAGCTCCTTTAGTAAGGTTTATGCGTTTGGCAATTTCATCAAAGGTGGTTTTAGAATAGCCTTTTTCGTAAAATATATCCATTGCCGATGCTAAAATCATACGTCTTGTTTGTTCGGCATCTTCTTTGGTTCTGCGCATTATAAATCTCCTCTATTCATACTACGAAGTATGTATAAAACGATTTTAGCGGAATGCAACATATTTTTTATACTTTCAGGTATGTATATTTAATTTGCCCACGCCGGAATATTTCTTTTATCTTCATTTTTTTGCGGCTCAGGTTGCGGCTGTTTGGGATTTTCTTCTTTAATTAAAGCATCATCAGAACCGGAAGTTCCCGCATCAATATGACGTTCAAGCGGAGTAATGGTTTGCCCTTCGGCAGTACCGCCGTCATCTTTTTCATAATCTTCGTGTTGTTGTTCCGGCGGAGTCAAGTCACTTTCAAATTCGACATCGAGTGAGCTGTGTGCCACAACCAACAGATTTTGCATTGTTTCAAGTTTTTCGCGGTTATAAAATTGCAGGCATTGAGCTTGATTTATTGACTTAGGCCCATAATAGCTTTGATACGCCCAAACAGCCAGAGAGCACATACGATTGCGATATGCAATCCAACTGTCATACATATCGCGGTAGTTACCCTGTTTTAAATCCGGACCATTATTCCAACGACCAACAAATTCGTCTTCAGAAAATGTTTTGTACAGGTCTTTAATTTGTTGAGTAGAACGTTTTAATTCAGCATTAAGACAATCTTTTTGTTTGGATTCTACACATTTTGTGTACAGCTCATCGTGTTCCGGAATTTGTAAAAATGTAAATTCCGATACATTCTGCGGTGCTTTCTTTTGCATTAGCAAAATGATACTGTCCAAATGGTCTTGATGGTGCAAAACATAATACAGATTGCACGAAGTCTTTTCCTCCAGTAACGGAGCCAGATGGATAGACGCTTTGTTGGCAAGCGAGCATAAACGATTGCGAAAAGCAGTCCAACTCTCATACATATCGCGTAGAATTTGCGTGTTTTCTTCGGGTTTGGCGTGCCAATTTAAAACCTCCGGATTGCCTAATACTTCACGATATTGACGACGAACCGTTGATAGATGGCGCTGTGCTTCTTCTGCCGCACACTGATTCCAATCTCCGATGGTGGAGGTACAAAGCTTAAACTCTTTATCATCAGGATAATCCGGCATAGAGGACTGAGCGGATAGACTTGTGAAAAAAGACGTAAGAAAAACACACATAATAAGCAAATATTTACGCATAACAACCTCGTTTGTTTTTGTTTGTTATAGTTTTAGCACTTTAAAAGTAAAAATACAATTAAGCAGAGAGGATATCCGCAAAAGAGTTACCGCCGCGCAAAATTTTTTCTGCCTCAGATGTATATTTTCCGGACAAATTGTGAGTAATAAACGGCGCTAAAATGCGGCAAGGGGCTTTAGAATCTTTTTGCGCAGCCACAATAATGCGTTTTGCTTCTTGTCCGGCTTTGGAGTAAATCGGCAAAATCATCAATCCACCGGCTTTGCCGTTAAAAGCTGCGCAAATTTGCGGCAAAGCTTCAACTCTGTTTATCAGATATATTTTACCGAACGGTTTTGTCATTTTTAAGCAAAAATTGAGCCATTGCAGCAAATCAAAATTACTGTGATTATGGGCGGCGGCTTTACCGGCATTAGGGGAAGGCATATCATGTTCGCTGTATGGCGGATTGGTGATTACCGCATCATAGCTGCAAGGAGTTATTGCGGAATTTGACATTTTTTGCCGAATATCCGTTTGATGAAAATGCACAAAATCGAATCCGTTGGCACGAGCACTCAGAGTAGCCAATTCAGTTAAGATGGGTTGTAACTCCAGACCGTCAATTTGGATATCTTGCCGCATAAATCTTTGGGCTAAACACAGAGATATTGCTCCGGTACCGGCTCCGACATCTAAAAGTCTACTGCCTGATTTGAGATGGCTGACCATTGCAGAAAGCAATACTGCGTCGCTGGAAGCGCGATATCCGTCAACAGGCTGAAAAATCTTTATCTGCTTGTCAAGCAAATAGTCTTGTGTATATTCCGTTACCATTCTTTCCTCATACAAAAAAACTCAGGAAAGCATCCTGAGTTTTTGCCAATAAGCTAGCTGTTAGTCATTTGCATTTGGGCAAGTTGCCGCTTTTTCTGCATTGAATTTAATTGCTTCGGCAGATGCTTCGGCATCATTGCAAATTGCGCTTTGCGGGCATTCGGCAATACAAGCGCCGCAATCAATGCAAGTATCCGGATCGATTACTAATTGTGAACCGGCATCGTGCATGGCGCTGACCGGACAAATCGATGCGCAAGTGCCGCATTTAATGCAAGAATCGTTAATTACTGAAGGCATATTTGTTCTCCTTAAAATAGTTTATGTTCATCATTTGTAAGGCGCAGTTTAGCCGATAAAATCAAAAAATCAAGAAGTTTTTTATTTATGCATAAAAAAACGCCGTTCCATATTGCAGAAACGACGTTTAAATTACTTTTTTTTCTGAGTACGACGAGATACGTGCGGTTTGTAGATGTACTCTATGGCCTCGTCAGGCGTGCCGATGAAATTTAATCCTTCTTGAGTTGTCAGAACCTGCTCATCACAAGAAGTAACATCTCGAATATAATACTTGTCAGCGCGGCTTGCCAGAATTTTATTGGGGTAGATGTAATCAAAAACAGCATCGTATTCGGTTTCAACGGCAGCAACCATCATCTCGAATAAATGCCGTTGCATAAACAGAGAATCGCTTTGCACCAAATCGTTGTCGGTATATCTTGTGATTGAGCTTACGGTATTCTGCGCCCAAAGCTGGTTTGCATAAAACAGCATTGTAAATAATAGAATTTTCTTCATATCTTGATAATATTTTTGTCTATATCAAAATACATTATTTTGGTACAGAGTCAACAAAAATCTGAGGATAAACATATTTTTGTTGCATAAATTTTATTTTTATGTATTAAATTATCGGCAATGGGCAAATTGTGCCCGCTTAGTTTGTTTTAAATTTATTAAGGATGATGAAATGGCTTCATTAGCAGATAGAATGGCGGCAGGTTTGGATATGTCCGCGTTTAGTAAGGCTGAAGAACTCAAAAAAAGATTGTGGTTCACGATTATGGCCTTGATTGTTTTTCGTTTGGGTACTTTTATTCCACTTCCGGGGATTAACGCCGATGTGTTGGCGGAAATGTTTAGTCGGAATGCCGGCGGTATTTTGGGTATGTTTAATATGTTTTCCGGTGGAGCATTGGAGCGTATGACAATTTTTGCTCTCAATATTATGCCATACATTTCAGCTTCCATCATTATCCAGCTTGGGCAGTCGGTTATTCCGTCTTTGCAGGCACTCAAAAAAGAGGGCGAGGCCGGTCATCGCAAAATTGTGCATTATACCAAGTTACTGACGGTTCTTATTACCATTATTCAGGGTTATGGTATTGCTGTCGGATTAGAAAGTGTTTCCGGTGCAAACGGAGCATCTGCAGTGATGATTAACAGTTTTGCTTTTAAGTTTGCAACAATCGTTTCATTGACCGGCGGTACAATGTTTATCGTCTGGCTTGGCGACCAAATTACGGAACGCGGTGTAGGTAACGGCTCATCTCTGATTATTACCGTCGGTATTATCGCCAACATTCCAAGGGCTTTGGCGCAAACATTTGAGTTAGGTCGTGCCGGTCAGATGTCTTTATGGACAATCATTATGCTGGTGGTGATGGCTTTGGCTTTAATATATGTGATTGTTTTTGTAGAGCGGGCGCAACGCCGTATTGTTATTCAATATCCAAAGCGTCAAATGGGGATGCGAATGACTGCTGCCGATTCGTCTCACTTGCCGCTCAAAATCAATCCGACCGGTGTTATTCCGCCGATTTTTGCCAGCTCTTTGCTGTTGTTACCGATTACGGTTGCTAACTTGTCGGCAGAAAAAGGGCCTTCTTGGGTACAAACATTGAGTCAACTCTTGGGGCATGGACAACCGCTGTATTTAGGTTTGTATGCCTTTTTGATTTTGTTTTTTACGTTTTTCTATACCGGCGTGGTATTTAATCCGGAAGAAACAGCAGATAATCTGAAAAAACACGGCGGTTTTATTGCCGGCATCCGACCGGGTAAAAATACTGCAGAATATCTGGATTATGTAATTACACGTTTGACAATGGTAGCATCAATTTATTTGGTTTGCTTGTGTATTTTGCCGGAAATTTTAATCAGCAAAGTCGGAGTACCGTTTGTTTTGGGAGGTACAACATTGCTCATCGTGGTGCAAGTAACGATGGATTTTATCAATCAAATTCAGTCTCATCTGATTGCATACCAATATGAAGGGTTGTTGAAAAAAGCGGCTTTGATGCATAAGAAGAATCGTTAATAGTATGTCTGAGGTTAAAGAGGGCTTGTTTGTTGTTTTTACCGGAGCGCCGGGCTGCGGTAAGGGAACACAAGCCCGAATTTTAAAAGAAAGAACTCATATTTGTCACTTGTCTACCGGTGAAATGTTGCGCCAATTTGCTCAGAAAGATACATCACTCGGGCACGAGCTTAAAGCACGCTTGGAACGAGGAGAATTTGCCAGTGACGAGATGATTATTGAAATGGTTAAAAGTCGTATTGCTGAGCAAGATTGTGAGCACGGATTTATCTTAGACGGATTTCCGCGTACATTGCCGCAAGCAGAAGTATTGGAGGATATGCTTTCTGATGTAGGGGTAAAGCTCAATGCAGTTTTGGAAATTCAGGTGCCTGATGAGATTATAATGGAGCGTATTTTAGGACGTTACGCTTGTATGCAATGCGGTGCCGGATACCACGATAAGTTTCAAAAGCCGAAAGTTTACGGCGTGTGTGATGTATGTGGCGGAACAGAATTTGCTCGACGCGAAGATGATAATCGAATAACAGTACAAAACAGGCTAGTGAACTACCGTTTGTTAACGTACCCGACCATTCCGTTTTTTGAAGCACGCGGATTGCTGAAAACCGTTGACGGCACCGGAACGATAGATGCCGTGAGTCGCAAAATAGAAGACGTTTTGGGATTGGCTGTCGAAGATTGAAGTCAGCTTTCATAATTAAAAATAAAAAACTGTCTTTGATTAAGACAGTTTTTTAGTGACCGATTACGGTTCCAACGATGCGCCATAACGAATATTGGCCAGAGTATCTGTCGGATAGTAATTCTCGGGCATAGGTTCCTTCGAGCCGTTTATGCGGATAATCCAATTCAGATTGCCGCCACGGGCAAAATACGAACCGCTGAGCAAAGGTTTTCCCATTGCGCGGAGCTGTGCGTTGAGGGCATCTTGCAATTTGTAGAGCTCTAACCAGATGTCGCGGTCGGGCAAACGTTGTTCGTTGGCACTGCTGCGCGGTTGAGATTCGTCCTGAGCCAATTCGAGATACCAATTTCCGGCAAACGGAAAGATGCCGATAGGCTCTTTGTGGCGACCTTGGTCAAAGGGCAAACGATGCGGTACACCATTAACCAAACACAAAAGATCAAACTTTTGAGCTAGAAAGTCTGGATTTTCCGTCATTTCGCGGCTCAAGTCTTCCAGAGTAATGCCGTCCAATTTCATTTCACGCAAAATTTGTACGATTCTTGCTTTTTTGTTCATAAATAAAATAATTGGTGAATACTATAATTGTAAAAATTTATTTTATGGTAACACAATTCGGACAAAAGTCAAGTTATATTCTCCTTTTGGGTATCTTGATGTAAAAAGGCGCAAGCATATTTAAATATGCACGGGAGGGAATATGTTGAGATTTCTCAAGCTTATGTTGTTGATAATGGCGTTATTTTTCGTGCTCGAAACATTGCAGCACTCTCGTCCTGTTGAAGGTAAATGGAGTGCTACAATACGTCAATTGGAACGTGAATTTTTGACAACTACACAGCTGATGTTTAATTATGGTACAGATGGCGTACGACGCGAAATGCAACGCTATATAGAAGATTTGGAATAGATAAAAACAATTACTTACCCTCCAAAATTGCCTTAAATAACTCGTGTACACTCGGGATATGATTATGTGCATACATTGGGTCGGTGGCAAAACGATAAACATTATGACCGGCAAAAGCCAGATTGTTTTGAATATCTCCGCCGTGACCGATATTCATCAAAGTGTTATGTATGCAATATGTACGCGGGTCTGGTATTTTTCCGGTAGTGCCATTTTCTCGTGACCAACCGGAAAATTGACATTGCGATAGACAACCGACACATTCTGAACGTTGTTTTTGCATTTCAATCCATTCATCAGGAGTTAAAAACACTAAAGTCGAATCCGGTGTTTCTTTAATCATTGAATAACCGAGCGAACGCTGTTCTTCCACCTTTTGTTTGTCGGCAGGATTGATATAAACTGCTTTATGAGGAGCAATCGGCAGCAAAAATGTCAATTCTTCGGTAGCTGTGCCGCTGTAAGGAATTTCCGCTTTTTTACGGCGCATCAAATTACTGAGAAAATTATTTTTTATTGCTGAGGAAAAGAAACCTGTAGGGCTGAATTTTTGCAAAATTACATCGCCCTTTTTAGCGTGCATCATCAATATTTTCCACGCATCGCTTATCGGACTTTCTTTAGTTATCATCGGACGAGTGCCAAACTGGAATGCTACATTGCCAAGCTCCGGATTATCAATATAATCTTGCCAATCGCTAAGACTCCAAACGCCGCCGGCAATGATAATCGGCAGATTTTTCAAGCCAAGTTCGTTTAAAACATTACGCAAAGCAATCAGCCGCTCATACGGACGTTCCGGCGCGAGCGGATTTTCGGCATTTGATAAGCCGTTATGCCCGCCGGCAAGCCATGGGTCTTCATAAACCACGCCGCCAAGATATTCGGCATAATTTTTAAATGCACGTTTCCACAATACAGTCATAGCGCGTGCAGAAGATATAATCGGGTAATAATAAACATTGTGTTCCGAAGCAATTTTACCTAGGTTATACGGCAAACCGGCACCGCAAGTTACACCGTGAATCAGGCCTTTTGCGCCATCAAGAACGCGAGTAATTACTTCTTGCGAATCCGCCATTTCCCATAACATATTTATATGAATACGTCCGTTTCCGGCTGCAATATCGTGTGCAATTTGCGCTTGAGCAATACCGCCTCTGATGGCATATTCCACCATTTCACGATGCCGCTTAGCACGGATTTTTTCGTGAAATACTTCCGGAATAATAGTGCCCTCCAAAGAAATATCGGTTGGGCTGACCATAGAAATGGTTCCAACGCCGCCCTCTTTAGCCCAAGAGCCGGAACTTTTGCCGTCTGTGCCGTTGATACCTTTTCCCCCTTCAATCAGCGGATATACCAAAGCGCCGGAAATATTGATTTTGCTTAAGCTTTTCATTTTTTTGCCTCTCTTGTTTTGTTTATACCTTGTGATTTTTCGCATTGTGTCGAAAATCTATATTTGCAATATAATACTTTTTGTGAATTTGAAAAGTAGGCACTTTCAAGACTCATAGTTTCTTAAAAGAAACTATTAAGCTCAGATTTTGCTTTTTGCTTGCAATTTTGCGGATTTAGCTTATTATAATTCTTGTCGGCGAGAGGTCGTCGGCGGAGTATCCTAACTCCTCACACGTTAATAACTCCTCTTGATGGGGAGTCGGCGGAATATATTGAATACGCCGAACTGTTCGTGTGCAGTTAGGAACTCCCCACCTTAAAGGAATTTAGGGTGGTTTTTGTTTTAATTTAAGCAAAAGAGGAGTTCAAAAAATGTCAAACAAAAGTTGCTGCTTTATGGATAAAACAACATTACGCGAAATCGGCTATGAGCTGTGGAAATTGCGTAAACAGCGCGGAATGTATTTAAAAAGCGTATCGGTTCAGACCAAGTTGCCGGAGCGGGTGATTGAAGGAATGGAAATCGGTAAATTTATTCAATACACCGCTTTTCGCCGCCTTTCCGAATTTTACGGCAAAAAAATGCGTATCGTGTTTGAAGATGAATAGCCCGTAAACAGCCTTTATTCACTCAGCTTAAACCATTCTATAGGGAATCCGTTGACTGTTAAAAATGCTATCAACATGCAGATGTAAGCATAAATTTGCAGCATACTCAAGATATTTTCGTATTTACGATTTGGCAAATATGGCACTAAAAAGCGGAGCAGACCGTTGATACCACATATTCCCAACACAATCAAAATAAATTGCACAAAAACTCCTCCTTCTTGTAAGACATGTCCAAAGATTTTGGCTATCTTATACAAAAAGGTAAAAAAAATCAGTAAAAACGCCAATAAGCCGTGCAGGGCATAATATTTTATTTTATCCAATTGTTCTTTTTCTATTTTTTTGCGGCGTAAATTTTCCGCTGCCAGCTCCTTGACTTCCATTCCGCGTACGGTCGGTGGTTCTTTTTGTTGCTTTTTATAATTTTCCATCTGTAACTTAAATTTTTCCGCAACCATACATAAACCACAGCCCTTAGGCGTAAAATAGACGTGATTTTTATCTTTTTTGCAACGCTTGTAGTGATTGAGCAGATAATCGAGATGAGCTTGCCATTCGAGCGCTGTCGGACGTTCTTTGTCTTTAGTAAAGGCACGCTCAAACAAATTCATCGTTTCTTTATCCAAATAGTCGTGAATGCTATAGGGATGCGGACGCTGATACGAATCCGGCCAAAAGCCGTAAGCATAATGATATCCGGCTATGCGCTCTTGAATGGAAAGCATATCTTCTTGTTTGAGCGGTGTTCCCGAAAAAGGATGAATACCCTCATTAAGGAGCTTAAAGATAATTACCGCCAATGCAAATTTATCTTGCTCTTCTCCCATTTCATCGCAAGTTTGGTTCATACCTTCCGGATAAATATATTCTTCGCTGACAAATTCTGCCGGATAGCGTGCGCCGTTTTCTCCTTTGATGGAAAAGCCGTCACAATCAAACGCTACTACCAACTGATTTTGCTTATAAACTGAAACATTAGAAGGTTTGAGGTCAACAATATAGTGACCGCACGCATGCAATGCCGCGACCACTGATGTTATGTTGTAGGCAGCAAACACGCGGTCAAGATAGCGTTCGCTTAAGCCCAGTTTGCGACGTACGGCCTTCTGAATCAGATAATCAAGTGAAATTGCCTCATTGGTATCTATTTGCGGCATTAAATAGCCGATACAAAACCCTTGGGTATCTTCAAGCAGAGCTGTAGGCCATGCAAGTTGAGGATATTCCTGTCCAGTTTTATCATCAACAAAAACCGTGCAGTCAGGACGATTGTTTAGCATTGCTTCAAGTTTTTGCCGATTTGTACCGCTGCGTTCTTTAGTATGAAAAATCTTGGCTACACTGTGCGGATGTGTTAAATCACGATATATTTTGCCGGCAGCTCCTCCTTTATTGAGTAACTCACCTAAAAGGACTCGTTCATTATGACCGTCCGGATAAAGCGCCAAACACAACATTTTTTCTGCCGTCATTTTACTTTTGCCCATAAAATAGTTTTGTCATCAGCATTCAGACGTTGTGCGCGAGAATCGTTGAGAGTGTTGCTTAGAGCTTTTAGGGCGTAACCGGTACGTGATTCGTGCTCCAAATATTCGGTAATAGGTGCCAAAAATTTATCACGAATTTTAAAAAAATCGTCTGAAAAAACGAAACCGGTTACACCGTCGCTCATCAGCATCAGACAATTTTTATTCTCAAAATTCTTAAAACGCAAACAATCACGCCAATCAGTCATAGTATAAAAATATGTTTCGCACGAAAAAGCCCCATTTTCCGGCTCGGAAATAAGGATATTATCATAATCTCCGCTATTAAAAGCCAATCCGGCACCATCGCCTATGTGAAAAAAAACTCCTTTGCCGTTATGGTAAAAAAATCCGACCAATGTGGCAGAAAAATCAATCAATCCGGCTTCTGATTTGCTTTTATTATAGCGATGCAAAAGTAGTTTCTGTCGTGAAATATCTATAGCTTTGATGACATCCGCACAAATTGTTTGATAGGACGAACGTATCAGTAAATCACATAAAGTGCGGCAGATTATCCGCGCGCCGATTTGTCCGTAACGTGCAGAACCGGCACCGTCGGAAACTACGGCTACTAATTTGTTTTTTGATTGTTTATAGCAAAAATAATCCTGACACGGCATATTGTTGGCTTTGTGTAAAGCCCCGCGCAAAGAAGTAGCTAAAACGCGTATATGTGAGGATTTTGTAGCCATTTAATTACTTTTCATTCCATTCGGTTATGTCATCAAGGTATTTGTTGGCGTTGGGTGCAGCTTTGGAAATGCACGAAACGCTACGGCTTAGCCACAGGAAAAATTCGGTAAACTTTAAACCGGTCAAACGTTTGGGCGGCAAAATTGAAAATTTTGCAAGTTTTTCCAAATTGGCACCCTGAGTACCAATTGCGTGAATTACGACTTTTTTATTTTTTTGCGCATAGCGACAAATCTCAGCCGAATCTTCCCATCCGTAGTCGGTCGGTTCGCCATCACTGATAAGGAATATCCACGGTCGCTTGGAAGTTACGCCGCAACTGTCATAGAGGCATTTTTGCTCGTCTATTTTTTGTAATGCGGTTTCCATTGCCTTACCTAACGGGGTTAAACCGCCGGCTTCCATCATCGGTGCCGTAAAGTTCATCGCATCAATCCAATCGGATTCTATTTTGACTTCATCCTTACCGAAGGCTTTTATGATTAACAGTTGGACGCGAGAACTGGCATCTATATCTTCTTTGAGTTCTTTTTCTAAAGCAACCAGTCCGGCATTAAGTTGTTTGATGGGTTCTCCGCGCATTGAACCGGAGCAATCCAATACCAAAACGCAAGGAGTTCGCTCGTTAGCATTGTCGGCAAATTCAACATAGGGAATGCGCTCAATTGTGTTTTGTTCAGTCATTTATATCCTCCTGAGTGTGCGGGTAATGATGTGGAAAACCGCTGCCTTCTGCCGGATATGGCGCAGAGTAACGTCCGCACGAGCTTAAAATAACAGTGCAAACGCAACATAATAAAATTATTTTGATAAAATGTGTCATTTATTAACCTTTTTTTGGAAACTTGATATTATATCTAGTTTAGAGGATAAAAGTTAACGATAGCTTATTTTTTAGCAGAAAGTTGTTTGCAAATGAAGAAATTTTTTCAGATACTCACCATTTTATTGTTATTTGCCGTTTCGGCAGAAGCAAAAATAAATTTGTTTACACAACCGCGTTATATTCCGGCGCTAAAATTTTATGGTGACGGCGGTCAAGCATTTCAGATGTCTGATTTTAAGGCAGACTTATTGGTGGCGGTTGTTTGGTCACGTTCTTGCGGCCCGTGTTTGGAAGATTTGAAACGGCTTGGTAAATTTACGGAAGCGGTTAAAAATGACGGAATAGAAGTTATTTTGATTTCGCCGGAAAAAGAATGGCGCACGCCAATGGAAAAACGTGCATTTTTGCGGCGGTTGGGTGCGACAAATATGGTCAGTTTTAATGATAGAAATTCGCGTTTTAAAGACGGCATGGGATTAGCGGTTACTCCGACAACGGTTTTGGTAAACAAAAACGGAGAAGAAGTCGGACAAATTACCGGTTCGGTTAAATGGGATGAACCAGAAGTTATTGATTATATGCGCGATTTGGTGAAAAAAGTTTCAAAACAACTTGAGCAAAGCGAAACCGCCAATCAGTAAAATTAAAAACAATACGGAAAGCCAACCGAGATTCTTTTCAATAAATGTGCGCATTTTTTCGCCATATTTTTTGAGCAGCCACGCAATTACATAAAAACGCATTCCGCGAGCCAAAATGGAGGCAATGGTAAATATTGCCAGATTAAGATGTACTACGCCGCTGGCAATGGTAATGATTTTATACGGAAACGGAGTGATACCTGCTCCAAATACAATCCATGCGCCATATTCGGTGTACAGATGCTTAAATTCATTAAATTTATCTAAGTAACCATAAAAATTTAAGAGCGGTTCGGCAATGAGTGCAAAAAAATAATATCCGATAACATAACCGAGATATGCTCCGATAACACTTGAAAGTGTGCAAATGCCGGCAATCTTCCACGCTTGTTGCGGAGTAGCTAAAATCATCGGAATCAGCATAATATCGGGCGGAATCGGAAAAAACGAACTTTCAACAAACGAAAATACAGCCAACCACAAAACAGCGTGTTTTGAGCCGGAAAGGTGGAGTACTTTATCATAAATAAGGCGTAGTTGTCTGGTAAAAAACATAGAAGTCCTTCAGTTTGCTGCAGCATATTTTGTCTGTAATCTTAGTGCAAAAATTTTGCGATTTCAGCATTGATGCTATGTCTATCCACATAAAAAATGCGCGGGTGAGGCAAAGTGTGACGTGCCGATATAAATTGCGGTGTGTATTCAACCAAAACATTTTGCGGATAATTATTTTGCAGATAGCGAGCTGCCGCGTCAATATTATGTACTTCAAAATATGTATAATTTCCACTGTTTAGGGCATTATGTAAATTGTCCGAGTTTTCCGAATACGAATCAAGCAACATAAATTGCGGGCTTTTTTGACCGGTACTGTAACTTTCTATAATTTCTGCCATTTTAGCAAAATCTTGTGGCAAACGCAGATAGTGAGCAATGCGCGGATGAGGCGTAAATGCTAGGGAATCCGAGCGCATAACGATTATCGGAAATTTAGTGCTCATAGTCTGACTTTCAAAATTTTCTATGGTTGCTTTTACCGGTTTTTCGATATTTTGCAAATTAAATATCATAACATCAGGAGGAATTTCGCGTGCATAACGTAGTAGCTGAAATGCGTTGTCGGTTACAAAAGTTTGATAAGATTGGTGTTCATACATATCGGCAAATGCCGAGAGCTTGCCTTTATGGTTATCATAATAAAAAATATTTCCGAGATGTGAAGTTTGCATTATATCTCCTTTCTACTGGCAAAAGAAGATATAATCACAATTTACAAAACTTAAAGGTTTTGCTGTTGTAACAAAAGTGCATTATATGTGTTTTGCAAAAGCATAGCAATAGTCATTGGTCCGACACCGCCCGGTACCGGTGTAATGGCGGCAGCTTTGGCAACAACATCGGCAAAATCAATATCGCCGCAAATTTTACCGTTTTCACGGTTGATGCCGACATCTATCAAAATCGAATCCGGCTTTATCCAATCGGCATTAACCAGTTTGGCAACTCCGCAAGCTGCCACCAAAATATCGGCTTTGCGAGTTAATTCTTTTATATTTTTTGTGTGTATGTGGGTGATGGTGACAGTACATTCCTGATTGAGCATTAAAGTGGCGAGCGGGCGACCTACAATCAGCGAAGCGCCGATAATCACCACATTTTTGCCGCTTAAATTCGGACAAACCGATTGTACTAATTTCATAATTCCGAGTGGGGTGGCGGCAATAAAATAAGGTTTTTCGTTATTTTGCAGCATTCCTGTATTATAGGGGTGAAAGCCGTCTACATCTTTGAGCGGGGATATGCTGTTGATGACACGATGTGTGTTTAAATGCGATGGCAAAGGAAGTTGAACAATTATGCCGTTAATGGAAGTATCCTGATTAGAACACTCTATCAGGTCAAGTAATTCGCTTTCAGAGGTGTTTTCCGGCAGATGAAATAAGGTGGTTTTCAGCCCGATTTCGGCTGCGGCTTTTTGTTTGTTGTGCACATAAATCAGGCTTGAGTCGTCATTGCCTACCAACACAATCGCCAAATGCGGTACTTGCGATAAATGTGCAATTTGTTGTTTCAGTGCGGTGCGAATCTGTGTCGCAATTTGTTTTCCGTCAATAAGTTGTGCCGTCATTTCAATTTTCCTTTATCAAATTATTCAGCTTTTGTATCAGTTCAGGTGTGAGCGGAGTTTGCAAATAAAGTTTTTTCAAGTGTGTGGTAGCACCACTTAAAAGTTCGATATTTTGTTTTGAAATTTGCAACTCTTTAGCCAACATTTTTAAAAGCTCCTTATTGGCTTTGCCTTTTTCCGGCACAGTGGTCAGATAAGTTTTAAGATATGTTTGCCCATCAGCATTAATAAACAAACTGCCGAATCCGCAAAAAGCAGCATTCGGAGTCAGTTTGATGCGAATGGCGCAACCGGTCTTATATGGCTCATAAAAACACATATTACATATAGCTGTCTATCCATTTGGTCAGACGAGCCACAAATGAACCGATTAATATCAGACCAAACAGCAAAGCGTATGGCGCAATATCATAACCGGAAAGCGGTTTGACTTTTTTGCGAATCAGATTATATACCGGTTCGGTCAGCATTTTTAAGATTTCCATAAATTTTTCGGCATACGGATTGTGTACGGATATCAATTTATAATGCAACATCCAATACAGAATCACATCAACAGCAACTACCTTGAAATAAATATCTATAATCAAGCTTAGCATATCTAAAAACGGTAAAATAAATATTCCGAGAATTCCCATTTATTTTTTCTCCTTAATTAATATCTTCCATACTGTCAGCGTCGATTGCAAGCGGCGCTTTAGATTTTTCTAGCACAAGAAAACGGTTTTTGTCAAACCTTCTTTTATTAAAAGTACCACGCAATTGTGCAATTTTTGCGTTTACATCGTCGGCATACGTCGGCAAAGGTTCATTTTGCGGCGGAACAAAACCGCTGGCAATTTCAGGCAAATCGGCAGTTTCTTGCCGCAAACGTAAGAGCATAATCCGCTTAAGCCAATTTTCGTGATTAAACGAATCAGATAAATCAGTATCATCTTCGTGGTCTATATTTAAGCTTTCACGTTCCTTGGGGCTAAAGTTATAATCGTAACCGAGGGTTTGCAAAGATTTGAGCATTTTATAAATCGGTTTGGCCCGCTCAAATTCTTCTCTGTCAGTAGTTACGCCTTGCTCATTACGAGTGTAGTTATTGATTAAATCATTAAGCTCTCGCAAACGGATAATATTGAGCAATATCTCATTCAGACGCGATTGTCCCGAATAATTTGCCGTCATAAACAAGCAGTACGCCGTAAACAATAAAAATTCGCATTTTTCAGCCGTTTGTAAAAATAATTGGCGTTCGGCATAATCTTCATCGGTAATATAGCCGTCATTCATATGTTTTATGATTTCAGCCGCTTGTTCAACAAACAAATAGTGGGTTTGCTGCGGTGTTTGCTCAAAACAACTTTGAGTTATTGTATCGGCAATAGATGTCATCAGTTGCGGTTTGTTATATTCTTGAGCATTAAATTCAACCGTATAGTCGTTAGGCGCCAAAATTGCTTCGCGCAAAATGGTGCGTGCGGTTTGTGCATCTATACCGGAAAAGCATTGTATTGTTGCTTCATACAATGCATCAAAATAAGCGCATTTTTCATATCGTCCCATAAATTATTTTTCCTCAAAAATGACCTTTGCCTGTTCCAGCCAGAAAATATGGTCGATAACCCAGTTACTGATTTGTTCGATTTTTTCCATTTCAATATTCAGAGCGATTCCCACCTTCCCGATAAAAAGAGTTTCCTCGTCAGAAAGTATGTTGTCGACATGGGAAAGCATACACATTTCACGTATCAATTCCATCGCCAGATGGCGGTTTTTAATGATTTTTACTTTTTGTAGAATCTTATCTTCATCTTTAAAATCTTCCAGTACATTCAAGTCGGTAATTCCTTTCGATTGTGCTGTTTTTTTGATAAACGTAATTTCGTTTTTATCAATGAATCCGTCGGCATCGGCTAAATGTAACAATACTTGGAAGAATACACTTTTTTCTTCCGCTGAAGCGGTGTTGAGATATGATGGTAAAATGTTTGTAATATCAGACATTATTACTCCTTATGAATAACCATAAAAGGCATATTATATGTAATCAATAAATTTTGCAACAGAAAAAAGTGTTGAAAAAAAATGCAGATTGGCGTATGGATTATATATGGTTTGAATTTTGGAACGGAAGAAAAGTGTCTGAAAAATATTTTATTAAAACTTTCGGTTGTCAGATGAATGTGTATGATTCATCGCGTATTGCCGATATGCTGAAAAATGAAGGTTATGAAGAAACAAACAAGCAGGCAGAGGCCGATATTGTGTTGTTTAATACCTGCCATATCCGTGAAAAAGCGGCGGAAAAACTGTTCTCCGATTTGGGACGGGCAAAACTAGTTGCCGATGAACGTTTTGAGGCAGGTAAACACACGATTATCGGTGTTCTCGGATGTGTGGTGCAGGCGGAAGATGAACAGATTATCAAGCGTGCACCGTATGTCAACTTTGCTTTGGGACCGCTGATGTATCATAAGATACCGGAAGTTTTGCGCAAAATTAAGGCGGATAAAGAACACGAAAGTGTGGTGAATACGGATTTTCCGGCCGAGAGTAAGTTTGATTTTCTGCCGGAAAACAAAGCACAAGGGGCGTGTTCGTTTTTAGCAATTCAGGAGGGGTGTAACAATTTCTGCACCTATTGCGTGGTGCCGTACACGCGCGGAGTGGAATATTCACGGCCGGTGGCGGATGTTATTAAGGAAGCAAAGCGTCTTTTGGATACAGGCACGCTGGAAATCAATCTTTTGGGGCAAAATGTGAACTCGTACCACGGCGAAGATGAAAGCGGCAAAGAGCGTGATTTGGCTTATTTATTGCATCGAGTGGCCGAACTTGACGGCGTAAAACGCATTCGTTACACCACGTCGTATCCGGCGGATATGAGCGACGATTTGATAGCCTGTCACAAGGATATAGATGTTTTAATGCCGTATTTGCATTTGCCGATACAATCCGGCTCGGACAGAATCTTAAAAGCCATGAACAGACGGCATACTTCCGGAGACTATCTGCGAATCGTGGAAAAACTACATAAGGCAAATCCGAACATCGGAATGTCATCGGATTTTATTGTCGGTTTTCCGGGGGAGAACGATGAAGATTTTCAAAAAACGCTCGATGTGGTCAATCAAGTAAAATATATTCAGGCATTTTCATTTAAATATAGTCGCCGCGCGGGTACTCCGGCGGCAGTAATGGAAAATCAGGTGGAAGAAAAAGTCAAAAAGGAGCGTTTGGAAATTTTGCAAACTTTGCTTTTTGATTATCAGACTAAGTTTAATAAAAGTTGCGTCGGAAAAGTTATGCCGGTTTTGTTAGAGCAAAAAGGACGGCATAAGGGACAGCTTATCGGGCGCACACCATATATGCAAAACTTGCATGTTGAAACAAAAAGTGCTAATATGAATAAAATTGTAAATGTGAAAATTGTGGAAGCTACCACTAATTCACTTACCGGAGAGGAGATATAATATGGCGGAAATTTGTTTTGAACTGTTTAACAATCAGTTAGTGCAACAACTTGTAGGTGAGGCAGACAGCAACTTGCGTCTGATTGAGAAAATGCTTAATGTCGAGATTTTGAGCTTTGGCAATCAAATTACGGTAAAGGGCAGCGCAAGCGATGTGGAAAATGCCAAAACGGCGATTGAAATGCTATATAATAAGGTCAGCCGCGGAGTTGATGTCGGGGAGCAGGAAGTAAAAGCCGCTGTCAGAATGAGCGGAGATATACATACCGAAGATGATAAGCATAATCTGACTGATATTGTGCTTAAAACCAAAAAGCGTTATATTTATCCGCGCTCGGCTAACCAAGCTAAATATATCCAAGAAATGATGAAAAATGAGTTGGTGTTCGGCTTGGGACCGGCGGGTACCGGTAAAACTTATTTAGCAGTGGCATTGGCGGTTTCCATGATGCTAGAAGGAACGATTGATAAGATTATCTTGTCGCGTCCGGCGGTGGAAGCAGGAGAAAATCTGGGATTCCTGCCCGGTGATTTGAAAGAAAAAGTTGACCCGTATCTGCGTCCGCTTTATGATGCTTTATATGAGATGCTGCCGGCAGAACAGGTGGATAAAAAATTGGCACTCGGCGAGATAGAAATTGCGCCGCTTGCCTTTATGCGCGGTCGTACGCTTGCCAATTCTTTCATTATTTTAGATGAAGCGCAGAATACCACACCAATGCAAATGAAAATGTTTTTAACTCGTTTGGGCGAAAATTCGCGTATGGTGGTTAATGGTGACTTAAGTCAGGTAGATTTACCGCGTGGAGTGATTTCCGGTTTGCGTGATGCGCTTGATACATTAAAAAATGTACCGAACATTTCTTCGGTTGCATTCAGTTCGGAAGATGTGGTGCGTCATGGATTGGTGGCTAAAATCGTCAAAGCATACGAAGAAAAAAGCAAACGCACACAAGAGGCAGCACGCTACGAAAATGTCTGAAGTTATTTTAGAAACAACGATTGAAGACGAGCGTTGGTCATCGGCAATCGCAAACATCGAACAGGTGGCGGAAACAGTTAAATCCGCCGCTTTCAGCTATTTGAAAATATATGAAAAACCGGAGTTTTTATACACTGAAAAACCTTTGAAAGTGAATGTTTGTCTGAGCGATGATGAAACTGTTCATCGCTTCAATAAAGAGTTTCGCGGCATGGATAAACCGACAAATGTTCTGTCCTTTGCCAATTTGGATTTTGAGAATTTTTCGGCAGAGAACAAACCGTTTGAAGAAATCGAACTCGGTGATATTATTCTGGCATACGAAACTATGGAGCGAGAAGCTAAAGAGCAAGAAATCACATTGTATGCGCATTTTTGCCACTTGTTGACACACGGCTTTTTGCATCTTTCGGGGTATGACCATATTGAAACAGACGAGGCGGCGCATATGGAAAATTTGGAAAAAGAAATCCTGCAAACCTTAGGTATAGCGAATCCATACGAGGGGGAATAACGGTGACTGAAAAAACAAACGCCAAAACAAAAAAAGCAACGGTTAAAAAAACGTCTAAAACTGCAAGAAAAACAGTAAAATCAGCAAACATAAAAACGATAAGCAAGCCGGCAAAAAAAGTGCAAAAAGAGCCGGTAAAGCGCAAATATGCGGTTACAAATAAATCTGTGCGTAAATCAGCTCAAAAGGTAGATAATGTCGCAAACGAATCGATGGTGCAAACAAGCAGAGAGCAAAGAAATTCGGCAGTGTTTTGGCAAAATGTAATAGATGTTGCGGCAAAATACGCGAAAACAACAGCGTTACTGCTCGGAGTTCTGCTTACGGCAGCGTTACCGCCGTTTTATTATACTTTTGCGTTGTTTGTTGCCTTTGCCGGAGCAATGTTTTTGGCGTGTAAAAATGATAAGTTAAGCGCGCTTGCCGGTATAGGTTATTGGTTTGGTTTCGGATATTTTGGCTTCGGATTCTATTGGATTGGGAATGCTCTGTTGGTGGATTTTGCGCAAACCGGTTGGCTGTACCCGATTGTGCTGATTTTGAACGGAGCATTTTTCGGATTGTTTGCGATTTTGCCGTTTATGGCAACAAAGCTGGGGCGTAATGTGGTGACAAAGTCTATGCTTTTGGCGGCGGTATGGTGCTTGATTGGTGAATGGCTACGCGGTTTTATTTTTACCGGATTCCCATGGAATCCAATCAGTTCGGTGCTGACATTTAGTTCGGAAATGATGCATATTTTATCAATATTCGGCACTTATGGTGTTTCGCTGATTTTAGTGTTTTTATCTGCCATTTGGGCACTGTGGTTGCTAAAACCGACTAGAAAAAGGTTTTATGCCGTTGGCGGATTGGTTCTGTGTGCTTGGCTTGGGATTTGGATTTTTGGCGGTAACGCACTGGAAAACAGGCCAAAAATTCCGGACGGACAATCGCTGATAGTACGTTTGGTACAGCCGAGTATTCCGCAAACGCTTAAATGGAGCCGTGAAATTTGGGAAGAAAATTTGCAAACCTATGTAGAGCTGAGCAGAGCACAAGATAATAGCTATGTTGATTTTACAATATGGGGAGAGACGGCGTATCCGTATGATGTTTTGTATGATTATGAACATATCCGCAAATTGACAAGAGCAATACCGCCGTACGGCTATTTGCTCAGCGGATTTTTGCGGCGTACAGATGACAGTTATGAACGCACGGTATATAACTCGTTTGGGGTTTTTAATCGTCAGGGCAGAATGGTCACATGGTATGATAAAAATCACTTAGTGCCGTTTGGCGAATTTTTGCCGTTTAGAAAATATTTGCCGGAGCGGATTAAGCCGCTGACCAATATTGTGGCAGAATTCGGGCGCGGAGAAAAGTATAAAATTTTGCAAGTCGGGGATTATCCGGCATTTGCGCCGCTGATTTGTTATGAGGTTATTTTTTCGGATGAAGTAGTACAAAAAGGCACGCTAAAGCCTAAATGGGCAGTGGTGTTGACCAATGATGGTTGGTATGGCATAAGCTCCGGTCCGTATCAGCATTTGGCGGCAGCGCAAATGCGGGCGGCAGAGGAGGGAATCTCAATTGTACGCAGTGCCAATAGCGGTATCAGCGCAGTGATAAATCCGTATGGAGAGATTGTAGCACAAATTCCGCTCGGGGTAAAGGCGGCTACAGATGCTTTGGTTAAGCCGGACGAAGCGTATCAAACATTTTTCGGACGCTATGGCAATAAAATTCCGCTGACAATGAGCGGAGTGCTGATTTTGTTGGCATTGTTATACGATTTGGGCAGAAAATTGCTGAAACGACAGGGTAAATAACAGCGGATTTTAAATTTTTCTTTATTTTTGACAAAAAATAGTTGCAAAGCCGGAATCTTTGTGCTAATATGTAGATGTTTATAAGAAATTATTATAGAAACCATTATGATATTATAAGGGGGAAAATTCTTTTTCTCTTTGTTTTTTGGTTTCTAAACAAAATATTCCGAGTTGTTTGAGATGGGTGGCGATTGTTTTTTGCAACATCGACAAATATCTTGAACAGTTAAAAAGAAATTTATTGTTTCACTTATAAAGTGGGGCTGAGGCGGTTGAGATGTGCAGTGTGATATTCTGAATTTGGCGCTTTTTTACTCCTGACGAACAATAGTAATCAGTTGAGTTGCGATGCCGGATAATGATACGCTTTGCATTTTGATACTGCTGACCATACCCACACCCAAAAAAAGATGAAGAAGTTTTTTTTCCTGAGTGTTGTTTTCTCTGCGCTCGCACTCGCTGCAAATGCGCAGAAGGTTTACGGTCTTGAAGCGGTGGCCAAGGTAGGCAAGAGCTTCGTAGCCAAGGCAGGTCCTGAGAGCTTGCCTCTTAACCCCTATTTGTATAAGAGGGTAAAGAAGGCGCCACAGGAGTACGTTCTCGTTGCCTATGACGGCGAGAATGGTTCCGTGAGGACGCTGGCTCACAAGAGCAACGTCTTTTACAATGTCCTCGCAATCGATAGCGTAGGCTACGACGAGTCGGCAGATGTTGCCGAGGTGTTCCTTTCGGATAAGACCAAGTACACTTCTTCGAATGAGGAGTGGCTGAAGGCTCTTGCCGGACAGCATGTGGAGATGTGGTATGTGGACGGAGAAACAGCCGTGTTGCAGCATTTCCGCACCGTGCCACGCGAGACAGCGCTGACTTCGGTCGTACCGGTAATCGGTGCAACGGAGTTGGCTCAGGTCTCGGCTCCTCAGGCAGAAACTGCCGACAAGGAGTTGGCATCGACACCGACACCGACTACACCGACAACACCAACAACACCGCCTGCAACGCATCGTTTCGTTAAGCGATGATGAGTTGCGGCAAAGTGCCCGAGAATCCTCAACAGGAAATCTCGGGCACTCCTTATTTTAAAGCAATTATTTTTGATGTTGCTTGTCAATCATTATTATAATATAAAATTTTTGCTTGCATTTTTATAGAGTTATCTTAGTATGACCTTTGTCGGCGAGAGGTCGGCGGCGGAGTGTCGAAACTCCTCACACGTTAATAACTCCTCTTAATGGGGAGCCGACGGAATATATTGAATACGCCGGACTGTTCGTGTGCAGTTTCGAACTCCCCACCTTAAAGGAATTTAGGGTGGTTTTTGTTTT
>DEST01000019.1:0-13439 GCA_002361365.1 Alphaproteobacteria bacterium UBA3307
TCTGAATGGCTGATTTTTTTGCGTTTTTACCGGAATTCTTGCTTGTCACTAACGCAGTAATAAATGCAATTCCGATATTAACAATTCTTCTTTGCCACGTTTTATCGAGTTTGCTCCACCAAGCCTGAACTCTGGCAATAAATCCCTGTTGTTGCGTATTATTCAACGCTTCAGCAGAGGCTTTTTCTTGCTGAGCAATATATTCAGCGGTTTGGGATTGAATTTGTTGACCGGTAATAATTCCGTCATAATTGATATCGCACATTTCACAACGATGCGGGGCCAAAAGGCTCATAATATCATCATTTGGCACATAAGCACCAAGCGTACGAGTGAAAGTGCCGTTTTCTTCAAGTAACAGCGAATCGCCGCGACCGAGCAAATCTTCTGCTCCGGCGGTGTTTAATATGGTCATCGAATCGGTCGGAGAAGAAACCTTATACGACAGCCGCGTAGGCAAGTTTGCCTTGATAACACCGGTAATTACATCAACCGACGGACGCTGAGTTGCAATTACCAAATGTATTCCTGCAGCACGTGATTTTTGCGCCAGAATCTGTACTTGCTTTTCTACGTTTTTATCAAAAAGAATTAAGTCGGCAAATTCGTCAATCACACAAACTATATAAGGCATTTTGTTGCCTTTTTCGATATATTCGCCGATATTACGTACCATTGCTTTTTCAAATACGGCATAGCGAGCATTCATCTCATCACATAGTTTTTCAAGCCAGCGTGCGGCCATACTCATATCCGTCACCGCCGGACACAGCATATAGCGTTGTTTATTATACATACTGAACTCGATGCGTTTCGGGTCGACCAGAATCAATTTCAATTCGTCCGGAGATTTTTTATTAACCAGCGACAAAATAAATGAGTTCAATCCTACCGATTTACCTGAACCTGTCGTACCGGCCACCAACAGATGAGGCATTTTTGCCAAATCTTTCATAACCGGTTTACCATGCATATCTACGCCAATCAAAATCGGCAGTGCGCCTTTTGCGCTTAAAAATTCTTCGGATTGCAATAGCGGCACAAAATCTATGGTTTTGCGGTCCGGATTAGGAATTTCAAAACTGATATAGGTCGAGTCGATAACCGGAGCAACTCTGACTCCGCTGACTCCGAGTTCTCGTGCAATATCTTTGATTGAATTGGCAATAGTGGTAAATTTAGTTCCGGTATTCGGCAGAAATTGAATGTCTGTAATCAGCGGACCTTCAAATACTTTGCCTATTTGTCCGATAATACCGAAATGAGAAAGTGTCTCGGTCAGTTTTTCTGTTAAGTTCTCTATCACGTTACATATCCTTTATATTTTTGCCGTTGCCAAACATTTGATATTGCCCGACTCCGCCGAAATATTTGCGGAAAAAGCCGAGTTCTCTGTCGGCAGGTTTGGTTTCATCATTATCTATCGAAATATTATTGCCGTCAGCAAGTGTACGCTTGGTAATTTGTGTAAGTTTATTATCTTTAAAAGACAATGCTAAAATATTACGTTCCAACTCAGTCGGACGCATAAAGGCAACACGTCTGATAGAAGTTTCCATATAAATCCATTGATTATTGCTCAAACCTGCAACCAAGCTCGGTGAACCGAGAATTTCATAAACCTGTTCCTTGGTCTGCCCGATTTTAACTTGCTTGATGTGGCTATCTTCCGGCATATTGCCGGTATGGTCCAAAAACAAATCCGAAGAACAAGCCGTGCAAAAAATCAAGGCCGCCAGAAAAAACAAATTACGTATTGACATCTGTCTGATTCCTTATATTTATATTTAATACAGTTTTATATATAACATAAGGATTGTAAAATGCAAAAAAAATTTTCGTATCCGGTGAAAATAAATGAATTAAATCAAAATACATACCATTATCACCTGCTTCCAGATGCTGATGAGCTTGAGGACATAAGGCAGGTTTTGCAAGTAGAAGATGTAAAATCTTTGGAAGCAGATTTATCCTTAAAATTTAATAAAAAAGAAAATATGTTGCGACTCTGGGGTAAAGTTACGGCATCTGTTGTGCAAAAAAGTGTAATCAG
Source organism: Alphaproteobacteria bacterium UBA3307 (assembly GCA_002361365.1). Classification (GTDB taxonomy): domain Bacteria; phylum Pseudomonadota; class Alphaproteobacteria; order RF32; family CAG-239; genus RUG410. The sequence goes on from DEST01000019.1 coordinate 2,054, forward strand.
CTTAGAGAATTTTGCTACAAATATAGCGACTCCGTTTGAATTATGGTTTGATACCAAAGCTACTTATCAAGATATTCATAACGCAGAACAAAGTATTTATGATGAGGTTCCGGATATTGTTATAAACGGTGAAATAAATCTGGCGGATATATGCATTGAGCAAATAGCCTTAAATCTGGAAGATTATCCGCGGGCAGAAGGTGAAGTATTTGACTTTTCTAAGTATTCATCACCGGATATTGCAGCATCGAAAGAGAATCCGTTTGCTGTTTTGGCGCGTTTAAAAAAATAACATTTATACAAATTGCCACGCAATAAAAAGAATCATAAATACAATTCCGCCGATGATAATGTATGTTGTCATAGTCATATCTCCTTTCTGCTAAGATTCTAGCATTTTAGGATTAGGATTGTCAACAAATAAAACTCAGCGTGTGTTACCTGATTTGAAGTTTTGCGGCGGAATACGCAAAGTATCAATGTATGTTGCGGCAAACTCTTGCCGTTTATCAAAACTAAGTTGCAGATTGTGACGTGAAATATTCAGTCCGCTATTGTGCAAAGTGACACAGGTGCCATCGGTAAATATAATTTCCGTGCCGCGCTTATTTTGTCTGAATGTGGTTTTGATAATGTTTCCTTCCGTATTTTTATAAACAAATTCTTTAAGGCGACCGATGCTGTCAACAACAGCGCGATGACGAAATTCTATCAACAGCACATCGCCGGCTCTGACCGGTTGTTTTTTGTTTTTTTGCCGAGAGTGTTGGTTGTATATTATCTTGCTCTGCCATAGTAAAACCCCAATAACTAGATAAAAATTTTACCGGCGGCGTCAAGTATCACTAAGCATCAGTTGCCGACAAATTTACGAATTTCAGCAATTGCTTGCAGCAACAATTCTTTATTTTGAGGGGAAATTTTATTTTTTTTTGCAAGATAGTTGTTTAAGTCTTGTAGAATATTATTTCTTTGCTGTGGTTCGTTAAGAGCAATTTTTTGCAAATAATAAATCGCAGCCGAATATATTTCCGGAGCAGGGGATTCCAATTGTCGCAAAATTTCCGAATACGGCGGGGTTATCGGTGTATCGGCTATACAACCCGAAGCAATATAAGCATTTTGCAGATTTATGGCTTCTCTTGCCGAAAGATTGTTACCATTAGGTTTGGAAGTTTGTTTCCAAAACAATCCCATAAATTTTTTAAACAAAGATTTTTGTGCCATTTTTATCTCCTTTATTTTTACATAAACATAAAATTACCAAAATGTAGTTAATTTTTATAAAATTACACAAAAATGTTGACTTTCGGAATATGAGTTATTATAACTAAAAACATATTGAAATTATGTAGCGATTTTTGTGACTATCATTAGACATTTAAATTATAGTTAAACATCTTTATTTGATGCACTCGAGGTATGTGAGATATATCGATTTGCGCGGAGCGTACATTTTTTTTGAGTTAGAATATTTGTTTATAGAAGTTGTTGATAATTTTTATAAACAGGTTTGTATAGGCTATCGGCAGATACCCAGAACAGACTAAGTTTTTTAAAGTGAAACAATATTTTGTCGCTACATCAAGTAAAGCGTTGCTTGGTCCCCTGAAATTCTTAATCAGGGGATTTTTTATTTATTTTTTTGTTGACAAAAGAAAATAAATGCCATATAAGCTACTCGTAATTTGAATTATGTAGAAATTTTTATCACAAATAATGTTTATAACAATATAGAAATAGTACAAAAGATGAAAGCAAAAGATGTCGTGAGATATCGTTTTCATATGGCAAACCTGATTAGTTAAACATTCTAAATGAATTTGTTGCGTGTTAAATGCTGAGAAGTATGAGCGCGCAGAGAAAAATTAGGCTATCGCGAGATACCTTGATTTTTCTTTTTTATGGGTTTATTTATGAGGTTAATATTTGATAGTCCCTTTGGTCGAGCACCTTAGGGACTTATTTTTTCATTGTTATATGATAAAATTATGGTGTTTTAATTGCAAACCAAGCGGATAAGGCAAAAACTCCCCAAAAAGTCAGATTATGAAGCTGAAAAACGATTCGATTATTTTTACATACCATTTTGAATCTTTTTTGATTGATTTATTGCAGATTAGATTATATATTATGCCAAAAATGTATAAGGTAAGATAATAAGATGAGTAAGAGAACAAGAGTATATACACTTGCAATAATGTTGACAATGCTGAATATAGTGCCATTGTCGGCACAAGAAACGGATTCGGTATTAGAAAGCTATAATCGGGCAGTGTTTAATTTTAATGCCGCTGCGGATTATTTTGTGATTAAGCCGTTGGCTAAAGGATACCGCGCCATAACTAACGATTTTGTGCGTGAACGTGTGCACGATTTTTATGCCAATCTTAAAGAGCCGGTTTCGGTGATAAATCACGCATTGCAAGGAGATATACTCGATTCCGGCAAATCTCTCGGCCGTTTTGTGGTTAATACCACACTCGGTTTGCTCGGAACATTTGATGTTGCCTCCGGTTGGGGACTGGAAAATAATCGGACCGATTTTGACCACACTTTAGCTAAATGGTGTGTACCGGACGGACCGTTTTTTATGTTGCCGATAATGGGACCATCAACACCTCGCGCAGCTACAGGTATGGTTGCCGATATGTTTGCAAACCCTACATATTGGGCTGATTATTATTCAACATTCAATGATGATTGGAAGCGTTATTCGGTGTATTATGGTATAACGGCCCTCGGTTTTATCAGTTTGCGAGAAGAAAATATAGAGTTTTTGGATAATTTGACGGCAAATTCGGTAGATCCGTATAGTACAATTAAATCGGCATACATTCAAAATCGTCTTAAAATAGGTGTTTGCGGAAATACTGAGGTGACAGCTCAAGATGCCGGATATGATTTTGATTTTGACGATATGGATGACTGATATTTATAGGAAAGGACAAATAAAATGAAAAAATTGTTTATGGCTTTATTGGCAACAATGTTGATGAATATGGCAACCGCTGACGCCGCAATAGATGGTGCTAAGGCAGAAAATTTTATTAAAAAAGTTACAACGCAAGGCATAGAACAATTGGTGAATGCCAATATTTCACAAAGTGAACGTGATACGCGTTTTACTAAACTTTTTAATCAAGATTTGGATTTGGATTTCATCGGTAAATTTGTTTTGGGGCGTTATTGGCGCACGGCAACTGAACAGCAACGTACTGAATTTATCAATGTATATCGCAAGTTGAATATTCAAACGTGGTCAGAGCGTTTTACCGAATTTAAGGGAAAACATTTTGAGTTTCTCGGAACAGAAAAATCAAAATCCCCAGACCAGATTTTTGTGGCAACTCAAGTGCCGATGCAAGAAGGCGCACCTGCTTCCGTTAAATGGCGCGTTAAGGAAACCAACGGAAATATGCGTATTGTCGATATAATCATCGAAAATGTCAGTTTGGCACAAACTGCCAGAAGCGAATATACTTCTTATATTCAAAAGTCTCCGGACGGTATAGAAGGGTTAATACGAGATTTGAAAACAAAATTAAAATAGTATCTGCTAATAATCCCCTGAACTAAGTCTGTTTCAGGGGATTATAATTTTTAAAAAGTTTGATATATATACATTTTACTATTGCCAAACAGCAAAAAATATGATACATTACTCGTGTTTTTTGTTGGAGTAAATCGGTTACGATGATTGTTGACGGGACAAATAGTAAACAACGAAATATATTGATAAATAAATGCTTCTATCAAACTACCGTGAAGATTATGAACTTTTTTGCGGCTAAAGGTGACCACGACTTTGCCAACAAAACTATTGAAGTGATTTCAGCGTATCACGATGTTATTCAGAATCGCAAACGCAACAATTTTAATGCAGACTATAATTCCGCTTTTGAAACCATAGATTCAGCGATTCGCAATGTGGCTAATAAGGTTTTTTATACCTACGGTGCGGATAGTTTTGACCGTGCATACGATTCGTTTTGTCATTATAACTATGTGCAAACCGTACGTTCACAGTTGCATCATCGCAAAGCACATCAGTAAATTGTGTATCATTTATTATTTCCGTTGTTTATCTGCTCTATTTATTTAATAATAAATCAGATTAACAATTAAGCGAGGTGTCAAATGAAACAAATTTCGGTTATCGGCTGTGGTCGTTGGGGAACTTTTTTAGGCTGGTATATGGCAAACAAAACAACTGTTGAATCTGTTTTGATGTATGGTTTGGCCGGTGTGCCGTCGTATGAAGAATTGAAAAACGAACGCAAAAATGAGTATCTGACTTTAAGTGATAATATGTATCTGACCACGGATTTAGCAGAAACACTGAAAAATGATTTTATCATTATTTCAATTAATTGTCAGGGTTTACGTGGTTTGGCTAAACAAATCAATACGTATAATGTTGAAGGCAAAACATTTTTGTTGGCGATGAAAGGGTTGGAAGAACCTTCGGCAGAAATTTTGGTAGATGTATTTTTATCTGAAATGACACAAAAAGTTCATGTAGCTACTCTTGGCGGTCCGGGACATGTTGAAGATTATATGAAAAATGTTCCGTCTGCCGCAGTGATTGACAGTTATGAGCCGGAAACACAAGACCGTGTAATTAAGCTGATGTCAAGCAATTTGATTCGCTTTTATTACGGTACGGACATTATTGGCAATCAGGTCGGAGCTGCCCTCAAAAATGTTATCGGAATTGCGGCCGGCATTTTGGATGGTCTTAATTGGTACGGTTTGAAAGGTGCATTGATGACGCGTGCGCCTATAGAAGTCGGAAGGTTGATTGCGCATAAGGGCGGAAATGCCGCATCGGTTTACGGTTTGGCGCATTTAGGTGACTATGAGGCTACTCTTTTTTCTCGAAACAGTCACAATCGTATGTATGGAGAACTCTTGGCCAAAGGCGAGGCATACAATAAGTCTGCTGAAGGGGTAGGGACGCTTAAAGCTGTTAAGGCAATTGCGGACCGTGAAGGATTAGAAATGCCGATTTGTCAAGCGCTTTATCGAGTCGTGTTTGAGGGGGCGGACATTAAATCTACAATCCGAGGACTGTTTGATAGACCGCTTAAAAAGGAATTCGATAAAGTAGTTTAAAAGAATGTCGGACTTTTAAAATTATTGAAATAATGTATAAAACAAACAGGTCAGTTAGACAAGACCTGTTTGTTTTTGTTATTAAATATTTTTTGTAAAAACTATAATTATTCAAAAAACTTATTAAAATCAGGGGCAAAGCTGAGTTCAAAACTCCAAGCTCCCCCGTGATGTGATTCGTACTTGTTATGGCGAAGCGGCACACCATAAGCTACCTTAAACACTATGTTATAAGGCAGTTGAATACGGATACCGGCACCTGATGAGAGCAAAATGTCACTGTTATTGAATCCTTGAGCTCCCGTGCCGTTACCTTTATACGGATAAAGTGCGGCATAGTCGGTAAAGATGAACGGACGGACATATTCGTCGGTGCGGTATGGTTTACATTGTATATAGAATTTTTCCGGAGCAATCGGGAAATAAATTTCCGCTCCCAGTTGATAACCGGATTTTGCCGTAAGTAAGCCTTGCGAATATCCCCTGACCGTGCCAAATCCACCGGCGGACATTTGGTCGGCATAAGGAATAACCTTTTGCGGAATATATTGATAATTACCGCGGAATTGCCCTAAAATACGATGCCCGAAATTATGAAGTCTTAAAACACTGCCTTCAAACTTCCAATAATCAATGCGGCTCTGGAACCATGGTGCGGCATAAGATACATTTTGTGACAAATACCAGATTCCGCGTTCGGTATCATAACGGAAATTCAAACCGGTTTTTAATTCCGGAATTTTATCTTCGTACAAATCATAACCGTCAAAGCTGGTAACCGCACGCTTATAGGTAAAGGAAGTTGTGCTGGTTAATTCTTTATATAATTCTCGAATAATCGGCTGAGTGTAATAAATCGAATAGTTTTGCGAACGGCTTTCAATGTTGAAATCGCTGTAATCGCCATGTCCGATTTCCGCTTTATTATGCGAAAAAGAGGCACCGATACGGCCATCTTTGGAATTGACCGGAATACTATAGTCAACAAACGGAGTCCAAGAATAGCGATTGGCATAAAAACCGGCCGAAAGCCTGTCTCGATATCTGAACAAACTGTCATGAGCGACTATCAACCCCGCACGCTGTTTGCCGATAGTCTTACGTCCGGCATTGTCGGTAACGGCAATTAGGTGATACGGAGCTTTTTCTTTAACATCTATATCCACATCGGTGGTACCTTCCGTCTCGCCCGCTTTCAGATTTCCCTTAATTTCTATGTTATCATTGTAACGGTTATAGATTAGCATATTTTCTTCAAGTTTTTGAATATTGAAAACCTCGCCTTCGTTCATACCTAAGCGTTTTCTGATGTGTGAATCGTGCGTCCAACGGTTGCCGTTAATATCAACCTTGCCGACTTTGCCTTCAAACAATTCTATCTTTATAGTGTCGTTTTCTATAGTCTGCTCAGGCAGATAGGCGCGTGCCGTAACATAACCTTTATCCAGATACAGTTCATTGATGCGGTTTATCATTTCCCGAATATCGTCAAACATCAGGTTACTTTGCTCATAATCGGCAGTGATGGCACTGATTTCTTCAGGTTTCAATATTTCACTGGAACCAATGATAAATCTTTCGACATATACGCCCTTGGTCTTATATTCCGACGGTTTGGCTTTGACTACCGCCTTTTTTTCTCTGGCAGAGGCTTTTTTAGCCTTTTGTTCCTGACCGGACTGTAAGTTATCATAATCACGGATACCGCGACGCTCCAGTTCAAGACGTTTGGCACTGTCAATATCTTGTTGTTGCACTGTGCCCAATTGCGGAATAATTACGGTAGGTGCGGTTTGCGCCAGAGCCGGAGCGGCAGTGACGGCGGTTAATGCTGAAACAATGGCTGATAATGTAGTCTTCTTCATTTGATAATCCAGTTTGATTTGTGTTAAAAACATACATCATTTTACACACAAAATGAACAAAATCAACAGAAAAGGTTAAGGAAAAGTTAATTTTTTTATTGATTTTGTTAACTAAAAATTATAACATCAGCGAAAGCCGTACTTTATTAGGCTTTTAAAATGTCACACAATATTTGCATGGAACAAAAAATGAGCAAAAAACGCATTAAAAAAACTGTTGATAACACTTTCAAAATGAAAAAACCTTCCCTGTTCCGCATCGTGGTGTCGTATATTACGGCATACAGCATGATGTTTTTGAATGTAGCGCCGGTTTATGCAACAACCATTACCGGAGTGACGGGGAATAACGGTGTTTACGATATTCCGGCTGATAAAATTTCCGGTGAAACCGGTTTTAGACAATACGAAAAGTTTGAATTAAGTGACGGTGATATTGCGAATCTGCAATTCAAGAAAGACACTAAAGAATATAGCAAATTTGTGAACCTTGTTGACAATAAGGTTGACATTAACGGTATTGTTAATACTGTCAAAGGCGATGCTTTTTATAACGGCCATGCGATTTTTGTTTCTCCGAAAGGTATTGTGGTAGGCGCTTCCGGTGTTTTGAATGTCGGCTCATTGACAATGATGGCACCTTCCGAAAATGCGTACAAATCCTTTAAAGATAACTATGGTGCAAATATTAAAGATGTTGAATTTGATGTTGAGAACGAAAATTATAAAAGCCTTATCAGAAACTCATCCGGTACGATTGAAATTAACGGTAAAGTTTTTGCTAAAGACGCAGTCTCTGCTTACGGCCGCCAGATTAAAGTTCAGAAAAACGAATCCGGTAACGGCGATGCGGCGATTTTTGCGGGTGTGCAAGACCAAAAAGTAATTACCAAAGCGGCCGATGTCGATGCTTTATTTAATTCTTTGGTAAGTAACAATATTACGAATGCCAGTGACTTTAATTTGCAAAACGGTAAAATTTCATTGGTTACCAACAAAGCAAACGATGAAGTGATTACCACCGTTAAAACCTCGGAAGAAAACGGTAAAAAATACAAAACCACAACAGAGATAAATACCGGTTTGAAACTTAAAAAAGAAACCAAAGAGGAAATTAAAACCGGAGATGGTGAAGGCAGTAAGGAAACAACATATTCCATTGATAAGACCTATGAAAAATCGTCTTTATCTTCTGCAGAGTCATCTATTACAATTACAGGGGCTAAAATAGTAGCAAATAACGTGGATATACAAGCCAATGCCGAATCCGTGAAAACAGTTGACGAAGATATCATTAAAAACTATTCTGAAGCTGCAAATAAGGCAGAACAGTCAAGTCAATCCGGTCAATCAGGACAGCAAGGTAATACCGGCGGAACAGACCAACAAGGACAGCAAGGTAATACCGGCGGAACAGATCAACAAGGGCAGCAAGGTAATACCGGCGGAACAGATCAACAAGGACAGCAAGGTAATACCGGCGGAACAGACCAACAAGATAAAACTACAGGTTATAAAATTCCGGACGAGTTCAAAGATGTAGCGCCGGAAGCAAATGCAACCGTAACGATTTTATCCTCTAAAATTTACGGCGATAAAATTGCAATAAAAGCTAACGCGGTCAATAAAACTCAGACTTATATTCAGTTGTTGGACCCAATTTGGGAAAAATGGATAAGCGTTCTGGGTATAGACCTTTTATTGAGAATTTTGAATAAAATGTCTGACGAACCATTAGTTCCTGAAGGCACTGATTTGCCGTGGTTCTCGGTTAATATGGTCAAAGAATATTTCAGCGACAAAGCATATACCGGTTTTGACGGTGCCAAAGCTACGGCAACGGTTAACATTTTTGGCTCGGATATAGTGGCCAAAGATTCGGTTGATATTGAGGCTGATTCTGAAGCGGTAACCAATATATCCACCGGCAGATTAGATTCGCATCCGCTGTTTTTCTACGGCCTTGGAGTAAAGGCGGAATCAAACGTTGAAGTATCGGGAGCATCAACTATTAAAACAACTGGAGATGAAAGCGAAGTTAATTTCACCGCGCTTGCACAAACCGAAGATAATATCAAATATGACAGTTCTAACTTTTTAGCAATTTCGGATAAGCCGACAGAGAGCAATCAAGGCTCCGGCAACGGCGATAACAGCGGCGGACAGCAAGGTTCGGGCGACGGAGACAACAATCAAGGCTCGGGAAACAGTGAGCAAGGCTCAGGAAACAACGACCAAGGCTCGGGAAACAGTGAGCAAGGCGGACAGCAGAGTACTGTATCGGCATATAATTTAACACTTTTAAACAATTCGATTTTCTCCGATGCAAATGTAAAAGTTGATGGTTCTACAGTAGAAACAAAAGATTTCAGCGCCAAAGCCATCGACTTTAATAAGAGCAACATTGAGATGAAAAACATTTCAAATGTCGGCGCAAATTCTGAGAAGACAGGTATTGCCGCCGCCATGCTTATCAATCACACCCAAACAAATTCTAATGTTAAGATAAGCAATCAAACGAATATTAGCGCCGAAAACAAAGTTAAATTGTTGGCGCAGAATATCAATTATCTGCAAAATAGTGTTGAATCCGAAGTAAAGGCAAAAGCACAAAATTATGATATACAAACCAAAGATTTGGCAACTTATGATCCGACCTATACCATTAAGGCTTATAATTGGCTGAATAAAAAGTTTTTGGGTAAAGTTACGAGTAAAATAGGCGATATATTGGATAAAGTGCAGTCAGAGATTTCCGGTTCGGCAATTTGGAATGACGAGCAAAATACTTCAACATCAGCCATTGATAATTCAACAGTAACGACCGGTAACGCTGATGTTGTATCAAATATGATAGATTTTACCTTAAATACAGCCGAAGCAAATGCCGGCGCAACGAAAAAATTCAGTGCCGGTGCAGCCATCATTGTTAATGACCAAAACAATACCAATAATGCTAAAGTTGTGAATAACGCAACGATTACGGCGGATAAAAACGTAAATATCAGCGCTACCACACAGTTGCCGATGAATCCGATGCAGCTTAAAATAGGTCAAAAAGTCGGTGATAATCAGGATTTGGAACTGTTTGTCGGCGGAAGCTTTGACGGCGGTGATTCTGTAAACAGTTGGAATGCGGAATTTATCCATACCAAACTCAGCGATCTTTTGAGTTTGGATAGTGCCAAAAAAGTCTGGAACGGCATTAAATCGCCGAGAAATTTTGCCGGCAACAACAAAATAGATATGGACGGGTTATTTAATAATCTTGTAAAGGCTGAAGCCACATCAGACGGATTCGGAATTGCCGGTTCGGTGTTGGCAAACAGTATTTTGAATAACACCAATGCGTTCATTGAAAATTCTACCGTCAATGCAGCCGATGGCAATGTTAACATCAATGCCGCCAATTCGGTTATTAACTACAACGGTGCCGGCAAGGTGGATTTTCTGATTGACGGTGTGAATGAGCTGATTGAAAGAATCAAAGCTAAGGAAAACAGAACTCAGGAAGAGGAAGAAATAATCGCCAAGTTTGGTATCGGCGGTTCGGTGTTGGTTGATAAATACACCAACAATGCAAATGCTTATATCAAAAGTTCTAATGTTAGTGCCGCAAACAAAAATCCAACCGCAGAAAATGCCGCTAAAAAAGGCAATATAAATGTGAACGCGGCTTCGGAAGAAGGGTATATCAATTTGGCGGTGACCGGCGGAAAGGCAAATTGGCTTGCGCTTCAAGGCAGTGTTAATGTTCAGAGAATAGACGGCAAAACCAAAGCTTATATCGCCGATATTGCCGATACGCAAAAAGTTGAGGCGGATAACATCAATGTAGTTGCCGGAAAAGCCTCGATTGCCCCGAAGAAAACCGGAGGGGAAAACGGCGATCCGGTTGAACTGAGTGAGGAAACCGGTGAATTATCGGTCAATACCCCAAGAGAAGTTAAAGATTCCGTAATGAATGTTTCCATAATCGGAGCTAATGCACAACAAGAAGGATCCGGTGTTTCCGTCGGTGCTTCGGTAGACGTTACGAAAATCAGCAAGGAAGTTGAAGCAGCCGTTACCAATTCGACCATTTCGGCAAGAAAAGATGTTGCAGTTACTGCCGATACTTCTTCTAAAAAAATTGATGTACTGATGGCAGGTGCGTTTGCCGGTGGTGTTTCTACAGACAGAACTACTCAGCAAGCGGCAAATGCAGGTACCTCTACCAATGAAGATAGACCGCAACAAATGCAAAATGCCGGTAACTGGATGGACGAGGTCGATAATGCGCAAGATGATGAAGAAGATGTGATGAATTTGCGCGATTTGTTCGCTGAAGATGGAAATAATGCGGCACAAGAAGGGGCTAAGGGGTTAAACGGCACAGATGGAAGAGAGAGTAGTAGTTCTCA
>DEST01000019.1:13484-22709 GCA_002361365.1 Alphaproteobacteria bacterium UBA3307
ATCGGCAGGTCCGACTTCTTTAACCGGTGACGGTACGGGGGCAAATCCGACTACGGCACAAAAAAATATTTCAGTGGCGCTTGCCGGTGCGGTCGATGTGACCAATGATTACACCAAAACCACCACAAAAGTTGAAAATTCAACCATCAATGCGGGTAAAGAGGTCAATGTAACTGCCGATAACGATATTTTAGCGGTTCAGGTTAACGGTGCGTTGGCAAAATCCAGCACGGTATCGGCAGGTGCAGGTGTAAATATCTACAACAATAAGTCCGAAACCAAAGCATTGGTTGATAACAGCACCATCAATTTCAATTCGGCAAATGCCGCAGGATTAAATGTAACTGCCGATACGGATATTGATTTGATTGATGTTACTGCCGGTATTGGCATTGCATCTAAAGGTTCTTTCGGTGCGTCGGTCGGCGGTTCGTTTGGATTTAATAAACTGCATAATACGGTACTGTCTCAAATAATCGACAATACCATCGTGAAAACAGAAGGAGACAATGTTCCGGATGTAGATGTCAAAGTTGAAGCCAAAGATGATTCTAAGATTTGGAATATCACCGGTGCCGCCGGATTCGGTAAATCGGAAGGAGTAAATATAGGTGCCGGTATTGCCGCAACGCTGAATTACAGCAAAAAGGTGATAACTGCGGCAATTATCGGCAGTACATTGTCAAATGTAAAAGATGTTACGGTTAATGCTGATTTGCAGCAAGATTATAACACCATTGCCGTAGCTGCCGAGTTGAGTACCGGTAAAGGTTCCAGCTTTACCTTAGATGGCGCGGTCAATACGGAGTGGAACGGCAACAGAGTTACCGCTCAGGCAAAAGATTCGACCATAACCGCCTCCGGCGATGTTGCTATTACAGCCAATGCGCATATAAAAAATCAGAGCTTGGCCGGAGCAGTAGATTTTCAATCGTCAAAATTCGGAGTCGGTGTCGGCATCGGTTCGATTATCAATGTGAATAAGTCCGCCATAAAGGCAGAAGCTGACGGATTAACGGTTGCAAAGTCAAATTCTTTGAATATTCAAGCTAACGAAACCGAAGATTTGAAGTTTCTTGCCGCCAATTTAGGTATTAAAACCGGTGGTGGAGCGACCATAAATATTAACGGTATCGCCAATGTGTTCTTGTCGGATGTGGTTGCCGATGCCATTAACAATTCGGTACTCAATTCCGATGGTAACATCAGTATAACGGCCGGATATGACAACAAGTTGGAAGGCATAACAGCGGTAGCTGATTTTGCTAAAGGATTGGTTGTCGGTCCGAATTTAATCGGCAATGTTTATAATAATACGATAACAGCTAATTTAGAAAACGGTTCGAAAATTCAAAAAGCTGCAGGTGTTGCCGTTAATGCAACTGCGGTTGAGGAGATGAATTTAATACCGGTATCGGTAGGTATCTCCACCAAAATTGCCGCCGTTGCAGCCAATGCCAATGCCAATATTGTTAAAAATACTGTAGAGGCACTGCTCGGCGGAACCGTAACTCAGAGCTCATCGGTTTTGGTCAATGCCGTGGATAATACAACCATTTACACCCGCGGCGGAACTTTATCTGCCGGTACGGCAACCGTTGTTATCGCCGGCAGTGTGAATGTTGATGTTATTTCCAAAACGGTTCATGCTTATGTTAATAATGGAAATGTAACAACCTCGGGCAAAATGAGTGTGTTTGCGTCTTCCGTAAATTCTATGGGCGGAACTAAAGATGCCAACCAAAAATATGAAACCGATGATGTTACAACCGACGCATACAGAAATAAAATGCTTAAAAAAGATGATAAAGGTAATTATGTCGGTTTGAAACAAGGTAGCAGCTTTGACAAGTGGAATATGTTCTATAATGTAGCCGGCGGTAAAACAGTAGCAATTGCCGGTGCAACAATCGTAAAATCCATTCATAATGAAGTTCAAGCGGAAATCTTAAATTCCGAAATCAAGGCAAACAATTTAGATGTTGTAGCTAATGAATATTCGATTAAAAACATCGTAGCGGGTGAAATAGGCGGTGCCGGAATTGCGGCAATCGGCGGCAATGTTTTGGTAATGCGTGATAAGAGTGAAACCAAGGCCTTTATCGGCGACAATTCCAAGCTGGAAATAGCCGATACCCTCAATCTGATTGCCACAAACAAAAAAGACAATCAGCAAATTGTGGTTGCCGGCGGCGGTGCCGGTACGGTTGCCGCTAATACCAATACGGTTGTTAACAAGATAGATGATGTGGCTATTGCGCAGATTGACAACCAAAACGGAGAAAACAAAATCAGCGCGGGAACAATTAACATCAATGCCAATGAAGATATGAATGCCAGCCATATTTTGGCTGCGGTTTCGGGCTCAGGTATGTTAGCCTTTTCGGTGGCACCGATTGTTAATACTTATAACGGTACGGTGGATGCGTCGATTAAGAATGCAAAAGTTAACGATGCCGCCATCAATATAGGTGCACAGACCAATACTTCCACCTTTGATGTTGATGCCGGTGTTGCCGGTGCCGGTAATGTGGCCGGTACGGCGGTGGCAATTAAGAATAATTATACCGGACATACAAAGGCTTATATGGATAATGCCACCATCAATACCTCAAGCGCCATTGCTATTGCCGCTGATGCCGCCATTAAGAGCGAAAACTGGATTGGTGCATTGGCGGTTACCGGCACGGGAGCAAGTTTACTGGTGAATTTGGTTTTGAATAATGTTATATCTGAAACCGAAGCCGGAATTAAGAATTCTACAATTCAAAATGCCGGAGACATTACCATAAGCACAAATAAAGGTAAAATGGATGATATGAAAAACCGTGCTTTATCCATCGGCTTTACCGCGCAAGGCGCAGCTTTGGTTGTGGGGGTAGTACAGAATATTTATAAGAATACCGTAAAATCTTATGCCGACAACAATGCCATAACCAAGGCGGTGTCGATGGCATTGAATGCAAATTCCGACCGCAAGTTGGATAATAAAACAATCGGGGCGACAGCTGCCGCTATTGGAGCAGGTGCGGTGGCAAACGCTTTAGTTAATCAGATTGATTCTTCAACCACTGCCATTGTTGATGCTCAATCAAAAACTATGAATATTGATAATGCGCTTAATCTTAATGCCAAAGATAACACCGTTGCAACAAATAGTATGGGGATGATAGCAGTTGCCGGTATGGGAGCGGCCATTGGCGGCAATATCAATCTGTATTATGCTAATAATTTGGCAAATGCGAAAATTTTATCAAACAGCGATGGTCAGATAAATGCCGGTTCATCAAGTGTTACTGCAGATATGATAAACGGGCTGGAGAATATGATTATCGGCGTTTCTTTGGGTGCCGGTACTCTTGCCGCCGATGTCGCCGTTATCAGATTAGGCAAACGCACGGCTACGTATTCCGAAGCGGAAAGCGGCAGTAAAATCAATGATGCGGTAAGTTATACCCAAAATATATATAACAAATCTACCACAGATGATGCATCTAATGTTAAGAATTTATACACTCCGACCAGTTCGGCAGATGATATAAAAACCGGTGCGGTTGCAGAAGTAAACGGCAACCTAAAAACAACAAACAATACGAAAATTGAAGCTAAAAGCAAAATTAAAGGTTTGAAAGAAAACAGCGATACGTTGGAATTGAGAAATGTCAATGTTTCGGGCGGGATAGCTTCGGCTAATGTCGGCGTTAAGAATATTAAACTCGCCAGCAACACTTTGGCGGAAATTTCCGGCGGCAAGGTCGAAAGTACAAATGGAGATGTTTCCGTTAATGCCGATTCCAAAGCCGATGTTAAGTTGAAAAATACTGAAGTAACGGTGGCCGGCGTTGCGCTTTCCGGTGCCGGAGCCATTTATAACAACACCTCTGAGACGGTGGCGCAAGTCAAAAATGCCGCGGTTAAGGCTAAGGATTTGAACATAGTTTCTAAGTCCGACAACAAATCTGTGGTTGACAGTACCAGTGTTATTGTGAGCGGAGCTAACGCTATTGTCGATATTGCGGAGAATACAGATACCAACAAGAGTGCGGCGTTGATTACCGGTAATGTTGATATAGATACCAGCGGCAAGCTGACACTTCATTCCACCACCAATACCGAGCTGGATTCTGCTAAAGCTGTGGTTAAGGTTTCGGTTGCCAGTTTGGTTGGTATTTCTAAGAACGAGAACGAGGTTAAAAGCATTAACCGCGCGCTTATTGAAAATGCGACCGGAAGTATTAAAACCAATGGGTTGGAAATTACCACTGATTACGGTAAAATGTATGCACATTCCAAGTCAAATGTGACGTCGGTTCAGCTTGCCGATATTGCCAACATTAAATCTGTCGGTGCTCATATGAATGCAGATTTTAAGTCGGGTATCGACAGCCTTGGCGGTTTAACCATCAACAATAAAGGCACTACAACAATCAATACCGCTAAAGATATAACTTCTAATCAAGAAGGTATTGTGGCAAAAAGTGAAATACACAATGTCGGTGTTTCTTTACTTGGCTTTTATAATGGTACAGCATCAAAGGCCAAAAATACGGCTACATCGTCAACAGTACTGAAAGTAAAAGAACATACGGCAAACGGTTTAGATATCAATGCCGACCTTAAATCTACGGCTAAGGCGGAAGGCGGAGCAACCAATGTCAGCCTTGCCGGTGTCAGCAATTTTGTTATGTATGCTAAAGATGAAAGCACTTTGAATGTTGATGTTGACGGCGTTAATAATATCATCGGTAGCGGAACCGATGGTGTTCATGAAGCTAAAATCAAAGCAAAACATCAATCAGAAGTTCGTTCTGATGCCAGTGCAGTCAGTGCCGGTCTTATCGCCGGACATCGTATGAGACTGACATCTGAACTTATCTCAAACACCACCGGTAATATCGGCGGCACTTTGAACGCAGATAGGGCAACAGTTGATTTTGACACGACTAGAAGTTCTGTTTTGAATAAATCTTCCAGTTCCGGCGGTGTTATTGATGTTGGTGACGCCGGAGCAACCAATACATTGACCGGCTCATCGGTACTAACGGTAAGCGCTTCTTCAAGTAAAGAAAAAGCAGTTAATGCTATGGATGTAAAGAACAAGTCGACCAATACTTTTGATATGACTTCTTCTGATGGTCACGGCGGTTTGTTGAGTATTTCCGAGGGCAATACCACAACCACGTTCAATACTTCAACCACTACTAATTTAGTAAATACGAATATAAATTCCAGCAGTGATGTTAAGTATGAAGTTTCAAATAACGCCTTTATTAAAGATACGGCTACAAGCAGAGGCGGCGGATTGATAGCGGTTTATGGAAATTATCACACAGGTAACTTTACGTCAGCGGCAAACTTAAATTTGAATAATGCCAAAATCAACGCTAAGAATATTGACTTAAAAACTTCTTCTGACCTCAGAACCAGTGATAATGGTTACATTTCATACACCGGTGCTGCCGGCGGATTTGTTGCCGGTTCAACGTTAGAACTGAGAAATACCCTTGATCAGACCAGTTCAATTGGCATTGTCGGAAATTCAAATTTAAATGCCAGTGAGAATGCAAAGCTTAGTGCAAAAACGGCCTCAGGGTTTAAACAAAAGGTTGACTCCACAGCCGGAGCTTTTGTGGCAGTTCCGAGGGCAAGAAGTTACTTAACGGTTACCAATAACAATAACATAAATATTGCTGCCGGTTCTAAGGTTAGAGCCAGTAATGAGTTGGAAATCAATTTCGATTCCAATAATGATTTGGCCAGCCGTACCAATGCTGAAGCTCATCACTTTGGCTTTAAGGATCCGGTGGCAGAGTCGTATTTAACTCTTAATATTAACAACAACCTGAATAACAGCGGTTCTTTGGAAGCCGGTAATCTGGTGGATATTAACTATATGGGAAATTCCACCAATAATCTGGAGCAGTTCGCATATTCAGAGGCACACGCTGCTATTGCTACAACCACGGAAAACGGAGAGCTGAAAAAAGATTTACACAACAATCTTAATATTGCTTCCGGCGGTGACATTACTTCCGGTAAGAGCATTGATGTAAACTATTCTTCGGGCGTAGGAAATTCATCATCATATATAGGATGGAAGACGGTAAGTTATGCTTTGTTCGGTATTCCTATTAAGAAGGGCGATAGTAAATCCAATGCCTTAATATATCATATTCCGACATTGCAAATTGACGGTAAGATGGTTGCGGGACAAAGCAACAGCCGCTATATGAAAATCAACCGTGACGGTTCAGTGGATATGGATACTATACTCGGCTTCTACAATGATGACTATAAACTGTATGATAATCAGTCTGTTGACGGCGATGATGTTAAACAGCGTTCTTTGGCGGCAATCGAAATCGAGATAAATAATATTGACAGCACTATCGCAGAACTGTCTAAAGAAAATGAATCTTTGAACAAATTGAAAACAGATACCAAAAATGATCGTGATGCTACACAGGCTAAGTTGGATGAACTCAACGGCTATATAACAGATGGAAATTATGAATTGCTGGATGAGAACAGTAGTCTTAATGATAAGATTAACGCTGATATTAAAGCTCGAGTAATAAAAACATCTGAAAGTGACACCGACAAGTTAACTGAAGCTGAATATAATGCCATTATGGCGGCTTACGGCAGTAAAAAGACAAAATCTGAAATGCCGAGTATGAAGGAGTTTTTGGCTGATTCCTCTAACAAAATTATGACTGAAAGAGAATTGGTACAATTAACTCCGGACCAACTTTTCAATATTTCTAATGCGATAGATGAAAATTTCAAAACTTCGGTAATAACAAATACAAATGAGTCCGGCAAAATAACAACAGACCAATATAATGCCATTATGGAGGCTTACAATAGTAAAAAGGCAGAAGCGGAATCTGCAAATTTGGAACTGATGGACTTCTTGAATGATACATCTACTAAGATTATGATTGGAGATGAACAACTTACATTGAGTGAAGCTCAACTTACCACCATTAATAATGCACTGAAAGATGCAACGGAAGGTAAGAATATCGAAAATTTGGTGATTAAAACATCTGCCGGCGAAGGTTACAAAATAACAACAGACCAATATAATGCCATTATGACGGCCTACAACAGTAAAAAGGAAGAGGCCGGAAATTTGAAGCTCATGGATTTCTTGAATGATACTTCCAATGAAATTGTGCTTAAAGAGGCAGAACAGGTGAATTTAAGTGGGGAACAACTTTCCACCATTGAAAATGCACTGCAGAGTTCAACAGAAGAGACCAATATCAAAGATTTGGTAATAAAGACATCTGCCAATGAAACTGACAGAATAACGGAAGCTCAATATAATGCGATAGTTAATGCGTATGAAGCTAAATTAAACGAAAGACTAAAACCGCTGACAATATCGGATTTCTTGTCCGGTTCAGACAGTTCGGTGATTTCGTTGAGTGATGCTCAGAAGCAGACTATTCTTGATGCGTATCGTTTAGCAGACAGCGATGATGTTAAGGGATTGATTGTGAAAACATCTGACAATGAAGCTGACAGAATAACGGAAGACCAATATAATACCTTAGTTGCAGCATATAGCACGGCGTATAACAATAAGCTTGCAGAAATTGCAGAACAAAATAAAGAAATCAGCTTGAGTGAATTCTTGGATGATAGCTCTAATACAATTATGATGGGAGAAACAGTCCTCAACTTGACCGATGCTCAGAAGCAAACAATTAAGAATATGGAAAATGAGATTGGCAACAAGATAGCTGTTTCTAACAGTGGTGATTTCCTTATTTATGATAAGTATGTTGCTGTGTCTAATCCGACCACGGAAACTGTTGAAGGAACAAGCGTCGCTTCTTGTGATGAAATTAAGCAATACAAAGCTGAATTGTCGGTGCTTGACGGTATTTTGCAACAATATGAAGAAAAATTGAATGCAAATGAACAATCAAGGCAAGATCTCGTCAATAGAAAAAATGCGTTAGGAACTGAAAGAGAAGAAATCATCAACGCAAAGTACGAGAATAGAAATGAACTTTATTCCATCGTCTTTTACGATTTGTATTCTGATACAGCCAATGTAAATATTTCCGGCACCAACAACTATAATATCAGAGGCAACGGCAATATAATCGTGGCGCAGCCGGGGCTGCAGGTTGATAATTATTCCAACCGCTCATTGATTTTCAATGATATAGATTTCGGTAGTAGCGCATCCGGCAATGGCTTAACCATCAATGGTAAAAACCATGCAATATTTATGGATACCAAAAAAGCAGTAAGTGGTGAGTATGCTTTCTATTATTGGTATGGCTGGGGTTGGGGTAACACAGGTAAATTTAGCGATATTCGGGACACAGACGATGGTGACGGTGTACACTATAAGTCTGGAACTCAGGGAATTAAATCAGGTATAACCATAAATACCTATTATGATTCAAGCAGTCCGTTTATTGATAAATATGCTCGGGAATCCGGTACGATATTTACGGGAGATATTATAAATTCCGGAAATCAGATGACCGTAACTAACAATAATTTGATAATCTTTATGGGGCAAACGGTTAATTCCGGCAAGACAACGCTGGTTTCTCCAACAGCAATAATAGCGGAATTAACCAGCGATAAAGTAGATATAAATGACAATCCGGATAATTGGGAGCAAAATAAAGAGGGAACAGTATTTAATTTAGGTGCCGGCAGTTATTTGTTTGGCGGAAATGCCGTTGTTGTTGAAGCTGAAAAAATCAATATCAAAGGTGATGTTGTTTCCGGATATAAAAACAGAGGTATTACCATTACCGATGATATGCTCAAAGAAGAAAACCTGATTGTTGATCCGAACACGATTGATCCTGTTACGGGTGAAGGCGATAAGAACTTAATCAACCTCGGCGGCAATGCTTTGAGTGCGTATTTAAATGATGGTGTTAACAATGGTAATATCAAGGCGATTTACAAAGATGGAGAAATTCATGTGTTTAATCTGCCTCTGAATACTGTTGGCAATGGAATAGAGATTGTAGCCAAAGAGGGGACATCAAGTACAGTGGAGGGTAATGTTATTGTTCATAATAATCATACTAAGGTTAATATAGACAATCAGACCACGAATAATGTTCCGTTGAATATTTATGATTTGTATAATGAAGGCAATGGCGGTGATATTAGAAAAACTCTTAAAAATGTTACTATTGTTACTGCTGATAATGGCACAGGTAGTATAATTGCGGA
>DEST01000023.1 GCA_002361365.1 Alphaproteobacteria bacterium UBA3307
GGTCATCAATCACATTGGCAAAGTTATAAGTAGGTAATCCGTCGCTTTTCAGCAATACACCCTCATCAAGTTCATCATAATCAATTTCAATATCCCCATATACCACATCATGAAAGATTGATGTACCTTTTTTATTGATATTCTGACGCACCACAAACGGTTCACCGGCAGCAATCCTTGCTTTTGCTTCTTCTAAAGGAATATGTTTACACGGGTCTTTCAATTTAGCATGCGCTTCCGGCGCATTTTCATCCACATCATTATCTTCTTCTTTTTGCGCGCAAAAACAATAATGTGCACCTCCAAGTTCAACTAATTTATGAGCATATTCTGCATACAGTGGCTTGCGTTCTGATTGTACGTAAGGTCCATAATCACCGCCGATATCCGGTCCTTCATCCCAATTCATACCGACACGCTTCAATGTCTTATAAATAATATCGGTAGCGCCTTCAACGTAGCGTTTTTGATCGGTATCTTCTATTCGCAAAATAAAATCGCCTCCGGATGACTTGGCTATCAAATATTCATACAGTGCCGTGCGCAAATTACCTATATGCATATATCCGGTAGGACTTGGGGCAAATCTGGTTCTGACTTTCATCTTTTATTCCTTATTCATAGTCAAATTAATAACCACAGCATAAAACAAAAAATAAGGAATGCAAGCTTTTTATACAGATTTTACCCCTCAATAAGCTGACACATCGCTCCGACCAGATTCTGCGCACCTTGACAAACATCTGTCATATTGGTAGCAAGCATATATGCCGGAGTGGTGCAGACGCGGTTTTCACGATCGATACAAACATCGGTAACTCCCACTTCCTCATGCACAACACCGAGTTTTTCTAATTTGTCGGCAGTTGCCCCGCCGGCTCCGAGCGTAAAATGTATTTTTTTATCAGCTAAAGCTACAGCCACCATCGCCGGAGCAATACACATTGCCCCGATAACAAGCTTTTTATCATAGCATTTGCGTATAACTTTATATATTCCGCTATTGATATCACATTCGGTTCCTTTTGCGGCGAAATCGCACCAGTTGGTTACCGCTCCCAGACCTCCGGGAAAAATAATACCATCAAAATCTTCAGCCTTAAATTCTTTCAAATCGAGAATATTGCCGCGTGCAATCCGTGCCGCCTCAATCAAAACATTGCGCTTTTCATTCATAGGCTGGTTGTTAAGATGATTTATTACAACAGCTTGTTCAATATCTGGAGCAAAACACTGATATGTACATCCCATATTTTCAACACACAACAAAGCAAAAACGGCTTCGTGAATTTCTGAGCCGTCAGCACGTCCGCAACCGGAAAGGACAATGGCAAAATGTGGTTTTTTATTCATATACATACTCCATTATTAAATATTTTTGTTAATTTATGTTGATTTATCATATATCCGACAATATAATGCTGTCAAATTGATTTTTAAGGTTAAGAGGAAAATTTTAATGGAAGTAAATTTAACAACTTTAGCTAACGGTTTACGAGTGATTTCTGTAGAACGTCCGCAGACAGAAACCGTTTCGGTCGGTATTTGGGTAAATACCGGAAGCGCTTATGAAACGCCTGATATGAATGGTATTTCACACTTTTTGGAACATATGGTGTTCAAAGGTTCTCAAAAACGTAACGCTTTGCAAATTTCCGAAGATATAGAAAATGTCGGAGGCAATACAAATGCTTATACCTCGCGTGAGTTTACGGTTTTTTATGCTAAGATGCTTAAAAACGACTTAGAGTTGGCTATAGATGTTTTGGCAGATATGGTAATGGCACCGACATTTGCCGACGACGAGTTGAATAAAGAGCGTGAAGTTGTGGTTCAGGAAATTAAACAAACCTTTGACGATCCGAGTGATATTGTGTTTGATTATTTTCAGGAAACAGCTTATCAAAAACAGGCACTCGGCCGTACGATTTTGGGACCTGCTGAAAAAGTGCGAGCTTTCAATGCCGATACTTTACGCCGCTATATGGCCAGCAATTATGCAGCGGAAAATATTGTGGTGGCGGCTGTTGGTAATTTGCATCACGCCGAATTTGTAAAGATGGTCGAAGAACGTATGTCCGGTTTGCAGGCAAAAAAGAGTTTCAGTGCAGACAAACAGATTTATACCGGAGGAGAATTTATAAAACAACGAGATACCGAACAAGCGCAGGTTTTACTTGGCTTTAAAGGAGTTGATTGCTATGATGAACAACGCTACGCTGTATCTCTATTATCTGCTATTTTAGGCGGTGGAATGTCATCACGTTTGTTTCAGGAAATTAGAGAAAAACGTGGATTGGTATATACCGTATACAGTTTTAATAACACATTTACCGAAAGCGGAATTTTCGGAATTTATGCCGGTTTAGAAGCTGATGAAATTAAGAATTATGTGCCGGTTGTAGCTGATGAAATCAAACGGATTTGTAATGAATATGTAACTGATGCCGAACTAAATCGTGTCAAAGTGCAACACAAAGCCGGTATGTTGATGGCGCTTGAAAGTTCATCTTCCACTGCGGAGGCAATTGCGCGCCGTTATTTGCTGCATAATCGCCATATTCCGGTTGAAGAAATCGTTCAAAAAATAGAAAGTGTCAGTAAAGAAGATGTAATGCAAATGGCACAGCGGATTTTTTGTAGCCCGTTGACCTATACGCTTTTAGGTAATTTAAGAGAATATCCGCAGGCAGAGCAAATTCAAATATAGTGTAAATAATTAAAAAAATATGCTGCTAAATACATCAGTTTAACAAAGTAAGAAACGCCTCATCGACACAAAATAACATAAAACAAAAGCAACTTTGTATCTATGTTTGTCGATATATAATGACCAATTTTGTATTTTTTTCACTTTGTTTATAATTTGTCATCAGAAGTTGCATTTTGCGCGGTAATGTAGCATAATATAACAACACAACAAAAGGGAGTTCTGAATGTCACGAGCGGAAGATATTTTTGAAAAGCTGGTTTATTTCGGCGAAGATGCGCTTGATGAATTTATTCGCAGCCGCCAAACCGAAGAGTTGTTTATGGATTTTAAACAAGCATCGTCTACCGGAAAACACGGTTGGTCACTCAGCCCCGATGATAGGCGTAACTTAGCCAAGTGTATATCCGGTTTCGGCAATTCCGAAGGCGGAGTGATTGTGTGGGGTGTTGAATGTTCACGCGATATGGATGTCGGAGATGTGGCTAAAGCTAAAATAAAGGTCGGTAATGTGCATCGTTTTATGAGCTGGGTGGAAAATGCAATTTCCGGCTGTACTATTCCTAGCCATAACAAAGTGCGCAATCATATTATTTGTGAAGATAAAAACGGTGACGGCTATTTAGCAACATACATTCCAAAGTCGGAAATTGCACCGCTGATGACTACTGTCGGTAACACTATATATATTCGTTCCGGCTCAAACAATGTTCCGGCACCGTATGCCGTAATTTCCGGTATGTTCGGACGTCGCCCACAGCCAAATGTGGCTCTGAAACTGGAAAATCGAACACTTGAAACACTCGAAAATAATGATGAGGATATTTTATATCCGAAAACTATTGATACACCGCCGCAAAAATATGTTAAAATCGGCTTTGATGTGCATTGTTTGAATGATAGCAATGTTATCGCTCACGAGTTATACTTGACTTGCACCACTGATAATACCGGTGGAGAATATAATCGCGTGCGCTTTTCCAATTATAATATGACAGCTAATATGCTTGGACTTGAGGGACATCTCAATTTGATTACCAAACCTGAGTTACGTTTGCCGCCACGCGGAATTATGAACTTTGCACATATTGAAATTATGCTTTCCGAATTTATTGAAGAAGATTTGGAAATAAACGGAGTGGTTGGTGCTGATGGTGCAATGCCAAAGTCTTTTCGTATATTTGGCGCAAAAAATAATTTACGCTCGTTTGTAGCAAAAGTTTTGCGCACGGAAGATGCTGACGAATTGCTGCTAAATGAATTTTTCCGCGAATTTTTGAAAGAAATGGAATGACGGTACGTGTGGAAATATTTACGGACGGTGCCTGTTCCGGAAATCCCGGAATCGGCGGTTGGGGTGCAATTTTGCGCTATAAAGGTGTCGAAAAAGAGCTGAGCGGCGGAGAAGAAAATACCACCAATAACCGGATGGAGCTGATGGCTGTGATTGAGGCTTTAAGCGCCTTAAAAAAAACGTGCAACATCTCGCTTTATACCGATAGTCAGTATGTGATGAAAGGTATTACCGAATGGATGCCAAAATGGAAACTCAATGGTTGGCAAACAGCACACAAGAAACAAGGCGTAAAAAATATTGACTTATGGCAACGGCTTGATGAGTTGGTAAATCAGCACGAAATTCGTTGGGTATGGGTAAAGGGACATAACGGACACACTGAAAACGAACGCTGTGATGCCCTTGCACGTAATGAAGTGGCAAAAATTAAAGAGCTTAAAAATATTTAGGTTCTATAAAAAAGTGCTTTAGGTATATCTGCTTATAGTACAAAGTCAAGGATATTTTTCTAACCGTATGCGGAAATTTTAGCTCAAGTAGAGCTTGACACTGAAAAATTTTTAAAAGGAATAAAAAATATGATACTTCAGGCAATTGATAAAACAGGACAAGTTATTGAATTTGATGATAATTTATTAAAAAATAAAATAACCGTACTTTATTTTTACCCCAAAGATAATACTTCCGGTTGTACTAAAGAAGCGTGCGATTTTAGAGATAATATGAACCGTCTTACCACTTTGGCAAATGTTATAGGAGTTAGTCCCGATAGCATTGAGAGTCATAAAAAGTTTCAACAAAAACAATCTCTTAATTTTATGTTGGTGGCTGATACCGAACACAAATTGGCTCAAAAATACGCTGTATGGAAAGAAAAATCCATGTACGGACGAAAATATATGGGAATAGAACGCTCTACTTTTATTTTGGATACACAAGCTAATATCACTCACGAATGGCGCAAAGTTAAAGTTGCCGGACACGTTGCGGAAGTTTTGAATGCTCTGACAAATATGCAAAAATGATATTCTATAATAAAAAATAATTTCCAACAACCAAAAATATTTATTTATTTCAATAAATTACACTCGACTTTTGATTTATTTTGTTTAGAATATGGTTTAGTTTAAAGTATAATTTTAAATACCTATTATAAATAATTAATAAATAACTGCGTATGGAAAAAGAAGAAATCTTTGTACTAACTGAACAAATTAAACAGGTGTGTCCACCGGAATGTAACCTAAGAATTTTGCAAACAAAGCAACAAGATGAGGTTTATTTGGTGATTATTCAATTTCCTTCAACAGATGGTTATTTACCGACAAATCCACTGAATATACCTGATTGGAATTTAAACAGATTACAATCAATATTTACTAGAGATCCATATTTGAAAAAGGCGTATAATTGGGAAAAACAAAAAATTCATAACTTCCATAATAACGTCATTCTTCCGCTTGTAACCCGGAAAGAACATTTCAGATTTGTGTATCATGCCGGAGGAATATTTGTGTTTTATCCTCACGTTTTTGGTTGTATGCAAGAATGCCCTAACGCATTTAATTATATTGGTATGAATGATTTTAGGTATTTTAAGTATTTCGGAAATTGTCGCAATATTGACTGGCTTGTTGGTTTTTTAATATCAACATTTAAAAAATTTTAAGATGTAAAATTTTGCTTAAGCTCCCTTGCAACTCTCAAAAGTTGACTAGC
>DEST01000095.1 GCA_002361365.1 Alphaproteobacteria bacterium UBA3307
CAGCAAATTAAGTAATTGACGTTCTGATTTATTATTTCCTTTATAAGGCTTGAAATCAGACAATGCAAACTTTTGCTTTTCGCTTTTGATTTTAAAATAGCCGTCATTTGCCAGTTTAACAATCAGCGCCACCAATCCTTTGTCGGATATTTTTTCTGTCATAATCAACTCAGCTTCAACCGGTGTAATATTTTTAGGCGGATTAAATGTTACCACCGGTGTTACGTGTTCATCTTTGCCATATTGATACCAAGTTAAAAATGAAAACAGAGTACACAGCAATAACCCGAGCCAAACAGCATTTCCCCACCTATTATATGTATGTTCAAAATATCCTTCCGGAACTTCAATTCTCAATGTAATTCCTTCATTATTGGCAAGCGGTTGAAATGTCTGTCCCAAAATTTCTGCATTGCTGACACTATATTCAGCACCACCATTAAAACCGCGTGTACCATAGCGTCCGACAGAAAGACCAACTTTATCATCTTCAACTCTATCCGGCATTTTTACGTAAAATCGCGCTCTTTGAATCGGCACTTCCCAATCTGTACCTATAATGTTGTAATAAAATTCATTTTTATTGGAATATAACTGATGGTCAAATTCTATTTGATAAGATTTTTTTCCTGTTACCAATATATCAGCATCGCCGATTTTAAGCTCTAAATCACTACCGGTATATTGTTTTGAATATTGTTCCGAAACTCTTATATTGCTGATATGGCTGTGACGAGTAGGAATGGCTCTGATAATTCCATGAGATGGAGATGTAAAAATAACCGTGATTACCTCTTTGACGTGCACATTACGGTTTTTAGAAACTTCTAATATAACATCATAATTATCAATATAAAAATTTTCCGCCTTTACCGTAAAAACAACCGTCCCTACGCTCAACAATAAAAACAATATAAAAACTTCGAATTTACGCATTTACATCTCTGCCTTGATATTTTCGCGTTGTTCTTGCTCTATTTCAAACATTTTAACACGTTGCCAACCAAACAATTTTCCTATAAGATTGGTTGGAAAAATATCCAAAAACGTATTAAATTCACGTACCGTACCGTTATAATATTTACGAGCATTGGCAATATCATCTTCTATTTCAGCCATTTGTTGCATCAACAGCATATAGCTTTGATTAGCTTTCAAATCCGGATAGTTTTCTGCAACTGCTACTATTTGAGAAAGTTGTTGTCCTAGCTGTATATTGGTATCTAATTTTTCCGCATCGGAAAGGTTATTGTAACTTTTGGTCCGTAATTTTGTTAAATTTTCTAACAATGTTTTTTCGTGCTTTGCATAATTTTTTACAATTTCAATAAGATTTGGTACTAAATCCCAGCGTTTTTTCAAATATACATCCATTGTGGCAAATGCTTCTTGCACATAATTACGCAGACCAACTCCGCGGTTATAAGTTAAAATCAAATAAATAATCAGCGCTCCCGCACCTACCAACCAATACATTGTATTATTTTCCATATTATCCTCCTGATAATCTGCATTTTATACAGATATATATATCAATTGCAAGTTTTTCGGCATACTAATCCACGCAAAAGAAAATACTCATAATAAATAATTCTTGCGTTTTTCATTATTTGTTGTATAGATAATCATAGTGTGCAGGCGTAGCTCATCAGGATAGAGCGACTTCCTCCTAAGAAGTAGGCAGGCGGTTCGAGTCCGCCCGCTTGCACCATTTTTAAAGCCTTGTTTTTGCAAGGCTTTATGTGATTAAGGTGTCAAATATTTTACCTACACAAATAAAAATTACCGAATCTTTTTATATGCACGCACATTTATATTATGTTCTTGTAAAGTGCGCGCAAAGTTATGCCCACCATTTCCGGATGCAACAAAGTACAAATACTGAGTTTTATCCGGATGCGCCGCTGCCATAATTGAGGCTGTTCCGGGAGAACATATTGGTGTAGGCGGCAAACCTGCGTATTTATAGGTATTAAACGGACTATCTATGGATAAATCTTTGCGCGTTAATGCTCGTCCTAAATCACGTTGACCTTGGGTTATGGCATAAATAACCGTCGGGTCTGTTTGTAATAACATTCCTTTTTTTAGCCGATTTACAAATACCGATGCAATTTTCGAACGCTCCGATGCCACGCCTGTTTCTTTTTCTATAATTGAGGCCAGAATAAGTAATTCTTCTTTATTTTTCAGCGGTAACTCTGCATCTCGTTCCTGCCATACCTGCTCTAAAATTTTCTGCATTGCATCAATACCTTGCTCTATGATTTTCTGACGTTGCTCTCCGCGTGAAAATGTATACGTTTCTGGTAAGAATGTTCCTTCTTTCAATGAAGTAAGGTCACCTTTAAGTAGCTCATTTTGATAAAGAATATCATAAATTTCGCGTGCTGTAAGCCCCTCGGCAAATGTTATTTTTCGCAAATACAACTTGCCGCTTCCCAAAATTTGTGCCACATCGGGTAATGTAACATCTTTTTCAATCAGATATTCACCAGCTTTAATTTTGGGATATATTTTATTGATTTTAGCGTATAATATGAAATAATTTTTTTTAAGAATCAAATCATTTTCATATAAAGTTTGTGCAATTTTTGTTAAAGAATCTCCGTTTTGAATTTGGATGATTTTCGGTTCATCAACCGGCATCGGAGTTTTCAAGAGATGAATGATATAAGCATACAAAAGCGCTGCCGACAATCCGCAAATAAAACTTACTATTTTGATTGTCAGCAGCACCTTTTTCATTTGTTTATCTTCTATTCTTCGTATTTTTTGAAGATAATGGAAGAGTTTGTTCCACCGAAACCAAATGAGTTGGACATTGCTGCCTTAATTATTTTTTTCTTTGGTTTAAGCGGCACTAAATCCATATCGACAACATCTTCTTCCGGCTCTTCCAAATTAAGCGTCGGCGGGCAAGTTTGCTCCATAATTGCCTTAATAGTATAAACAGCCTCAACTGCTCCGGCAGCTCCTAACAAGTGTCCGATAGCTGATTTAGTTGATGACATCGACATATTGCCGAGTTTATCACCAAACAAACGGCGTACGGCTTGAGCCTCCCCTAAATCACCTAGCGGAGTCGATGTTCCATGGGCATTGACATAGTTAATATCGCCTACTTCAACTCCGTGTTCTTCCGCATGTTTCAGAGCCATTTTCATTGCCCGATAAGCTCCGTCACCATCAGGACAAGGGGCTGTCATATGATGAGCATCACCACTCATACCATAGCCAACTAACTCAGCGTAAATGTGCGCGCCGCGAGCTTTAGCATGCTCTAATTCTTCCAATACCACAGCTCCGGCTCCCTCGCCCATTACGAATCCGCTACGTTTTTTATCCCACGGACGCGATGCTTTTTCCGGTGTATCATTAAATTCTGCCGTAATTGCACGCATACGAGCAAAACCGGATAAACCTAACACATTTACTGCCGACTCTGCACCACCGGCCACCATTACATCGGCATCACCCATAGCAATTATGCGAGCTGCATCGCCAATAGCGTGTGTTCCGGTTGAACAAGCCGTTACACAAGCGTGATTCGGTCCACGTAACGAATGGTCAATCGAAACCGTGCCTGAAATCAGATTTATCAGGCAAGATGGAATAAAAAACGGAGAAATTCTCTTGATTCCCACTTCATGAAAAGATATGGAATTTTCATAAATATTATTTAAGCCACCGATTCCCGAACCCATCATAACACCGGCACGACATTGTTCATCTTCACTTAAATCTTTTGGCTCATAAGCGGCATCTTGCAAAGCGTCATTTGCCGCTGCAATTCCGTATAAAATAAATTTATCGGCCTTGCGTTGATCTTTCGGCGCCATCACGGTATCCGGATTAAATTCGTGCTCACCCGTACCAAAAGGAACTTGACCGGCAATTGTTACCGGAATATCTTTCAAATCTATATTTTCAATTTTTCTGATACCGGATTTCCCTTGCATCAGACATTCCCAGTTATAGTCAACTCCGCGCCCAAACGGCGAAACTACGCCCAAGCCGGTTACAACAACTCTTCTCATATACAAACCTCATTTTTGTTATTAAAAAAACTCGCTGTTAAAAACGTAGCGAGTTTAATTAAATAAAGCCTTACGACTTACGCATTTTTAGAAAGATAGTCGATAGCGTCTTTAACAGTCAAAATCTTCTCAGCTTCTTCATCAGGAATTTCGCAACCGAATTCTTCTTCAAAGGCCATAACCAATTCAACTGTATCCAAGCTGTCTGCACCCAAATCATCAATAAAGCTTGCTGTTTCAACAACTTTAGATTCATCAACGCCTAAGCGTTCTGCGACAATCTTCTTTACGCGTTCTGCGGTATCACTCATTATAAATTAACCTCATAAAATTAAAACAAATTTTTCAGACGAACCCGCCTGTGTTTCCTCATTTACACAAAAATATATCATTTGACAAGCATTATTTTCATTTTCTCCCAAATATTTTTATTAACATCAGATAAAATAATGCAAAAACAATATATTACAATATCTAAAAAAGTGCATAAAATTACAAACAAAATTCTTGCCAAGCGCAAAAATATCTCTTATATTGTCGCCAACGAGGTAAAAAATGGTGCAAGTTATCACTTTCGGTTGCCGTATCAATGCGTACGAGTCCGAAGTCATAAAAGAAAAGCTGAAAAATTACGACAAACTGATTGTTGTAAACACTTGTGCCGTAACCGGAGAAGCCGAGCGCCAATGTCGGCAAACCATCCGCAAATTAAAGCGCGAAAATCCCGATTCCGACATTATCGTCACCGGCTGTTCGGCGCAGATAAATGCGGCTAAACTGGCGAATATGCCGGAAATTACACTGGTTTTAGGTAATAAAGAAAAACGCGAAATCGAAAAATATGTTGCCGGTATTTTTGCCGATAAAAACCAAGTCAGCGATATTTTTGCCGATGCGGACTGCGGCGACTATATCATTACCGGTTTTGAGGGACGACAGAAGGCCTTTGTGCAAATTCAGCAAGGTTGCAATCATCGTTGTACTTATTGTATTATCCCCTACGCCCGCGGACGCAATCGCAGTGTGCCGGAAGAGCTGATTATTAAGCAAATTCGCGAACTCTTGGCTGCCGGATTTGAGGAAATATGCTTAACAGGTGTCGATATTTGTTCTTATGAGCCGTCGTTCAGCGATTTGGTGGCACATATTTTGCAGCAAATTCCGGAAATACCGCATTTGGCTTTCGGTTCGCTCGATCCGGCGGCAATAGATGATAGATTCATAAAAATACTACAAAATTACAATAATATATCAAATTATCTTCATTTTTCAATTCAATCAGGAGATAATGAAGTATTACGTCGTATGGGGCGCCGCCACAAACGTGAAGATGTTATAAAATTATGTAATCAAATCAGAGAGATAAAACCACAAATTAAATTCGGTTCTGATTTTATTTGCGGTTTTCCGACCGAAAGTGAAGCTGCGTTTGAAAATACCTGCAAATTGGTCACGGAAGCAGGTATAAACAAACTGCACGTTTTTCCTTATTCGGAGCGTTCCGGCACTCCGGCAGCCAAAATGGAACAAATTCCGATGGAAGAACGCCGCCGACGTGCCGCAATTTTAAGAGATTTAAGTGAGGAATAAATGAGTTTTTGGGAAAAATTAGGACTGGGTTTAAAAAAAACATCAAACGCCATAACCGGCGGAATTTCTGACATATTTACCAAGAAAAAGTTGGATTCAGCCACCCTCGAAGAATTAGAAGAATTATTGATTTCGGCCGACTTCGGAGTTGCCACAGCTACGGAAATTATGCAAAAATTTGCCGCGCAAAAGCAAGATAAAGAAATCAGCGACGAAGAAATCCGTACTCTCTTGGCGGCAGAAATTGAACAGCGCTTAGCCCCGTGCGAACAGAGTTTTGCCATAGATTCAGCACACAAACCGTATGTTATTCTGATGGTCGGCGTCAACGGTGCCGGCAAAACCACCACCATCGGTAAATTGGCGGCAAAGTTGCAGCAACAAGGCAAAAAAGTTTCGTTTATTGCCGGCGACACTTTCCGTGCCGCCGCGGTCGAACAGCTTAAAGTATGGGCAGAGCGCCTGAATATCCGCGTGTTTGCCGGTCCTGATGGCTGTGACAGTGCCGGTTTATGCTATGACGGTCTGAATGCCGCTGTCAAAAACGGTGACGATGTTGTATTTATCGACACTGCAGGTAGACTGCAAAACAAAAGTGGACTGATGGATGAGCTCAAAAAAATCGTACGCGTTATACAAAAAGTCATTCCGGATGCTCCACACAAGGTGTTACTGACTTTAGATGCCACCACCGGTCAAAATGCCGTATCGCAGGTGCAGATTTTTCGTGAAATTGTCGGAGTTAACGGCCTAATCGTAACCAAACTTGACGGCACCTCCAAAGGAGGGATTTTGGTGGCGATTGCCGCAGAAAGTAAGTTGCCGATTTATTATATCGGTGTCGGTGAAAAAATCGAAGATTTAGACGTTTTCTCCGCCCGCGATTACTCGCGTCAACTGCTTAATTTGCCTAAATAAAGCCTGTGTTTCCGACACTAAAAATGGTAACAAAATGACAGATAAACGATACACCGCCGTGTTGGCGACTTTATTTGATTCGGCTTCCGATGCCACGTTGGACTATGCCGTCAGCCGTCACAATATCCATAAAATGGTGTTTTTACTTTCGCTGATTGCCGGTATCGGGCAAGTGGCTATCGGTGCGTTTATCGGCATTGAATGCACACCGCAAAAGCTGATTGCCCTTATCCTCGGCTTTATCGCCATTACGGGGCTGTATTTTAATT
>DEST01000014.1 GCA_002361365.1 Alphaproteobacteria bacterium UBA3307
CCATAACAGCATACAAACTGCGATAGTTCGAGCTTATCGGTATTTTGGCTCACGTGCAACAAAAATTTACCACTTGTTAATAATTATTCACGAAAAAGGGGAAATTTGCATAGTTCTGTTGCTTTTGAAGCAAAATAAAACAAAAACCGGCAAATTTCTCTGTCGGCATTTTTTTAACTGTTTCCGATATCAATTATCTGTTGGAGGTCGTGTTCTTCTTTTTGTCGGTGGTAAATGCTCAGGAACTCCATAGCGGTTTCACGATCAATCCGTTTGTTGGAAAATAAATGTATGCCGGCGTCCATACCGTAAATGTTCGGAATATGCATAGAGCACCCGAGATCCAGCAAATACTGGATTATATTGGCATTAGACGATTGCATACAGCATAAATTCAGCAAAGTTTCGCCGTTAATGTTCAAAATATCATCAAGTTCTTTACCGGTATATAGTTTGGTGCGCTCTATAACTTCATCAAGATTATCCAAATCAATGTTGGTAAAAACGCGCTCCAACAGTTTGATATTGCCTAAATCCTCATCCATCGCCATTGCAACCATAAAATCGCCGATACTGTCTGAATATTTATCCATGGCGCCCACCTACACGGCATTATATTTCTTTAACAAATTAACATACATCGGACGGCGCAAGGATTTTGCTACAAACATGGCAGTTCCTTGGCTGCTGACGTAATTTACATCACAATTTGCCTCAAGCAACGCCTTTATGGTCAAATATCGGTTTTTAAGTGTTTGCTTGCGTAGAGCATAAATCAAAGACGTGCGCCCGAGATTGTCGGTAATATCGGGGTTGGCATTATGTTCCAACAACAGTTTCAAACATTCCAAACGGCCGAACTTAACGCAAACAAATAATGGTATCAAATTATGCGAATCCCGCGCATTCACGTCAATTTTATCGCTGGAAAGTAATTTTTTCAAAGCCTTTGTATTATCCAAAATTATGGCACCGGTTAACAAATCTATGGTTTTTGGGTCTTTGGAACGTATTTTTTTGTTATTCATCTCTATTCTCCTATAAAATTTAACTCACATAATTATTTATCTGCGAATGTCGCGAAATTGCCGATAAATAGTATAGAAATCTCTATTTTCTATGGAAGTTCTGCTTTTTAACAGGTGGAACTTTCTTATTGTTTGGGTGAGAAAAAAATGCCCTCGGTAGCAATTTTGTTTACCTACCTCTTTTTCTTTTAGCGCAACTTTTTCTTTTTCTGGGGCCTATTTACATTCCGGTTCTATTTTAATTTGCAATTAAAAGAAGGGCTATTATTTCGATAAAAAAAGTATTATATAATAGCTCTTTTTTATGTTCTATTTTATACTATATTTTAGGAAGAAAAAACTGCCTTAAAAGCCTGATAGAATAAGGATTTTAGCAAATTACCCCGACATTATTTGATTCCCGGAGCGGCATTATTTAATTCCGCTACCGACATTATTTAATGCGGACAGGGAATTACGATGTTATATCAACACCTGATTTAGAGGAACTTTGCCTTTGGGTAAATGAAAAACTGCGTCAAGGTTGGCGTTTGCAGGGCGGTATCGCTACGGTGGTTCTGCCGAAAAGATATACGGTTTTTTACCAAGCGATTGCCCGAGAAAGAAAAAAGAGAGTTTCACAAAATTAATTATTATGTTTCTTTCGTAAAAATCCAAATGTGCCGCAGGTTCCAACGCCTGCGGCTTTATAGGAGAAAAAGATGACTAACAGCGAATTTGTAGATGACAAGAAAATCAAAGACATTATGCTCTATATCAAGTCAATGAAACACGCCGAGCAAATCCGGATGATGTTTATGTGCAGCTTGAACGGGCTTCGCTCCATAAATTTTGCGTATTTGCAGGTTAAGGACTGCTATACAGACCAGCTGAAACCCAAAGATGTGATTAACCTTGATTACGATAAGAACAAGGGCAAACATAAATGTTCTTACTTTATGAATAGCCAGATGAAGAAGGAATTTGCGGACTATTTGAACTATTTGCAACAAAAATGGGGCGAAAACCTATCGCCGGAAACATATTTGTTTACATCGCAGAAACGGAACCGACCGTATAATCGCGTGAGCATCAGCAGGCTGTTTGGCTTCATTTATAACAAATTCGGCATAAAAGGAGCCAGTCATTTAGGAAGGCATCTATTTGTTTCAAAACTGGTTAATGCCGGTGTAAATATCTGTTTGGTACAAAAATTAGCTAATCATCGCAATATAGCAACAACCCAAAAGTATTTTATTTATTCCGAAAAAATGCTGGCTAATGCCGTAGAAAATGTGAGGGTGTGACGGGATTGACTGTATGAACTATAAATAGCATGTTGTAATAGTGATCTAATTTATAATTTTGCTTGAATTTTGCCCAATTTGGAATTTATAATCATCGTGAAGTATATGATATAGGATAAACATAATACTTGTTTTATCTACTATTCAAAAGGAAAAACAGATGATTAATCAAGATAAATTAGCGAAAATTATTGCTGAATACAAGAAAGATTTCCCTAACAGATGGCCAGATGAACGTTATAAATGGGTAGCTGTTAAATGTTTTCAAGATAATTGGGATATAAATGCACCTGATTTTTTAGAAATGTTTACGAGGGCAGCTGGTAAAACTGATAATTTATTAACCAGTAAAATGTTTTTCCCTCTCGGTATGATTTATGACTTTATTAAAATGGAACCGGAAACGGTTCGGTCTATGTTTATAGATCTGTATGATGAAAATAAATCGTTAGAAGATAGGATAGATAAATTTCAAGAAACTTCAGACATATTAAGGGATAAGTTTAGTTCTGTTGATCACCCAATAGGTAATCATTATCAAAACGCTAATTCAATTTCAACATATTTATGGTTGAGGTATCCTGATAAATACTATATTTACAAATATACTGAATATAAAGAGGTAATAAAACTTCTATCACCGAAAACTGTTTTTAAAAAGGGTAAAAAATCAAACATTTCGGTCGGGTTTAGCATATATGATGAAATTTGTTCATTTCTCAACCAAGATTCTGAATTAAAAAGTATCTTAAAGAGTGCTATGACAGATGATTGTTATCCTGACGATTTATTGAAAACGCTTACTATTGATGTCGGTTTTTATATTAGTAGAAAGCCTATACAAAATTATTCTCCAAACTTGTCTGTGGAGGATTGGATAGGGTTATTGAATAATAGCAATGTTTTTTATAAGACAGACTTGGAGATAATGAAACGTTTTAAGGATATGGGCGATGCAGCGACATGTCTGCAATTAGCTAACAAATATGGCGAAACAGCTCAAACTTATAATATTCGCTCAACTAAGTTGGCAAAGCGCATTGCGGAATATACAAAGTGTCCTGTCCCAAATAGTGAAAATGAAAATTCGAAATGGTGGCCTATTCTTTATACAGGAGAAGATGCTGATAAAGATACAGAAGGAACTTTTATATGGCAATTAAGAAAAGAACTTAGTAAAGCTTTGGATAAAGTGGATTTATCTGGGGTTAACCTTTACTCAAAATCCAATGAAACCCTCATAGATGAAGAAGAAACAAACAATGATATTCATTATTGGTGGTTGAATGCAAATCC
>DEST01000004.1 GCA_002361365.1 Alphaproteobacteria bacterium UBA3307
AACCAAATAGCAAAACACTTTTTCCGCATTGCGAATCGGACGCGCTGTCGCAGAGGTAACGAAACGATTTAAAAATTCCGAAAAAACGGCTTGTGATGTTGCTTCTTTTGGTTTTGCGGAAATACCGGAATCTTCTGCCAAAAAATCATCGTTATCCAACCCAAAAGTATCTTCTTGCACTTGAGCATTTGTGTTATATGCCGACAGTGAAAATATCAATTCGGCAGCAATCAATAAAAACAATTTTTTCATAATCATTTCACCTCTCTTGACAACAAGCATATTTTTATAATAGCAAAATTCTCGTAAATTTAAACATAAATTATGAGGTTTTTAAGATTTATTTTAGATATTTGTTCTATAATTCATAAAACATATTGAGGAGGTCTGGACTATGTTTGCATTGATGAATATTGGGTTGTCTGTGGAAATACGTATGCTTTTTGCTTTTGTTACGGCATTGGGGATGAGTTTGTCTTGTGGCGGACCTCTGATTGAGTATTTGCGTAGTTGGCAGAAACAAGGACAACCAATTCGGGAAGATGGGCCGCAAAGTCATTTGCTAACCAAAAAAGGTACACCGACTATGGGCGGGTTGTTGATTTTGGGAACGACAATTTTTTCGATTTTATTGTTTGCAAACATTACATATCACTTTGTGTGGGTGAGTTTGTTGGTACTGATTATTTATGGTATAACCGGATTTGTTGATGATTATTGGAAAGTTAAGCGTCATAGCGCTAACGCAATGACTGCCGGAATGAAGTTGTTTTTTCAGTTTTTAACGGCGGCGGTGGCGGCCAGTATTATTGTGGCAGCAACGCCGAGCAGTATCAATACAGCACTTCATTTTCCTTATGTAAATTGGGTGCTTAATCTTTCTTGGTTGTATATTCCGTTTGCGGTAATCGTAATGTCAGGAGCGTCAAACGGAGTTAATTTAAGCGACGGTCTGGATGGCTTGGCTTCCGGATTGCTTATTGTCGCTTTCTCTTTTTTTATGGCAGTTGCGTATTTAAGCGGACAGCCTAATGCTGCGGATTTTTATCTGTTATACATTCCGCGGTGTGCGGAAATTGCTGTGGTGTGCGCAGCTTTAATCGGCGCTTGCTTGGGATTTTTGTATTTTAATAAGCCTAAAGCACGTGTGTTTATGGGAGATACCGGTTCGTTGTCACTGGGAGCTGTTTTAGGCGCTATTGCTGTAATGACAAAAAGCGAAATGTTGCTTGCTGTTGTCGGTGGTGTGTTTGTTATGGAAACGGTGTCGGTTATAATTCAGGTGGCATATTTCAAAAAAACCGGTAAACGCTTTTTTAAAATGGCTCCGATACATCATCATTTTGAACAGCTTGGTTGGAGCGAAAAAAAGGTGGTGTTCAGCTTTTGGTTGACGGCGTTTATACTGGCAATGCTTGGTGTGTGCGCATTGATTTAGGAGTTGTAATATGGTTGGTTTTTCCAGAAAAAGTCATAATATCTTTTCTAAATGGTGGTGGACTGTTGATAAGGTTATTTTGTTTGTTTCTTTGGCGTTGTTGACCATAGGTATTATTCTGGATATTACAGCCAGTCCGGCAGTGGCGCGCACAATTCATGTGGAAGATTTTTGGTTTGTTAAAAAACAAGTTTGTTATGCGTTGGTATCGGTTATTCTTATTGTGGGATTGTCTATGCAAAAGCTGCGCACTATCCGGCAAATTTCTTTGATTGGATTTATTATTGTCGGAGCTTTGTTGGTTTTGACCGTATTTTTCGGATTTGAAACCAAAGGCGCTAAGCGATGGATCAGCTTATTCGGCTTCTCTATGCAAGCGTCAGAATTTATGAAGCCGATTTTTATTATCGTAACAGCTTGGCTGTTGGATTGCGGCAAAAAATATGATTATTTTCCGGGAATGTGGATTTCTATTTTGCTTTATGCCGGTGTGGCCGGACTGATGTTGTTGCAACCTGATATCGGTATGACATTACTTGATTCTGCTGTGTTCGGCCTGCAATTATTTTTGGCCGGATTACCGCTGATTATTGTGGCGGCAGCTGTTGTTTGCGGAGTAGCCGGTTTAGTGCTGTTATATTTTACGTATTCGCATTTTCACGCACGTGTTGATCAATTTTTGTATGGCAGTGATGAAACCAGCTACCAAATCAATAAGGCAATGCAAGCATTTCAAAACGGTAATTTAATCGGTAAAGGTCCGGGGGAAGGTACGGTAAAACTTAATATTCCTGATGCTCATACCGATTTTGTATTTGCTGTAGCCGGAGAGGAGTATGGTTTGTGGCTGTGCTTGATTATCATTGTTTTGTTTGGAGTAATTGTGATTCGTACATTGCGTTCTGCGCTTAAAGAAACTAATTTGTTTGTAATGTATGCTGAAGTAGGCTTGGCGGCTTCTATCGGTCTGCAAGCGTTTGTTAATATGGCGTCATCTTTGCATATTATTCCGACCAAAGGTATGACCCTGCCTTTTATTTCTTATGGCGGTTCGTCACTTTTGGCAAGTGCTATAGAGGTGGGAATGCTCTTGGCTATAACGCGGCAGAATGTAGCATCGGAAGATAAGGATATGCAATGACGGAACATAAAATAAACATCGCTCAACTACCGAAAATACGCGGAATATATAAAATTGGCGAACCACTTAAAAAGTATACTTGGCTTAATGTCGGCGGGCCGGCAGATGTAATGTTTTTGCCGGCAGATGAAGCTGATTTGCAAGATTTTTTGCGGCAAAATGCAGAAAAAATACCGGTATTTATTCTCGGAGGCGGCTCGAATTTGTTGATACGTGACGGCGGCATTGATGGTGTGGTTATTAAATTATCTAATCCGAATTTTACTAAAATAAAAATAGATGGCAATATGCTTTGGTGTGGTGCCGGTTGCACTAATTTCAGACTTAAGTCAATGGTGATAGAAAACGGATTGGGAGGATTGGAATTTTTATGTTCAATTCCGGGAACAATCGGTGGTGCAGCCTATGGAAATGCCGGTTGTTTCGGCTCTGATATGTCCGAGGTTTTGGTTAAAGCTCGTGTTATTGACAAACAAGGAAAAATTTTTGAAATTGAAAATAAAGATTTTAATTTTTCTTATCGTCACAGTAGTTTACCAGCTGACTGGATTGTGCTATGCGTCGGTTTACATTTTGAAAAAACAGATGCAAAAAAGGTGAGTAAGCAAATTGCACAAAATGAGGAATATCGTCGCACGCATCAACCTCAGGGGATTAAAACAGCCGGTTCAACTTTTAAAAATCCTGAAGGTATGGCTGCGTGGAGATTGATTAAAGATGCCGGTGCCGATATTTTGGTTTACGGAATGGTAAAAATGTCTGCTATGCATTGCAACTTTTTACAGAACGAAGGCTCTAGTGCAGCCGATATTGAAAGATTATGTGAAAAAATTAAAATTGCGGTTAAGCAAAAGAGCGGTGTTGAATTGGAAACAGAAATAAAAATCATCGGACGGGAGCTGAAAAAGTGATTGCCGATAATAAAATATATGAAACTGTGGTGTGGCCGTATCGTTTGCTGGGTAATTTATTGCTACTCGGCTTGATTTGGCTGCTTACATTTGGGGTGATTACCGTACGACATAATTTGGTCGGGAAACAAATCGATTCTCTGCTTTCTGAAATATACAGCAAGACAGCGGCCGCCGGTTGGGGGCTTGAAGATGTTACTCTGGAAGGACAGCAAAAAACATCTGCCGCAGAAGTATTGGCGGCAATTGGATTGAAACGCGGTGATAATATTTTGGAAATAGATTTAAAAGATATTTGTGCCAAAGTTCAGACACTGCCGTGGGTAAAAAAAGCAGTGGTGACGCGTCGTTATTTTCCTAACGGAATACATATCAGCATTACGGAAAAACAAGTGATGTCAATTTGGCAATATCAAAACGAATTTTATCCGATTGATGAAGATGGGGAAATAATCGAAACAGAATATGTGCCGGAACATAATTTGTTGCAAATTATCGGGGAAGGAGCACCCGCTCATTTTAATGCTTTGCTTAAAATTGTAAAGCAAGATGCCGAATTATTTGCGCGTTTGAAAGCGGCAAATTTTATTTCTAATCGTCGCTGGAATCTGATTTTTGATGATGTAGAAAAGGGAATTACTGTTAAAATGCCGGAAGAAGATTTTGAAACTGCGTGGAAAAAATTGGTAAAATTGGATAAAACACGCGGTATTCTTAAACGTAAATTAACTTTCATTGATTTAAGATTGAAAAATAAGGTTATTGTTCGGCTCGATGTTTCGGACAATAACGAATGAGCGCTTAATTTGTAAATAACAGAGGTGTTAAATTGAATCATCCGACAATTGCCGCTTTGGATATCGGCTCATCAAAGGTATGTTGCATTATTGCGCATATCAATAAAGATAAAAAAATAGAAATTGCCGGCTACGGCTATAATGCGTCAAACGGTATTAAAAATGGTGTAATTACCGATATTAACCAAGCAACATATTCCATTTGCAACGCGGTAGAAGCGGCCGAACAACGCGCTAACGAGCGTATAAATGGAGTTATTTTAAATGTTTCCGGCGATAAAACAACAGCATATAACCGTACGGCCTCAATTTCGCTTAAACGAAATCGTCCGATTGGCGAGGCTGACTTAAATAAGCTGATGGAAAAAGGACTCACCAAAATCAATGTCGGCAATAATGAACTGATTCATTGCATGTTGACCAATTATAAAATAGATGGCGGCGAAGATGTTAAAGACCCGCGAGATATTTACGGAGAAGAACTTTCTGTGAATATTCTACTCGGAATGTATCCGAGTTTGGTTTATCGTAATCTGGCATCGGTGGTGGAGGCCGCTCGTTTGCAAATAGATACCAAAGTATTGACTGCCTATGCTTCAGGAATTGCTTGCTTGGTGGAAGATGAACGGGAATACGGAGCAACTATTATAGATATCGGCGGCGGCACCACCAGTATAGCCACATTTAAGGGCGGATTTCCGGTGGCGTTTTCAACAATTCCGGTCGGTGGAATAAATATTACCCGTGATATTACTCGCGGCTTGGTAACTTCATTTGAGCACGCCGAAGATTTAAAAATCAGAAGCGGTTGTGCGTTCAAAGTTGGGTATGATGACAGAGAAATCATAAATGTTTATCCTCTGGGAGAAGAAGACGATAGTTCAATAAAACAGATGAAACGTTCAGACCTTAATCGTATAATTGCTCCGCGTGTAGAAGAAATGTTTGAGTTGGTGGCGCACAAACTTGATGCACATGGCTTGCATAATATGTCTAATCATCGTGTTGTGCTGACCGGAGGCTGCAGCCAATTGGTCGGAATTCGTGAGGTGGCAAAATTGATTTTGGATAAACCGGTGCGTTTGGGAGGACCGCGTAATATTCAAGGGATTCCGGATAAACTGAATAATAATCCGATTTTTTCAACTGCACTCGGTATGCTCTTGTTTGCGACCAACAATATAGAGCGTAAGCCTAAACGGGTTGTAAATCATCCGGTAGGTGAAGGCGGCAGATTTTCTAAAATATTTAATTGGATAAAACAAAATTCTTGAACTTGGTAACTAAAACTTAATTTATTTGCGTTAAGTTTTATGTATTGTAAAGTGTCAACTTGAAGGAGAATGAACAATGTCAATAAATTTGGGAGTAGCAGATACTGCGGTTTCTTATTTAAAACCACGCATTGCCGTTATCGGTGTCGGTGGTGGTGGCGGAAATGCCGTCAATAATATGATTGCGCAAAATCTTGAAGGAGTCGATTTTATTGTGGCTAACACAGATGCGCAGGCTTTAGCTCATTCTGCGGCAAGTAAAAAAATTCAGCTCGGACTTGAAATTACACAAGGGTTGGGCGCAGGTGCCAGACCGGAAATCGGGCAAATGGCAGCGGAAGAAGCTAAAGAAAAAATTTCTGAAGCTCTTGAAGGCGTGAATATGGTGTTTATTACAGCAGGTATGGGCGGCGGAACAGGTTCCGGCGCAGCTCCTGTGGTGGCACATATTGCAAAAGAAAAGGGAATTCTAACTGTCGGAGTAGTGACCAAACCATTTAGTTTCGAAGGTAAGAAACGTATGGAAATCGCTACCAAATCTTTAGAGAATTTTATTAAAGAAGTTGACAGTATAATAGTTATTCCAAATCAGAATTTGTTTAATATCGCCAATGAAAATACTACACTTTCCGAAGCGTTTAAGCTGGCTGATAATGTGCTTTATTCCGGAGTGCGCTCTATTACTGATTTGATGATGATGCCGGGGTTGATTAACTTGGATTTTGCCGATGTTAAAAATATTATGGAAGATAAAGGTAAGGCAATTATGGGTACCGGTGAAGCCGAAGGCAAAGGACGGGCCAGAGAGGCAGCTCACCAAGCTCTTTCTAATCCTTTACTGGACGATTGTTCGTTGCATGGCGCTAAAGGTGTTTTAATCAATATTACCGGTAGTCAGGATATTACATTGCCGGAGCTTGATGAGGCGGCAAATATCATAAAAGAAGAAGTCGGTGATGACGCAAATATTATCTTTGGTTCAAGTTATGATGATGCACTTTCGGGAAAAATACGTGTGTCTATTGTTGTTACCGGAATCAATGACAGTTTGCAACAAGTATATGAACGTAAAGTAGCAGCACCGGAACCGTCTTTGATTGACCAAAGCTATGACGATACATCTTTTGTTCCGACAATCAATACTCCGGAGTCGATTTTTACCGATAACTCTTCGTTAGAGGCGCAAGAACCGCTCACGACGACCGAAACTATGGATTTTTCTGCACCGGCGGAAGAAGTAGAAGAATTACAACATACTGATGCTGTTGAAACTGCAATGACAGATAATGACTTTGCAACGTTGGATAAGTCAATTGAAATGCCGGAAATGCCTCAGGCGTCAGCTTTGTTTAATGCTATTATGAATAATGATACAAAGGAAGAAGAACACGAAAAAGCAGATATGGAATTTAATTCCGTAGCACCGAGTGATGACTTTTTTAGCGGCACAACATCATTAGAAAATTTGAATGCAAATGTTGATGAACCGATTCTGTTTAATAATACCGATACCAGCATTTTTAAAGGAAACCCGCAGGAAGATGCACCAGTTGAAGAACAGCCTGTTTTGGAACCGGAAGAAGAAAGTCGTTTGAGCTTTATGGATAAAGTGTTGGGATTTCGGCGTAAAAGCCACATGGAATCGGCAATAAACGAACGTTTAGAACCTGAAAGTAAGGCGGTTGCCGATGATTTGGAACTTTCCGGAGATGATTTGGATATTCCATCGTTTTTACGCCGCAGATAGATAGATTGATTATCAACAAAAAAAAGCGCATCGAAAATTATTCGGTGCGTTTTTTGTGTTTGCAATAAAATCAGCTAAAAGCAATCATCGCCGTTAAAAGTGTAGTCGGTGATGATACCGTTGCTGATGGTAAATGATGTTTTGCAATAAAACAACGGAGGTTCAGTTGGTAATCCAAAATTTGATTGAGCCATTGCACTATAAGCAATCTCGCTTTCATAGGGTTGAAAATCATTATCAATCGGTTGGCTTTCCGAAGAATAATAGCTGACTTGTACGGTTGAGGCATCAATCGGAAAAATCTGGTCAGGTGAGCCCCAATCTGCATACAATTCAGATGCACTCTTACCCAGCCATTGACTCAGCTTTTGGTTGTAAGCCGAACGCGAATAGCCGATATTTTGACAACCGGAGATTATAAGAAGTCCGGTCAGACAATACAGCAATTTTTTCATAGATTATTTCCTTATACTGATTTCGTGATTCTGTTGTGCCATTTTGCCAAGACGAGCTAAATCATCCGGTCTGATGGCTATGGTATAAGTATTCTGTTTTTTATCATTTTCAAGTTTTTGGATTTTGCAGTTTTGATGCAACCATGCGGCGGTTTTGCCGTCAGAGAGCGGAAAACTAACAACG
This sequence comes from Alphaproteobacteria bacterium UBA3307, assembly GCA_002361365.1. Classification (GTDB taxonomy): domain Bacteria; phylum Pseudomonadota; class Alphaproteobacteria; order RF32; family CAG-239; genus RUG410. Next base: position 7,948 of record DEST01000004.1, read on the forward strand.
CACAGCAAATGCGAATCGGTTAATTTTTGCTCAATTAAGTGCAATAAACGTTTACAACCTTCGCCGGAAAAAGCTGAGGTTAAAACCGCTGAACTGCTTTCTTTGGTTTTGTTATGCCAGTTGGTATGTTCGGTATCTTCAAGTAAATCGGCTTTATTCAGAACTTCAATATAATTATCGGCATATTTTATTTCTTTAAGTCCCAGACTTTCCAAAACCTGTAATACGTCGGCACGCTGTGAGGCCGTATCCGGATTAGAAATATCCCTGATGTGTAAAACAATATCCGCATTTAAAACTTCTTCCAAGGTAGCACGAAAAGCCATTACCAGTTCATGTGGTAAATCGGAGATAAAACCGACGGTATCAGATAAAATAACTTCCATACCGCTTGGCAGTTTAATTTTGCGCATTGTCGGGTCAAGAGTGGCAAAAAGCATATCTGCAGCCATTACATTGCTTTGCGTTAAATGATTAAATAAAGTTGATTTACCGGCATTGGTATATCCGACAAGCGCTACAATAGGGTAGGGAACTTTACGACGTGCACCGCGCTGAATATCTCGAGTCTGACGTACTTTTTCCAAATCTTTTTTAATGCGTACGATTTTATCATCAATGATGCGGCGGTCAAGTTCTATCTGGGTTTCTCCCGGCCCGCCCAAAAAACCGGCACCGCCCCGCTGTCGCTCAAGATGAGTCCAACTGCGCACAAGACGTGAACGCTGATAGGTCAAATGCGCCAATTCTACTTGCAAAGAACCTTCTTTAGTTTGGGCACGTTCCCCGAAAATTTCCAAAATCAGTGCTGTGCGGTCTATAACTTTTAGTTTAAATTCTCGCTCTAAATTACGCTGTTGAATGGGGGTAAGCAGAGTATCTACAACCATCAGTTCAATTGCTTTTTCCTCAATAATAGGCCGCAGTCGTTCTGTAAAGCCGCGACTGAAGTACGTTGCCGGTCGGAGTTCCTTGAGTTTGACAATTTCACTATATACAATATCAAGATTTATGGCCAGAGCTAATCCGATAGCTTCTTGCAAACGGCTTTCGGCAGACAAACTCTGCTCTTTGCCTGATATAATCGGGCAAATGACACAGGTTTTGATACGAGCATTTTGATTAAATTCTATCAATCTTCTTCCGCAATATCGACAGCAACACTCGGCATAATGGTTGAAACAGCGTGTTTATACACAAGCTGAGTATGTCCGTCCCGACGCAACAGTAAGCTTTCCTCGTCTTGCGCCGTAATAATACCTTGTAATTTTACACCGTTAATCAAAAATACAGTAACGGCAACCTTTTTTTCTTTTATATCATTTAAAAAATCACTTTGTACTTTATTCATTTTTTTATCCTTTTTATTTTTCAAAGTTTCTGACTGATAATATAAATCATTTACTCTGAAAAATCTATGATAATTATGCTTTTTTACACGGAATATTTACGATTGCGATTTAAAATACAACAAATGCAAAACAAAGGAGGTTAAAATGAAAAAAATAATTTTTACCGGAGGCGGTTCCGGCGGACACGTTACACTTAATTTAGGGCTTATTCCTTTGTTTTTGGAAGCTGGTTGGGAAGTTGTTTATATCGGCTCAAAAACAGGAATTGAAAATGAGCTGATAAAAAAATTTTCTGCAGTGAGATATTATGCAATTGCCACCGGAAAGTTGCGTCGCTATTTTTCGTGGCAAAATTTTAAGGACGCGATGCAGGTTCCGCTCGGAGTTATTGAAGCGTGGAATATAATCCGTAAAGAAAAGCCTGATGTAATATTTTCTAAGGGCGGTTTTGTTTCATTTCCGGTGGTTTTGGGCGGATGGCTCAACGGCAGGAAAAAAATTTATATGCACGAATCTGACGTAACCCCCGGTCTTGCCAATAAAATGTCTTTACCGTTTGTAAGTACGTTTTTTACTACTTTTGCTGAAACCTCCGAGTATGTGAATGAAAAAAGAAAAGTACGATATGTCGGGCCGGTGCTGACAGACAGACTGAATAATGGAGATGCTGAAAAAGCCCGTGATTTATGCGATTTTACGCCGGATAAGCCGGTGATTATGTTTGTCGGAGGTTCACTCGGTGCCAAGAGTATCAATAATGCGGTGATTAAAAATCTGGAAGCCCTGTTGGAAAAATATCAAATTATTCATATTTGCGGTAAAGGACAAACAAGTCTGGCTCGTTGCAAGGGGTATGCTCCGTTTGAGTTTGTTGACAAAGAATTTAAAGATTTGATGGCTTTGGCTGATGTGGTAGTTTCTCGTTCAGGCTCTAATGCTATTTTTGAGCTTTTGAGTCAAAAAAAGCCGATGCTGCTGGTGCCGTTGCCGTCAACTTCCAGCCGCGGCGAGCAGTCCCTCAATGCAAAGTCGTTTCAAAAACAGGGATTTGCCGAAGTTTTGGAAGATGATAAAGTAGCGGAAAATTTAATGCCTATGCTCAACAATTTATATGATTATCGTCACGAATATGAGGCTAATATGCAAAATGCCGAATGGAAACACACATCTAACAGAGAGTTGTTTGAGGAAATTTGCCATGACACGTCAATATAAAAATATTGTTATCTTGACCGGAGCAGGCATATCGGCCGAGTCCGGATTATCAACATTTCGCAGTGAAGACGGTTTGTGGAACAAACACCGTGTGGAAGATGTGGCAACCATTGAAGCATTTTATCGCAATCCGGATTATGTGCACGAATTCTACAACGAAATGCGCCCTGAATTATTTGCAGCGCAGCCGAATGCGGCGCATAAGGCGATTACAACTTTGCAAGAAAAATATCCGGCACATATCAGTGTGGTGACGCAAAATGTTGACACTTTGCACGAAAAAGCCGGCAATAAGAACGTATATCATATTCACGGGCAAATTAACCAAATTCGCTGTTTAAATTGCGGATATGTGTTTGAAACATGGGGAGAAGTCAGTTCGGAAGATGTCTGTGAACAGTGCGGAGCGCATGCAATGCTGAAGCCGAATATTGTTTTTTTCGGAGAAAGTTTGTTGTGTATGGATGAGGTAGACCGTTTGCTTCGGACGTGTGATTTATTTATTTCCGTCGGCACATCGGGGGTGGTTTATCCGGCTGCGGGTTTTGTGCAAATAGCTAAGATGTTCGGAGCCGATACATATGAGTTCAATATGGAACAGACATCTAATAATCGGATGTTTGATGAGCATATCTACGGACCTGCCGGCACTACGCTTCCTAAATTTGTTGAGCAATTGATAGGCAACACAAAAAATGAGAACTGAATTTAAAACTTATTTTATTGTTGAATAAAACTAAAAAATAATTGCTCTTTATTGCATAAACGAAGTATGATGAGATAAATTTAAATGGAAAAATTTTTTTCTGTTATATGTCGGAGTACTTTGACAATGTCAGTTTTATGGACCAAGATAAAGAAAAAATATAAATTTTTGTTAATGTTGTTGATTGCTGTGTCTTGCGGTTTTGCCGCTTCGGCGCAGTTCGTTTCGGCACAAAGAATTTATGCTTATGCAAAAAATAATGATTATAAAGCTTTACAGCAACTTGGCTCAGCGGTAGATACAACGGATTCATACGGAAATACGGCGGCGTGTTTGGCCCTGTCAGAGGGAAATATGTCTGCGTATCGTACATTGGTGCAATATGGAGCAAATCCGCGTCCGCAATGTACATATGGCTTAAGTTCCGGTAGTGGGTACAACGGATATGATAAAACCGAAGTTCGTTCCGGAGGTATGAGTGCAACCGGTTGGTTGATTGCCGGGGCAATCGTTGCCGGCGGAGTAGGAATAGCTTTAGCTGCCGGCGGAGGCGGCGGAGGTGGCGGCGGTAGTAGTGACCAATCAGCCTCCGGAGAATGCATAGGATATTCCTCAGTTTGTGGTATCGGCTATATGAAGTCCGGAAAAACATGCCGTAAAGACGGAAAAATTTTGTACGAATGTGTATTTAATGATTGTTCAGGTCATACCTTAACCGAAGTTCCTGTCCATTGTGCAGAGCCGGAATCATGCGTAAGCGGCGGATTGGTTACATATAAATGCTATAAATGTGCCGATGGTTGGAGCGGTGAAAAGTGTGATAAACAAACAACATGTCTTTATAATACCGAACAGTGCTCCGAAGGCTACGAAGAAACCGGTAATACGTGCAAATCAGGAAATAAAACGTATGTGGAGTGTAAAGAAAAACAATGTGAAGGATACGATTTAGAAGAACTTTCCGGCCATTGTGCAAAGTCGGAAAAATGTTTAAGCGGTCGTAAAATGAAGTATAAGTGTGATGAGTGTGAAGCCGGATGGGATATTGATACATCTTGCCAAACAGAAACAAAATGTGCTTATGATACAACATCTTGCTCTGTTGAAGAAGGCTATGAGGAAACTGGTAACACTTGTCAATCCGGAAGTAAAACGTATGTAGAGTGTCGGGAAAGAGATTGCAGCGAATACACTCAGTCGGGAGTTCCGAGTAAATGTTTATACTATGAGCAGTGTAAGAGCGGAAAGAATCCGGTAAAGATAAAATGTACACAATGTATGGATGGTTGGACAGGTCCGGATTGTGAAACACCGGCACCTTGTGAAGGATATTCCGAAAAATGCGATAAAGGGTATGTGGATTCCGGTGAGCATTGTATGTCCGGTACGAAAGAATTGCTTATGTGTGTTCCGCGGGATTGTTCAGAATATCCGTTGACGATGCCGCCGGAAAGAAATTGTGATGAAGTTGAGCCGTGTTTAAGTGTTAATACAACAACATATCGCTGTAATTTATGTAAAAAAGGTTGGACAGGTTCCGGCTGTCAAAATAAGGCAACTTGTCCCGAAGAATATGTACCGGAGTCGCAGTGTATCAATGGCTATGAACCGACAGGCAAAGACTGTTATTCCGGAGATGTACGTTATGTAGAGTGCAAGAAGATATCGTGTGAAGGTTATACTTTGCCATCTTGTCCGCTGAATGCAGAAGAATGCAGTGATTGCAAATCTGATTCCGGTCATTTGTATAAAGTGGAAAAGTGTAAAGAAGGTTGGGAAGGTGTAGACTGCGCCACCCCTACGGCGTGTGAATACGACAAACTTGAATGTACCGGCGGTTATGAACCGACAGGAAAAACTTGCGTTTCCGGTGGAAAGACTTATGTCGAATGTAAACCGAGAGATTGTCGCGGATATTCTGAAAATTGCGAAAAAGGTTATGAGCCTACAGACCAAACCTGTCAATCTGGAGATAAAACCTATGTTTTATGTCAAAAAGTTACTTGTCCGTACAGTACATTAACGTGCGTAGACGGGTATCATGAAACCGGAGCAACCTGCCAGTCAGGTGACCAAGTATTTAAGCAATGTGCACTTAATGATTGTTCCGGCTATACATTGGAAAATTGCCCGATTCATGCAGAGGGTGAGTGCAAAAGTTGTCAAACAGGGGACACCATCAAATATAAGGTATCCGGTTGCAAAAGCGGTTGGACAAGCACTGATTGTAACGTTCCGGATCCTGAATGTAAGTTTAGAAACACCTCTTGCGCTAAAGATAAGGGATATGAAGAAACCGGAGCGTATTGTTATTATGGAAATGAGCGCTATGTAGAATGTACTACATCAATTTGCGATGATCCTCCGTACGATTATGATAAATGCCCACCGCATGCCAGAAGTTGCGGAATTTGTGAAACCGGCGGAAACACAATGTATAAAGTTTATAGTTGTAAAACCGGTTGGGAAGGCGATGATTGCGGAACTGCACATACATGTGAGGGATATACGGAAACAAGATGTAAAGACGGATATCATCAAGTGGGCGAATCATGTCAATCCGGAGAAATAACATATGTTAAGTGTGAGGCATCGGGTTGTGCCGGTTATGATATAGAAGGTTCGTGTCCTGAAAATGCGGAAAATTGCGAATCTTGCCTTGCGGGAGATGTGTATAAATATAAGGTCAAAAACTGTAAAGAAGGGTGGAGCGGAAGCTCGTGTGAAACTCCGGCTACTTGTCCATACACCCAAACTGCATGTACGGACGGTTACAAGCCTACCGGTCAAAAATGTAAGTCCGGAAATACGACTTATGTGGAATGTGTGCCGCAACGTTGCGAAGGATATTCTGCATCTTGCTCAGATGGATATGATCCTGATAATACCGATACTTGCAAGGTAGGAGATGCAACATATATAAAATGTAATCCGCACCAGTGTGGTGAAGGGTATGTGGCAAATTGTTCCACCGGATATGAGCCGGATAGAAGCAGTCCGTGCAAATCAGGTGATATAAATTTGTATAAATGCAAAGCTGCATCGTGTGACGGGTATCCGGCAAGCGGTAAAACAATAGAACATTGTCAAGAATACAGTTTACCTTGCAAATCAGGAGAAGAAGAAAAATATAAATGTATGACGTGCAATAATGGTTATAACGTGAACAGCACGGGTAGGTGTGATGCCAAACCGACAACTGATTGTACGGATAATGGTTTCTTATATACTGAAGTCGGAGAAGGCAAAGAGTGTGTTTCCGGAGGGAGTATCTGTATGGCCGGAGATGCCAAATATTATCGCTGTACAAACTGTAAAGACGGCTATAAGCTTGAAAATGCAAAATGTATAGAAAAACCGGCAACAGATTGTACGGATAAGGGGTATACTTATACCACTATAGGTAGCGGACAAGATTGCGAAGAAGCCGGAATGATGTGTCAGGCCGGTGATGCCAAGTATTATAAATGTTCAAAATGTAAAGACGGATTAAAAGCTGTCAACGGCAAATGCGTAACAGTATCTGATGCAGAATGTATGGAAGATGGCTACTATTATAAAGAAACTGATACGGAATGTAAAAAACGCGGAACATCTTGTGTGGCCGGAAACACCACATTTTATAAGTGTTTACAATGTGCCGACGGATATAGTTTTAATGCACAGAATATTTGTGAAAAAAATTCAGCCGTTACCGAGTGTGCTGCCAACGGATTTGTTTACACTCAAAGCAACAAGGGATATTGTGAGGTATTGGGAACTATTCCGTGTCAGTCCGGTAATGAAACATATTATATGTGTTCGGCTTGTCAAGAAGGATATGTGCCTAACAGCAATGGCGTTTGCGCAGAAAAATCCGGTGGCGGTGAAGGCGGCGGTTCTGGTGGAGATACAACGGAAGATGAGTGTCCTTATGGCAGTGAAAGTACCGCGCGAGCCTTAGAACATTGTGCTGATGCATCTTCTTTGTATCAATGTTCAGACGGTACTTATGGTTGTACCAGATGCAATACAGAAAAATACGAAGAAATTCCTGACCATAACCATTGGTGCAAACCAAAAGGCAGCGGCGGTGGGGATGGAGGTGGAAGCAGTTCTACTGTAAATTATCAATGTGCTCCGTATAATAGTGTAAGTGTACTTACAAATATTTGCAGTAGCTATTATTCTTGTACAACAAATCAGGGTACTTTTTATGGTTGTATCAAATGTGATAACGGAACTATACCTAATAGTGTAGGCTGGTGTTATAGTACTAATGAAACGGTTTCAGACCATGAAGTATGTTATTATGAAAGCGCAGCAGATGCTTTTAAGGATAATTGCCTACAGGTGTCAAAATGTCAAGGTGGGGGTTTCAAATGCATTTCTTGTGCAAATGGTTATTCTGCGGACAGTCCATCTTCTTCTGATTTAGCTCGAGGAAAGGGCAAGTGTATTTCTTCCGGCAACACAAGCTATTGTCCGTATAACTCAATATCTCAGGCACAAGGCGTATGCAAGAGCGACCGTGATATAAAGGCTTGTGCAGGCGGAACTTATGGTTGTCGGGCTTGTGCATCTGGTATCCTCAGTAGTAATTATGGGTGCGATGGTTCTGGAGATATAACTACTACAGATAGTGTCGCTGTGTTGTCTTGCAATAGTATTACTAATGCATCAGATTGTGCCGGCAGTGATAGTGTTTATACCTGTCCCAATGGTAATGTTGGTTGCTTGCGCTGTGATACATCAAGATATTATGAAATTCCAAATGATGACGGATATTGCTATTTGACATCGGCATATACATCAGATGCATATAATACTTCTGTATGCTATTATGAAACGGTGGCGGATGCTTATAGTGATGGTTGTTCGGTAGGCTATGCTACTATGTGTTCTCGTCGAGGCGTCAGATGTGACAAATGTAGTTCCGGTACCGTAACCACACAAGGCAAGTGTCAGCAATCAGGAGATGTTTCTGGTGACAAATGTGCTTACTCTTCAAAGAGTGACGCCGAGAGTGCTTGTAAAACTGGTGCAATTAAATATTGTGCCAGCAGCACTTATGGCTGTATTTTGTGTAACAATGGAAATTCCCCTGATGGCAATTATGGATGTTCTGGGAATTCTAGAACGCGTTCGGATGAAAAGAGCGGCACCAGAACTGTTAATGAAACAGAAATTCAACACGCTAATGAAACCGGTTCGGTGAACGGAATGTCTGGCGATTATGATGTATTAATTAATGATGCTTCAGGTTCTATTTCAATCACTGGCACAACCGGTTCTTCGGCAGATGTGGTAAGAGGCATATATGCAACAAAAGAAAATGCAGTTGCTCAGAATTTGGGACAAATTACTATATCTGAAAATGGTGTAGATGTGGAAGCTATTTCCAGTACAGGCAATGCTATAAATGGTTCTGCAACCAATTCAACAGCAAGTGTTATAATTTCAGATAATAGAGGGGATGTGATAGGCGTTAAATCAACCGGTGCAGAAGCCATAAATTATGGCAATATCACTTTAACCGGTACTAAGGGATCCCACGATGCAACAGGAGTATATTCAGCCGGAACTAAAGGACGAAATTTTGGAAGAATTATTATAGCTAATAATGAGTCATATAGTTTTGGAATGCAGGGTGATTTAAATAGTATCAATACATCCCTGATTAATGAAACTTCCGGATATATCGAAATTAGCGGAGAAGAAAGTTATTCTTTTGGTATGAATGGTTATGAAATTACTAATAACGGAACAATAGTTCTTAAAAATTTGACCGCTCAATCATCTGGTTGGACTTATGCGTATGGAATGTATTCTGACTACAAACAAATTAATAATGGTACTATCACTTTGAGTGATAATAGTATGGTGGATAATATAGGTATGGGATGTTCTAATGACGGACGAAATCGAGTATGTCATTTAGGTTCAGACACTCAAGTAATCAACAATACTGATGCTAAAATAGAAATTTTAGGTTCTGATAACACATCTTATGGAATCTGGGGGCATATTATAAATAATAAGGGTGAGATAACCATAGATAAACAAAATAAAGATAAAGATAACACTGTAAAAAATTATGGTTTAATTCGTTATATATATGGAGATAGTGATAGTTCCGGAACGGCAGAGTTGCCGATTGAAATAATCAATAGCGGAACTATTTCTATAAAAAATTCTTATAATGCCGGCGGAATTCTTGTAGATGATGGCAGTGGAAATAATGCAGTAAAGATAAAATATGCCAATATTGAAAATACAGGAAATATTATTTTGGATAATATTTCAACTTCAGCTAAAGGTATAGAGGTATCGGCGGAAGAGGCCGAAAAAGTTACGGTCTTGAATAGCGGCACAATTACTATTACAAACAGTGTTGATTCCGCAATAGGAATTTATGCAAAAGGTCAAAATATAACTGTTACCAACACCGGTACAATCAGTATAAATGGCAATTCTTGCACTGGTTCAGCTTGTAGCAGTACAAACAATGCAATTGTGTTGGAAAATGGCGCAACGTTACAGCAAATGGGAACAATGTCAGCAATGTCGCTGGATTTAAACAGCTTTGGCGGCAATGTGCTGGCTTCCGAAAGTTCCCGCTTTGAAGTAACAAACGCTTTAAGCGGAGATTTGTTGCTGAGTTCTGATGTAGTCAAAGGCGGTTTTGATGATACCTACACTGTGGCCGATATGATTGATGCCGGCGATGT
>DEST01000082.1 GCA_002361365.1 Alphaproteobacteria bacterium UBA3307
GTCAAAAACATACTTCGTACTAAGCTCATTAGCCGCAGTTCAATGTGCACTGCCGTCCTCGTGTACCTTTTAATTGTACACGTCGTCAAAAACATACTTCGTACTAAGCACATTAGCCGCAGTTCAATGTGCACTGCCGTCCTCTTGTACCTTTTAATTTGTACACGTCGTCAAAAACATACCTCGTACTAAGCACATTATCCGCAGTTTAACGTGCACTGCCGTCCTCGTGTACCTTTAATTGTACATGTCGTCAAAAACATACTTCGTACTAAGCACATTAGCCGCAGTTTAACGCTCGATTCTTAAAATTTGCGGCGCTTTAAAATATTTAAAAAACTGCTATTATTGTAATTTTTGCTTAATTTGCGCTAAGGCTTTTAAACGGTCCTCTGTGCTAGGGTGGGTGGCAAACAATTGTGATAAGCCTTTAATGCCATTGAACGGATTCATAATAAACATATGTGCCGTTTGCGATGTTGCGCGTTGCATTTGATATTGTTGCGAATAGCCATCAAGCTTGGAAAGGGCGCTCATCAGCCATTCCGGATGTCCGGTTAAATAGGCGGCTCCTTCATCGGCTTTATATTCTCTTGTACGTGAAATTGTCATTCGGATAATTGTAGCGGCAATCGGTAACAAAATTGCAGCTAAAATACCGTTATTACTGCGTCCGCTATTTTGTTGAGATACAGATCCGCGCGTCATATTGGCCAGCATAGCAATTGCACCGGCAAAAACGGCGGCAACTGTACCGATTAAGATATCATGGTGTTTGACGTGACTCATTTCATGTGCTAAAACCCCTTCGACTTCTTCCGATGACATCATACTCAGCAAACCTTGTGTGGCGGCAACAGCGGCATGACTTGGATTACGTCCGGTAGCAAAAGCATTCGGAACTTGTTCCGGTATAATATAAACTTTTGGCATCGGCAAGCCGGCTTTGTTTGCAAGTCGCTGTACAATTTGGTAAAGCTGCGGTGCACTTTGCGGTGTGGCTTCCGTTGCGTTATATTGCTTTAAGACCAATTTGTCGCTGAAAAAATAGCTAAAAAAGTTCATACCGGCAGCGGCTAAAAATGCGGCTTGCATACCTTGTTCGCCGCCAACGGCATTTCCTACATACATAAACAGCAACATCATTGCGACCATTAACAGAACGGTTTTAGACATATTAAGTTCCTTTCTCATTTTATTTTTCACCATCATAGCGTAAAATCCGGCGGTTTCAATCAAATTTATAAAATTATCAACGTGGTGATATTTTTTTTACTTTATCTGATGTATAGTAATTAAAACGGAGGAAAAATGGCAAAATACAGAATTATCGGTAATATGACAGGCAATTCAATGGATGCAATTGATTTGGTTCTGACGGAATTTGACGGCGATAAAATGTGCGATATTTGCACTTTTTCCAAACCTTACAGCAAAGAAATGCAGCATAAGATTGAAACACTGCGCACTAAAGTATATAATAAAACTCCTGCGGAAATAGAGAAATTAGCGGAATTTTTACCGATACATAATGAATATGTGCGGCAAATTGCCGAATGTATTGATGAAATGTGCCTTAGAAACGGAATTGATAAGCACACGATTGACGCGATTGGCTTTCACGGTAAGACGCTTGACCACAATCCGCCGAGCAAAGCACGCATTGACAGCTCTGAATCTTATACTTTGCAAATCGGGTCGGGACAAATGTTGGCAGATTTGACGAAGATTCCGGTAGTTTATGATTTTCGCTCCGATTTTATTATGGCGAAATTTGACGGAGCGCCGTTGGTGTCACCGCATAATGCGCATATTGCTTTGAGCGAAGGAGATGGTTGCTACTTCAACGGCGGAAATACCTCAAACTTTGCGCTAATCAAAGACGGGGTGGCTCAAATTGGCGCCGATGCCGGTCCATTTAATGAATACATTGATGGTTATATCCGCTTGCACACTGCCGAACCATTTGATAAAGACGCAATGTTCGGTAAAACCGGTAAGTTGAGCACAGATTTGCTTCAGGTATTATATGACTTCGGGCGCAGATATTATGAAACACCGTTACCGAAATCCGGCGACCCGGCGTACTATCATAAAGATGATATTTTTTATTATATATCAGGACAAAAGATTCCGTTTGCCGATGCGGTGCATACATTTGAGTATTTTGCCGCATATATTGCTGTGCAAGCGCTGACTTTGGTGCCGAAATATATTGATATTCCTACGCATTTCGTTCTTTTCGGCGGAGGATGGAAAAATCCGCTTGTTCGCCGGAGTTTTGAAGATTTGTTGCACGGCAAAGGTTATATTTTGCCGGAGCATCAGACGGCATTTAGGCAATTGCGACAAAAATTTGCCTTTACGCCGACCGTGCGACAGTCCGCTTTCGGAGATTTTATGGAAGCGCGATTGTTTGCCGATTTGGCTCATTACAAACTTGAAAATAAAGCGTGGGAAATACCGGAAGTTGTTGCGGCAAGCAAAAAAATTGTCTGCGGACAAATTGCATATCCGCAGACAATTCAAGCATTTTATTCCGATTGTATCAACCGTGCCGCCAAAGGTTGGCAGAAACGATAATTTTACAGCACAAATTTATGCATAAAATCGGAAATCAGTTTCAATTCAGCCATACGATTGGCACGCTCATCTAAATCTTCCGACATTACAAGGTTATGGTCAAAGAAGGCGTTAATTGATTCCAAGCACGGATATATATTTTCAACAAATACCTCATAATCTGCATTGTTAAGCGCTATTTGTGCATACTCCTGACAACCATAAAATGCACTCATCATAATCTTTTCATCAGCGTTCTTCACCAAATCGGCAACAATATTTTCCGCTGCAGATTTACCGGCAATCATCTTATCTATCCGCTGCATTACCTGTATCATTTCTTCAAAATGAGAGGTTCCGTTCAGTTTAGAAATTGCCTCGGCTTTCTTTACAATTTCGGTCATATTTAATGCTGAAAGGTCGATTTTGCTAATCACTTCGCTGATGGCAAACCCCATATCCTCATTAAGCATAATGGATAAACGCTGTGCAAAAAAGTTGCAAACATACTCGGTAAAATCGCTTTCCGACATATTTTCGGCCTCATAAAATTTAGCATACAGCGGTGCCAAAGATTTAATGAATGTGCTCAAATTAAGGTCAAAATTATGAGCTTTTATTGTTGCTAAAATGCCAATTGCCTGACGTCGCAGCGCAAATGGGTCTTGTGAGCCGGTCGGTTTTAGGTTGACGGCGCACAGGCCCATAATCGAATCCAGTTTATCGGCAATGGCAACAACTGCTCCTAGATTCGATTGCGGCAATTTATCACCGGAAAAACGCGGCAGATATTGCTCTTCAATAGCCTGACACACATCTTCGGCATATCCGTCATGACGCGCATAAATTGCTCCCATTACGCCTTGAATTTCCGAAAATTCGCCGACAACCGCCGACACCAAATCCGCCTTTAACAAAGGTATGGTTGTGTCGATTTTATCAGATAAATTCAAGTTTAATGCCAAGTTCAGGCGGTAGGATATTTCTTGCACACGCGCCATTTTTTCGGTATAGCTGCCGAGTTTGGTCTGAAAAACAACATCCGGCAATTTTTTGGCTTTATCGGCAAGCGAGGTTTTTAAATCTTCCTGATAGAAAAATTCACCGTCCTTAAGACGAGCACTCAACACGCGTTGATTGCCTTTAATAACATTTTCGATGTAATAATCATTGCCGTTGCGCACAAATACAAACTTATCGGTAAGTTTACCGTTTTGATATGCCGGAAAATAGCGCTGATGGTCTTTCATCGGCGTAATAATAATAGGTTCCGGCAATGCCAAAAATGCAGAATCATAGCTACCGACAGCCGCTGTTGGATATTCTACCAAATTAACGATTTCATCGAGTAAATCGGTGTCAATCGGTACGGTAATGCCATATTGCTTTTCAAGCCGTTTAATTTGCTCTAAAATAATCTGTTTGCGCTCGTTTTGATTTAAGAGAACAAAGGCTTGCGGCAATTTTGCTAAGTAGTCATCAACGGAAGATACGGCAATTTCGTGATTGGCCAAGGTGCGATGACCGCGCGTAGTGTTGCCGGATTTTACAAATTCCAGCTCAAAATTGACCGGTGTTGCCCCTAAAAGACACAGAATCCAGCGAATCGGACGAATAAATTTGCCGCTGAAAGTGTTCCAACGCATCGGGTTTGGCTGATAAATCGACATAATCAGATTAGGCAAAAGAGTTGCCATAACATCGGCCGTATTTTTAGCTTCTGTTTTTTGATTGGCAAAAATATATTCAACACCGTTAATATTTTTAATAAATGTATCCTCAAGAGTCAGTTTACGACCGGCTAAAAATCCCTGTAAGGCGCGAGTAGGGTTATTTTGTTCATCAAATGCACTCTTTTTTGCCGGACCTTTTACTTCTTGCACGGTTCCGGCAATGACATCGCTCATTTGTTCAACAAGCAATACCAGACGGCGCGGTGTATAATAAACATAAGCATTTTGGTGTTCTATGTTGTTTTCCACCAATGCCTTTTGTATATTTACCTCAAGGCTCTGCGCCATTTTTTGCACATATTGTGCCGGAATTTCTTCGATACCGATTTCAAGCAGAAATTTATTTGCAGACATTTTTCAAACTCCTTTAGCATTCTTGAGATAAGTACAATTTTGCAACTTCCCGCATCAGCGCGCGGATACGAGCGATATAGTGTGCGCGTTCGGTAACGCTGATTGCGCCGCGGGCATCTAATACATTAAAAGTATGGGAGCATTTGAGCGCAAAGTCATATGCCGTAAAAATATTGCCGAGTGACACCAAACGTTTGGATTCACTTTCATAGTTGTCAAAATCTTGCAATAATTGTTTTTCATTGCATAATTCAAAGCAATATTTTGAATGGTCATATTCGCGGCGGTGATAGATTTCTCCGTATTTTTCACTATCACTGTATTGTAAATCGTAAACATTTTCGACATTTTGCAAATACATAGCGATACGTTCCAAACCGTAAGTAATTTCCGCCGTTACCGGTTTACAGGTCATTCCACCGATTTCCTGAAAAAATGTAAACTGTGTGATTTCCATACCGTCAAGCCATACTTCCCAACCTTTACCAAACGCACCGAGTGTCGGTGATTCCCAGTTGTCTTCCACAAAGCGAATATCGTGTTCATCTTTATTAAAGCCGATATATTCAAGACTTTCAATATATGTGTCGACAATATCAATTGGCGATGGTTTGATAATTACCTGAAATTGGTGATGTTGATATAAGCGGTTCGGATTATCGCCATACCTACCGTCTGCCGGTCGTCGTGAAGGTTCTACATAAGCACGAGCTACGGACTTTTCACCGAGTGCACCGAAAAATGTGAGCGGGTTCATGGTGCCGGCACCTTTTTCAACATCATACGGCTCGCCGATGGTGCAGCCACGCGCCGACCAGAAATCTTGTAATTTACGTTTTAACTCCTGAAAATTCATTATCTTACCTTTCTCGAATTCCAAATTTTGGCTGATAATACTAGTAAAAAGCGGTATTGTCAATCGGGGGCGTAAATAAATCTGCTTGACAAGAAGAATAAAGCACTGTATCAATGCGACATATATTGATATTAGTTAGCTATTTTAAAGATTATAATTATTAAAGACATGGCAAAACAAAACAAATTTGCACGTATACGAATCGGTGATTTTATGTTACGCAACAATCAATGTTCTTCTGAACAAACAAAGGTTAGAGCTAAGGGTGTTTTGGTTGATGAAAGCCATTATTTGGATATCGATTCAATTCTGAAAACGCCGGTTTCAAAACAAGAAGCACTGCTTTACGGACAACAACTGAAAATGAAGCTACCGACTAAAAAACAAATGCAACAGATTGAGAAAAATCTTGAAATCATCAATAACAGTCTGTTGCGAATCGGACGCGGAGATTGTATGTTGCTGGGGGAAATATTGCAGCAATTTTGGACGCGCTATGAAAAAACAACCGATTCTGTCGGAAAACGTCGCTGTGTGCTGTTTTTGGTGCCGATTTGACGTAGTTGTATTTATAAAAAAGACGATAACCTCAAACAAGAGGGTATCGTCTTTTTTGTGTCTGAGATATTCAGCCCCAATGCTGCATATCATCACATTCAAACCAGTTTTCCGGCAAGTTCAGAACTTTATAATTCTGTACCTTACGAGCGGTAAAAAACCCCATAATGCCCGCAATTGTGCCGAGCAAAAAGAAAATGATGTTGTTCTTCTTCATTTTTTTGAATTTTTTTGAGTGAATATATGTTTCGAATCTCTTTTTCTGACAACATAAAAATACTATTAAATATAAGCAAGTGGTATAAGATATATAGCAAAAAATGCATTATGTCAACTTGAAAAAACAATTTTGTTGAGTTATTTGTCAACCCGTGGCTGATATTAGGTCAAATTTATCGCCGGCTATTTTGGCGTTTTCTTCTTTTTACAACAAGTTGTGGATATCTGTGCGAAAAGCAAATATTTTTTTTGACATTTTATTTTTTTCTGTTTCAAACTAATGCTTGAGGTTAGGTTGACCTCGGCTTTAACGTTGAAGAAAGGAAGTTAAAATGAATAAAACTGAATTCGTTGATGCCGTTGCTAAAGAAGCAGAAGCATCTAAAGTTGCCGCAGCACAAGTTATCAATGCCGCAATTGAAGTTATTACCAAAGCTTTGAAAAAAGGTGATTCTATTCAAATTACCGGTTTCGGTACTTTTGAAGTTGCTAAGCGTGCAGCTCGCAAAGGCCACAATCCGGCAACAGGTAAAGAAATCAAAATTCCGGCTTCTAAAGCTCCGCGCTTTAAAGCAGGTGCTGTTTTGAAAAAAGCCGTAAAATAAGCTTTTGTTCTTTATGCAAATAAAGGCTCAGTCAGAATTTTTGACCGGGCTTTTATTTTTTTTTGCACCCTAAATAAAACGATTTTTCAATCATAATTAAAATAACTGTTTACAAATAAAAAAAATATTTCTATATATTAAGTAAATATTAAAGGGTAATGTTTTTGTATTGTGTCGGAGTGTGTGCGCAGGATAAGAATTATTATCTGAAAATATTGTGCGGAGATGTCCGTAAAACATAAACAAAGAAAGGAATTTTAAAATGAAGAAAACATTGGTTGTTGTTGCCGTTTTGGCTTTGGTTGCTTTAGGATTGGGTATTGCTTGTTGCACAAAATGTTGCGGTTCTAAAATTGCAGTTGTTGATTTGCCGGCAATTGTCGGTAATTCGGCACAAGTACAGGCTTTACAAGCAGAACAAAATGCTAAAGGACAAGAGCTTGGTCAGTGGTTGCAAAATGCGCAAAACGAAGTTAATGCACAAAGTGATAGCAAAAAGAAAGAAGCTTTGTTGCAACAATATAACGCTGCTTTTGCTCAAAAGAGAGAAGAATTGGCTCAACAATATGCACAAAAATTGCAGGCTGTTGATGCTAACATCACTTCTACCATTACTGAAATTGCCAAGAAAATGGGATACAAAATGGTATTGGCAAAAGGTGTAACTATTTATGGCGGTGATGATATTACCGAAGAAGTTAAAAAGGCTATTAAATAATATTTAGTCTTACAGCTTTTGTGATGCTTTCTTGTTTTTATTGATTAAGGCTATTTATAACAAAGTAAGAAAGCAAAAAAAATAACACTGGCTTATGTCGGTGTTATTTTTTTGTTTGCTTTTGTTTTTCGGTGCGTAATTTATCGAAATATTCAATACGCTTTTTGATTTCACGCTCGAATCCGCGGTCAACAGGATAGTAAAATTTGCGGCGGGACATATTATCAGGAAAATAGTTTTGCCCTGAAAATCCGTCTTCTAAATCTTGGTCATAAATATATCCGTCACTATATCCGAGATTTTTCATCAGCTTAGTCGGCGCGTTTAAAATATGCTTCGGTGGCATTAAAGAGCCGGTTTGTTTGGCAGATTCTATCGCTTTATGCATGGCCTTATAAACGCCGGCAGATTTTGGTGCGGTTGCCAAGTAGGCCGTCAGTTGCATAATTGCCAAATCTCCTTCCGGCGAACCGAGGCGCTCATAAGTATCACAACAAGCAATAGCTTGAGTTACGGCATTAGGGTCAGCAAGCGATACATCTTCTATGGAAAAACGTAACAGGCGGCGTAATAAATAACGTGGGTCTTCTCCGGCTACCAGCATTCTTGCCACCCAATACAGCGCCGCATCAACATCTGAACCACGCAAAGATTTATGTACTGCCGAAATCAGATTATAATGTCCATCATTGCCCTTATCATAAATCGGTGCACGTGAACGAATAATGTTGATTATCTGGTCTTTGGTGAAAATTTCTCCTTTTTGTGCATAAGACCAGATATTTTCAGCAATATTCAAAATATATCGTCCATCGCCGTCGGCAATGTTTTTGATAAAATCGCGTGCTTCTGTATCTATTGGCAGGGTTTCTCCTTCTTCGGCCTCAGCCCGTTGCAACAATATTTCAAAATCTTCCGGTGTAAGGCGGTTAAGCACAAATACCTGACAACGAGAAAGCAATGCTGAATTAAGTTCAAATGATGGATTTTCTGTTGTGGCACCAACCAAAACTACCGTCCCATCTTCAACATAAGGCAAAAATCCATCTTGTTGCGATTTATTAAAACGATGAATTTCATCTACAAATAAAAGAGTGCCTCTACCTTGTGTGCGGCGGCGTTCTTTGGCATATTGAAAGACTTTTTTCAAATCTGCCACACCGGAAAATACCGCCGATATTTGCTCAAAATAAAGATTGGTATATTCGGCAATCAGACGAGCAATCGTGGTTTTGCCGCAACCGGGAGGTCCCCATAAAATAAAAGAGGTTATTTTTCCGGATTTAAGCATACGTCCTATGGGAGCATCCGCACCGGTTAAATGTGTTTGTCCGACAACTTCTTCTAATTTTTGCGGGCGTAATCTGTCAGCAAGCGGACGTTTAACTTCAGCAGAAAAAAGCGTATCTTGCATTATTATCTCTCGTTTGCTTTTTGTTTGTGCGCATTTATGAGCGCTCTTGTTTCTTGTATTTGTTCTTTGATTTGCTCAGAGGTTTTTTCTTGTTGAAGCTGTTGTTCTTTGCGCTGTTCTAAAACTTCTTGTTTATATTGTTCGATAGATTTTCGCAGTTCATCATTGTTATTTTCTTTGGTTTCCTGTTTATTTTCTTTTTGTAATGTGTTTTTGAAAAATTTTTTTCCGGCTTCAAGCAAATTTTTTGTATCACTGCTGATATTGCTGACATCTACATCTAAGCGACTACGGCCACCGCGAATTATTTCTTCTAAATCGAATCCGCCTCGTCTTTTGGCTTTGCCTCGTTTAGGAGCCAAAAGTTTGCGCAACTCGTCCGGAGTCGGTTGATGTCCGAGAGCTTGCTCAATTTGTGCCGGTGAGACAATGCATTCGCTTAAATCCAACTCAAAAATGTTTACACCGAAAAAATTGCAACCGGTGAAATCTGCACCGCGTAAATTGACTCTGCTTAAATCAATGCGTTTTAAATCAAGCATTGCCAAATTAAGACGGCTTAAATTAAGTTTATGTGGATAGTACATTGCTAAAAATTCTATTAAATCTTGCAATTCTTCTTGCGAAAGCGAATCCAAATCTGCATCTGCCAATAAGGCATCTTGTAAATCTGCGTCAGTAAGGGTTACGCCGTGCATTTTTGCACCGCTGAAATTAGCTCCGATAAGTTTTGCGCCGGTAAAGTTTGCGCCGCTTAAATCCGCACCGCTTAAATCCGCACCGCTTAAATCCGCGCCGGTAAAATCTACCCCACGTAAATTAGCGCCGCTTAAGTTAATTTCTTGCATATTGCTACCGGAAAAATCGGCATTTTGCAGATTTTCAGCACTAAAATTACCGCCTTGTAAATTTTTTCCGGTAAAGAATAAATCCGGTGATTTAACTTTGTTTTCGGTAACAGGTTTAGCAACAGCTTGCCACGAAGAGTTTTTTTTCAAAACATCTTCGGCCGAATCTTCGGCGCTGCGTATTTTGCCGTGTTTGTTACCGTAGTCTGTCATAGGATTGCCCTTTTGATGTAATTTTTACTTATTGTAACTTATTTTTTTTATTTTACAACTCATTATTTTTTTGCCTTTTGTTTTTTATTTTCTTCTTCCTCTTTTTTCTTTTTTATTTCGCGGTCATATTCTCCGGTTGCATCTTCGCTATGTTCAAGCGGAGTTATCAAGCCGTGCGCTCTAAAGCTGTATATGCCTTGCTGAGCAACAATCAGATGGTCATAAAATTCTGTTAGTGTTATGCGGCATGCTTCTTCTATATGTTGAGTTACTGCTTTATCAAAATCTGATGGTTTAGGCGTTCCGGACGGATGATTATGTACAAGAATAAATTTTGAGGCATTAAACTCAACCATTTGGCGCAAAATTTCATTAAGCGGCATTATTGCACGGTTGATAGTGCCGGTTGCAACTATTTTTTCTGCTTTAAGATGGAGACTTTCATCAAAAAAATAAACCCATATTTCTTCAATTTGTTTATATGCCAATTTGTTCCAACAATAATCTTGAAATTCTTTCCAGTTAAAAACTACCGGTTGGTCAGAAAGGGCAAATTCGTTGTAGCTTGCGCGGAGCATACAGGTATGAAACAGACGCAGCAATACTATGGCATTTGGTGACAAATCGGCAGTTGCCATCAGTTTATGCGCCGGCATATGCAAAATTGTTTGCAAGTTTTCAAATTTAGACAACAACTTTTTAGCAAGAGATTTAACATCGCGACGTGGAATAGCCATCATTAAAAGAAGTTCCAATAACTCATAATCCGGCATACTGGCACCTTCGTCGACCATAAAACGTTCACGCAAACGCGCTCTGTGCCCATAATAGTCTGGTTTTTCTTCTTTTTTATCCGGCATAGTCATCTATGTACCTCATCAAAGGTTATTTATAAGGTGGTTTATCTAATCCTTTCGGAGAATATGTAAACACTTCAACTCCGTCTTTGGTAACCCCCATAGAATGCTCAAATTGAGCTGACCATTGGTGGTCACTGGTTACGGCGGTCCAACCATTAGATAGTATAACGCCTTCTTTTTTGCCCATATTTATCATTGGCTCAATGGTAAAAAACATTCCCTCTTCCATAATCGGGCCGGTGCCTTTAACGCCGCAATGCATAACATTAGGTTCATCGTGAAAAACTTTACCTAATCCGTGGCCGCAAAACATATCCACCACAGAATATCCGTACTTATGAGCGTACTCCTCAATTACAGCACCGATATCACCAAAATGTGCGCCCGGTTTGACCACATCTATTCCGCGCATAAGACATTCATAAGTTACTTCACATAAACGCTTGCCTTTTATTTTCGGTTTACCGGCATAATACATTCGGCTGGTATCGCCATAATATCCGTCAACAATCGCCGTAACATCGATATTGACAATATCTCCATCAGCAAGTTTGCGCTCATAATCCGGAATGCCGTGGCAAATCACTTGATTGATGGAAATGCACGTTGCTTTAGGATAGCCGTGATACCCTAAACAGGCAGAAACAGCACCTTTTGATTCCATAAATTTAAGGCATAAATCATCGAGTTCTCCGGTTGTTATACCTACATCAACATAATCGGCGATATAATCCAAACATTCGGCAGCAACTTTGCCTGCCTTACGCATACCTTCAAAATCTTCGGGATTGTCATAAATTTTGATACCGTGTTTATTGGTGTACATCTATTATCTCCTTATATTTTATGCAAATAAAACATTTGTGCAAAAAATACAAGTGTTAAATAAAATAATAAACGCGTTTTTAATAACCATCATATCCGCCACGTTTGATAAATTTTTTGCGGCGATTAAATTTACCTTTTGGTTCATTAGCTTTCATTTCTTTATATTCTTCATAACTCATTTCTTCGGTTTTTGTTTTGGATTTTTTATCTTTTGATTGTTTTTCATATCTGATATAAGTGTTAGACATGGAACCGCCTTCTTCTTCAATCATTTTCTCGGCTTTTTCAATCATTCGCGAAGCCACAAAATCAGCATTTATACGTTCTCCGCGTTTAGATTGAACATTTATAACCGTAAACAAATGGTCTTGTTTCATCAAATTATGGTCACATAAATCAAAAACAAACAGATTATTGCTACCGGAACCGATGATGCTTGTTGCTTGCACACAAATCCATTTTTGCTGTTCAAACGGAAGTCCTTTTTCTTTATACATCCCGTTCGGTGTAAATACCAACACATCGGAATTAAAGCATAGCATCGGTTTGCCTTTATATTTGCGTAAAGCCTTGGCTGTTGCTGCTAATTGCTCAGGATCTCCATGCACTGCAACATTATAAAGCGGCATAGTTCCGTCTTCTATTTCCTGATGATTTTTACAATATTTTACTGTTGTTTCGTGATATTTCTGTGTTTCTTGTATTGTAGCGTGTCCGGTGCGCTGATACTTTTCATCAACCGAATCGCCGTTAACAATCACGGTAGAGCCCAAACTCTGCAATCTGGCGACTACTGCACGATGCTGCGGACCGTTAATCGATTCAATCGGACGTTGCCGCAAAAAGAATAGTGTTTTCTCATCAGCCGTAAATAACGGGTGTCCGGTCATTCCCTTGCCTTTAACCTTTCCGTCTTTACCTTTAGTTACTTTTTCCTGCTCGCTAATCATCACCAATGTCGATTTGCGTCCGTTTTTATCTTCGGCAAATGCTCCGCTTATAATCATATAACGTTGCTCGTGCGGATATTTGCTCAAATATTTTTCAATATCGGTATGTTCCAAATCATTGGCATTGAAAATAACTTTTTCCAAATCAATAAGCTCTCCCGACGATGTGCGCATCAAATCCGTTATGGCATTGGCTTCCCGCATAACGTCTTCCGTCAGTAGCTTTTCATTTGAGATAACCGTGCGGACTTTATTGCCGTTTTCGGCATCGATTTCATTATGGTAATTAAGTATTTCCTGTTTAATCTGCGCCACACGGTCTTTTATCCATTTATCTTTATTGCGGGTAACTTCGAGCAAATCTTTCACCGCCTGACGCAAACCGCGGCTGCCGATTAAAATAGTGCGTCCGGTTTCTGTCGCCGCTTTTATGTCAATAGCCAAATTTTCCACACTGCGAGCAATAACCGGCGAAAAAATCTGTTTTTCTGAATGTTTTTGCACCTCGCGCAATGTATTTTCGTATGCCTTATCAAAATCAGGAATTTGTCTTTCGCCTTGTTCATCAAGCATTTCGGTGGCAGAAGAAGTGGAATCCTGCATAATTGCATTTACAAACTTATCTTTCATAAATTCTTTATGGTCTTCTTCATTGTATCCGGCACCGAACGGCACTTTATCCAAGTGATAATCGCCGGACATCATCGCACCCAATATATCAACTTCTTTATATTCTCCTTCGCTGCTTTTGGTTGCAACATGAAAAGCCAACGGGCCGGCGGTAGAATGCGAAACATTCATCGGTGAAACCCGCATATTGTCGCCGATTTCCACACTCTCACCCTGTCTGATTATTTCTATTTTCGGTATAAATTCTTCCGGCACACTGTTATTCTTCATCTGGTCACGAATAAGCCGCGCGGTATATTCGCTGGTATAAATGGTCGGAAGCTTAAATTTTGCCGCCGCCAAAAACGTCAACGCACCGATATGGTCTTCGTGACAATGGGTAACAAATATAGCATCAATCGGCTTATCGGCTTGGCCGTACGGATTTTCAAAATACTGGCGCATATCGGGAATCGCCGCATCATAATTTATCCAATCCGGCGGAAACATTGAACCGTCATCAATCAAAATCCGCGATACCAGATTGTTTGGTTCGCTATGCTCAACCATAATAGCACTGGCACCGATTCGGTACGGGTTATTACCACCCAAAAAGCGCACTCTGGTTTCAGCTTTGCGCTCCTTCTTATGAACGGGATGCTTTTGAATATATCTGTCACTATGTTTAATATAAGGATTATTTTTTTCCTGCAAAGCTCTTTCAAAATCTTTTTTCCTCTTGGCTTCCTCACGTTTTAATCTTTCAGGCTCATCAGCGAGTGCTGCAGCCAATTCGGGATTCTCGGCATCGGGAATTTCCGACAACAGCATTGAGAACTCCTTACCGTCCTTATCGCGGAAAGCCGCAATAATATCCTCATCAGCTTTTTCATAACTACCATATTTTTTATTGTATACGCTAATGGATTCTATTTGCGGATTTTGCCGTATAAACTCATACAATTTGATGATTTGCGCTTCATTGATAACGCAGTTATCCTGATGGATTTTGACATTATTGGATTCATTTTCTTCATCGTATATATTAACTGAACCCATACCATCATTGTAGTATGACGGCCTATTTCTTACTGTCTTAAATTTACTCATGGAAAATCCCCCGTATATATCTGCAGCAATGCTTATTTTTTCATATCATACACTATTTTTGACAAAAATCAACCATTATTTTCGGCAAATAACAAAAATCTTGAAAATTTTATAACATAAATTATTTCATAGGGCAGGAGGATAGTAATATGTTTGAAAAACCTTTTTATAATTTTTTATACAGTTTATTTGTTGTGTTGATAACAGCTGCGTTTTGTTCTTATTTTAACGGTGCGGCTATGAACGGATTTTACCCGCAAATCAAAGTTTCGGAATTTACGCCGCCGAATATTTATTTTTCGGTTGTCTGGGGTGTGCTATATATTTTGTTGGTGTTGGCCTTTGATTTGGTTTTAAATAGCGAAAAAAAGCAACTTGTCAGACCGGCAGCAACTATTTTTATACTCAATATGTTTTTGCAGGTTTTATGGTGCTTTGTGTTCTTTTATAATGCGCAATTTTTAGCCGGATTTACGGTTTTGGTAATTTTAGACGTTGTTACGCTGATGATGATTTATATGTTTTATCGCATCCGCAAACTCGCCGGATTGATGCTGATTCCGTATTTTTTATGGCTGATGTTTGCTACATTTTTAAATTGGGCAGTAGTAGAGTTGAACGGCACAGCATTTATAATGTGATACACTTATGTGATACACTTAAAAAATTGCTTGATTTTTTGATAATACCGCCGTATTAAAATATGTGTGAAAACAGACACGTGTTTTAGGAAACAGATTATGGCAAAGGACTTATATCAGGTTTTGGAAATTACTCCGGCGGCTACACAGGCGGAAATTAAATCGGCTTATCGTAAACTTGCTCGGAAATATCACCCAGATGTAAATAAAGACGATAAGTCTGCTGCCGAAAAATTTAGAGCAATTTCCAGCGCATACGAAATTTTGGGAACGCCGGAAAAGCGCGCTAAATATGACCGCGATGAGATAAATTCTGCCGGCGAATCTACAAGATTCGGCGGCGGTGGTTTCGGTAGTGGGTTTAATCGGCGCGGTGGCGGTGTTAATGGTAAATGGGACGAAGCATCTTCTATGAATGTGCGCTATACCGAAACAACAGAAGAAGAACCTAAGCCTAAAACATCGTTTAAGGATAAAATACGTTCTTTTTTGCGCTTTTTGACCTATGTAATGCCGGTAGTATTGGTGGTGTTCGGGATTTATGCGTTTTATCTTAAAATTGTACAGAATCGAGTAATTGATACACAAAAGGATTTGATGACTTTTACAAAAAATGTCAGTACACGATATAATCAGACAATTTATAAAAACTTTGATACCGATTTTATCAGCTACAGTGAATATTTGCCGATTGATTTGAAAATCAAAAAAACTGACCACGGAAACGAGGTTGTCAGCCGTTTCGGAGGAAAGATGATTTTTAAGGAATCGCCTAAAACGGTGGAAGAACGTGATTGGTATAAGTTTATTATTCGTGAAAAACAACGCTTTGAAGCGCATTACAATGGTTTGGGCGCGTATACGGTACTTTTTACCGAGCTTAGAAAGCAAGAGTGCGTGAGTCTGGCGACTACCGATTGGCAAAAAATAATTCCGAATTTTATGGGGTTAGAGGCTTCAGCGGTTTCTGATACTCATCCGTATAACGGAATCGAGAATTTGCATTATTATATTTTGGCTAAAGATAAAGACGGAAATGAATATAATGAAAAGCCTAAGGGACGAGATGAAGGGGTAATTTCGCGCGGACCGATGGATACTCTTGAGGCACTGAAGGCTTGTTCGTGTTTTGGCAGTAGTTGTCAAGTGGCACTCAAGTTTGAATAAATAATCTATAATTTACTCCCTCTATACATTACATAAAGAGCAAAAATTTAAAAAAATTATGACCGACATACTTAATTTGGCGGTTTTTTATCTGTTTTGTAATGTCAAATCGTAAAAAGTTTCAAAATTTTATGAAAATATTAATAAATTCGTTTTATTCTGTTGTCAAAATAGTCTAAAAGGAGAAAGATTATGCTTAGATTAAGCCGAAACGGAATCGGAGTGTTGACTTCGCAATATAAAAGTATTTTGAAAAAATGTGCTTGGCTCAATTTGATGGCAGCCGGCGTGTTTATGTTTGCCGCAAATGCAATGGCAGAAAATGCAACCGGAGCAGACCTTACGGCAATGGCCAATGGGATAAAAAGCCCGATATATGACAGTGGTACCGGAAGTTATACCAGTTATCACGAACCTTATGCCGCATATATTTATTCCGGCGCAAGTACGCTGACAGATGAAATGTTTTCTGACTCGACACATCAGACCGGATGGATTAATAACTATGGTACAGTGGCTTTTGGTAAAAATGAGTCGGGGACGGCAGTCAGCAATACGGTTGTTTCCGGCAAACACAATCTTTATGGCGGAGGCAGTGATGTAACGCAATCTCAAGGCGGTGGTGTTATCGGTAACTTGAATAACAATACATTGAATTCCAGCTCCGGAAGACCATTTATCGGAGCAACGCTTGATATTTTGGGTACAACCTTTAATAATAACAGTGCCACTGATTTTACAAAAGTTACGGCAGATTCTAAAGTTCAGGCTGTCGGCGGTGTTTTGGCTAACGTTAGTGTAGGCAAGCAATCAGGCGGTGCCAATAATATAGTTTCAGTCAAAGATTCTAGCTTTACCAGTAACTATACAATGCAATATGTAAATGCTTTCGGTGGAGCGATTTATAATGGTTGGGACGAAGATGTGGTCAATTTATATGGTGATGACGGCGGACAGCTTGTGTCTGAAAATAATACTTTTATAGGTAACCATGTCGGTAATGAATATTTCTCTTCAACCGGACTTGTGTATACAAATATTTGGGAAAAGCTTAATCAATCTTCGGTTTGCGGCACGGGTGATTCGTGTGGCGGCAATGGGCGAGATATAATCAATTCCGGCACATCACGAGCATATGCCATAACCGACCACGCTCTGGGCGGTGCTGTATACAACATTGGAAAATATACATCCAGTGATGATACATATCGCAACAACTATGCAACCGGAAAAATAGCACAAGGTGGTGCAATATATCACAGTGATTACAATATTTATGACCAAAGCAACAATATTTATTATTCCGGAGCGGCATTTACGCTTGAGGGAGAAGTGGATTTTAACGCTAACCGTGCGCTTTCCAATACACCGACAACACAGTCCGGATATGCTCAAGGCGGTGCGATTTATAATATGGCCAATATGAATATTGTTGACGGCAGTGTGTTGAACTTTACCAATAACTATGTTAATTCAATAGCCGGTAAGTATGCTGACGGCGGCGCTATTTATAATGGATACGGCAGTGTGGTTGGTATTTCGCGTGAGCGCAGAGGGGTTTTGAATGTTTTGCAAAATGCGACATTTAGCGGCAACTATGCCACGGCGACGGCAGGTGCGGCTCGAGGCGGCGCTATTTATAATGCCGGCAGAATGATTATTGCCGATGCAACATTTTCTGGAAACTATACCGATGCTCCGAAGTCAGGTGCGGCATCTAACAGCCATGGTGGTGCAATTTATAACGCAGCCGGCAACCAAAGCGGATATAATGGCGGTTATTTATTGTTTGACAACAGAAACACAAACTCAGAAATTGTGTTCAATTCTAACAAAGCAACCAATGGCGCCGGCGGTGGTATTTATAACAGCGGCGGTACAATCTATGGCGAAATTGCACAAGCAATGCGCTTTAACAACAATGAAGACTCCGAAACGGTGACGGTAGCTGATAATACTTTGTTTGGCAAACAAACCGTTGAAACTCACGGCGGTGGTGCAATCTATAATGGTGCAAATGCCACATTGTCCGGTGCAATTCGGTTTAATTTGATTGATGACGGACAGATTGTATTTGCTAAGCACGGTTATGATAATGTATATAACCTTGAGGGACAATTAGTGCAGTTTACCGGTTCAAATAATGCTTCTCGCGCAATGCAGGATATGGGACGTACCAAAGCTGCCGAATTGTCTGAAGTTACAACATTTGCAACATTTTTGGGTAAAGGTAATTATGAATTTATCAATACTCAACTGAATCTTGATTCGGCAAATGGAAATGGTTCCGGATACATCAGTCTGGACCCGCTGATGAAAATGGCGTATAACGAAGTTACGCTTTCTTCAACCGGACCGGAATTTGCGCATATGTATGTCAGCTCCGATGATATGTTGATTCATAACGATTTTTATTTGGAACAAAATACAATTTTGCGTTATAATGATTTAGATGATTCGTGGGATAACGCTTATGAATTTGACTTTTCTAAAACAATGACCGGTTTAACTTTAGACAGTGGAGAGCAACTAAAGTTTTCTGACAACGGTTTTGGAACGGCAAGTGCCGGTGCAGTGAGCGCGATTGACCGCGCAACCGGTACCAGTAGCAATAAGTTCTATTTGGGTTACTACGTCGAAAATGACGGACACATTATTTATGATGACTCGGTGGCTCAGGATTCTGATGTTGGTATTGCTCGCCACTTGGTTAACACATCTAAGGGTGTGATTCGTTCGGAATTTGACGGATATATCACTAAAAATATCCATATTGGTACGCTCGAAAATGAAGGGGGTAAAATATATATCAATATGAATAATAGTGAGCTTATACGCACAGATACCGAGCATAAGCTGATTCCGGTAGATTCGATACCTGACGGATATGCTTTTGGATATTATGAAGGTGCACACTATAATTCGGAAGTTATTACAATTGATAAGGCTGTCAGCGGAGAAACGATTGCCGTGTTCTATACGGAGGCAAATATTGAGGATAACGAAAATCCTACGCAATATAGCCAAATCAACTTAGATGTGGGGCAACGCATTTATTTTGCACAAACTCCGGGAGAAAATGAAATTAACTTAGAGGAATATTCATTTTCGGC
>DEST01000062.1:0-12258 GCA_002361365.1 Alphaproteobacteria bacterium UBA3307
AATCAATCGAGCAGATTGAGGAATTGTATCACACCGACGAAACTGTAGTTGTTGTTGTTTTTGGGCTCTTACTGCTGTGTGTCTTAGGTATTGCTTTAATACCAAACACCAAAAAAGTTCCTGTGGTGAATGCCGATGTCTGAAATTTAAATTTCCTCACAGTTCACATAATCACTGTGAGGTTTTTTTAAACAAAAGGCTTAATTTAATAAAAGTGATGTTTTTAGGTTATACTGAGGCAAAACCGAAGTATCCAGCAGCATTACAGGCGTTGTACGTTCCACCGGAACAAATGGATTCTTCACGCTGACACTATATGTTAGTATAGAATAAGTGTGAAACAAGAGGTTATGCTACATACAAAAACAACACTTTTCTTTATTTGAGCGAAACAAAAAAGCACCCTGAAGAATTGCTCTATCAAGGTGTATTTAATTTAAGTGCTATAACAGCATTTACTATTTCATTTGTGGCAACTTTAGTGGCCTTTGCTTCTTTATCTACTGTTTTCACAAATTATGTTTTATTCATTTTAATAGCTTTCTTAAATAAAATTTCAATATTATTAGCCGATATTAAAACGGCACAGCGATTAAATCAAAGTGAAAACTCGTATCAGATTCATGATATGTTCCTCTGTTCATCAAAGGAAAACCGACATAAAATCTGGCAGATAAATACTTGTTGATAGCTATACGCAAACCGATACCATCACTTAAAAGGAAATTCTCCCTGTGAGGCTTACCCTCATGATAAAATATTCCGCCATGATCTAAAAAGGTCGCAAATTTAACCGAATCTCTTAAACGGAATGTGTTACCACTGCTACTAAACGGCACATCGATTGTTTCCGGCAAAAACGGTATCGGGAACAGCATTTCCAAACTGGTGTAATATGCGGAAGGCGCCATCAGCAGACTCTCCGAGTATCCTCTCACACTCGAAATACCGCCGATTTGATATTGTTCAACGTACGAAATATTATCCGGAGAATATTGCCCTCCGGCTTTGATTGTACCGATAATACCCCATGGCAAATAGTGAATATAGTAAGCATCAGTATTAAATTTTGTGAAATGCTCGTTCTCGTGTCTGATTTGGTCTTTAATCACACCATTGGTTGAATATAATGAGCCATAAAAGACGCTTTTTTCAAAATTATAATTTCCACCTAAACCAATAGCTAGGTTTGTATCCCTAAAATCTGAATATTTAAATCCGGAAATCTTAGAAGTTGATGTTTTATAATTCAATGATGTATTAACATTCAACTTTCCTTTTGTCGTATCAATCAAAGGATGAGAGATATATCCACTGTATGTATTAGTTTTGGCATTTAAGTCAAAATCTTTATACTCTCCGCTGGTTACTTTGCTTTTACCAAACATATACGACACACCTGCACGAGTTCCGTATCTGTTTACCGGCACATTATAATCAATATAAGGATTAAACGAAGATTTTGCTACATTGAATGCCACCGATAATCTGTCTTGAAAGCCGATAAGCGAGTCGGTTGAAGCAACTATTCCGCCACGGTGTTCACCGGTTGTATCACGTCCAAAGTTATCAAATGAAGCTGACAAATGGTAAGGCATTTGCTCCTCTGCCTTTAACGTAATATCTGTTGTTCCGTATTCTTCACCCGGCTTTAACTGAGCACGCATTTTAATACTGCGGGCATTTTTGTTAAATCTTTTTAAATCTTTTTGCAAATCCTGTAAACTGAAGAGTTCCCCGTCTTTGTGGCTGAATTGAGAGCGCAAATACCATTCTCTGTTGTATTTATTACCATCAATAGCCAATTTACCGATATGTGCTTCCATTAGCTCTATTTTCAAAACTCCTTCAAGTTTCCCTTCGGTAATAAAAGCGCGAGCGGTAATAAAGCCTTTTTTTAAGTATTGAGAATTGATGAGCTTAACTAAGTTATTAATATCCTCAATCGTTACATCTTTCTTTTCAACCAAAGATCTGAACTTGTTGATTTCGGCAAACGAAAAAACTTCTGAATCCGATATATCTACACGATAAATATGTACACTGGGAGCATATTCATTTGTTCTCGCCGGAAGTTTTATTTCGTCCTCTGTTGTATCTACCGAGGTATCGTCAGTTTCCTCTGTCTGTACATTACTTCGGCTTTCTCGTGTTTGATAGTATCGTCTGGCACGATTTATGTCCGTCATATCATCAACAGTTTCGTTTGGTGTTAAAAGTTGCTGATTAACATTGCTTACTTTTTCTCCCGAAGTGGTTTCGGCATACGCATTGCTACTCATTATAAGTGCACTGGTCGAAATAAAGGTGCTACAAACCAGAGCTTGCCAAAACAGTTTTTTTGAGTTCATTAACATTGTTCTAAGTCCTTTTAATTACAGAGATTTATTTTCCAAGAATAGCCGCTACATCTATCTTCAGAATTGTATTTTCAGCTTTTTGGCGGTTGTCTTTGCCTTTTTTCTTCTTTTCATTATCTTGGCTGAAATTATGGTTTACCGGTCTATACGGTGTTCTTTGTCGGATAATATCCATAACATTTATGTGGTTTATCAATGTACCATTATCATCAGTGACAAGATGATCTCGAGAACCAACGGCAGATGAGATATAATCCGATACGGTAGAATTATTATAAAGCGAATCATCTGCTTCATCTATAATTGCTTTGCCGTGATACGAATTTCTTAAAGCGGTTTCTGAGGCTAATGTTATTTCTCCTTCCATACTTGTTGCATACGCTTCTTTATTAACAAGAGTATTCATACTGTGTCTGGTTACATTTTGAGATTCCGTTCTGATATTATTGCTCTTATCAACAATTAAATGCATCGGCTTTTTGGTCAAATACAGCTGCGTTGTTGCATAAGGATACGCTTCTAAACTTGTATTGTCTACGACAATATTTTTGCTTGCCGTATCAATCGTTCCTTTAGTCTTAATATCCCCCGTAATATTAACATTTTCCGATTTTGTTGTTAAGGCTAATTTATCCGTGCTCAGATTGGCAATATTTACATCGTTAGTTGCCGTAATTTTTGTATCATCGGCAGTAACATTTCCATAATTCGCCGCAGCTCCGGTGTTATTAAGGTTGGCAACATTTCCGGCTGTAATATTTACTTTATTACCTTCGGCAAGTTTCATATTCAGAGCTTTATCTTCCCCGATTGAATCACCGGCGGTTAGATTAGCATTTTTAACTGACATATTCGTATCATTCGTATCAAGTCCGTTTGTAATGCTTTGCGATGATGTAATATCAGCCGTATCGGTATAGTCTGCCGTATTACCGCTGACAGTTCCGATATGCAAGTCATTAGAAGTATTGACAGATAAATTATCAACCTTTGCATTGATGTTACCATCTAACTTCATTTCTGCAATTTCAATATTTTCAGCATCCGCATTCAAATCACCGTTAATGGTTGCATCGGCAATTACAATATTTTCGTTAGCATCAATATTTGCATCACCGCTTACGTCTAACTTGTCGCTGACAGTAGTGTTGTCAGAAGTATTGGTAAAGTTACCGTCTACTGTTAACGTAGAAATATTTGTGTCTTTCTGACTTTCAAATCTTGCATCACCGTGGATAACCGTATCTTTAACGATAATATCATCATCGGAGGTTGCATTTACCAATGCTAGATACGCTTCTTCATCTGTCAGGTGCTCAGCTTCAGCATTTTCAAACGTAGTTTTGCCCAACGAGTGAATAACAGAGAAGTCTGTTGTAATATTGTCTGAAATTGTTACATCGCGACCGCCTGCAAAAATAGAACCTGCGGTTACATTACTCATTTTAACATCTGCATCAGTGCCTATGGCAATATATGTTGAATGTGTATCATTATCAGATTTAATATTATTCGCCGTAATATTTGCTTTGCTGACAAGTTTAATATCACCTTCGGCTGTAATGTTATTGGCTATAATAGCAGTGTTGCCTTCGGTACTGATATCCGATATACCGGATGTCTCACCTTGTGCAATGTTTAAAACATCGCCAACGCCTTTGATATAAGCTTGGTTTGCGGTATATGCCAAACCTTTACCGGCATCAGTAGAAGTTGTTTCTACTACAAAATATCTGTCGGCAGAACCGATTCCTTTACCAACGGCATTCAAAACAATGTTTTCAGCTTTGATATTGGTAATTTCTTCTTCAGGTATATCTTCTAAAACATTGCGATATTCTATTGTCTTCCGAGTAATATTGCCGGCAGAAGTCAACTCAACATTACCTAATGAACCCGTGCCGTTTGTTGTATCAATTCGGCTGATTTTCAAACCTTTTCCGGCATCATCGGTCTTCAAATACACATTGCTGCCGCCTTTTGAAAGAACCGTAATTTCTCTGTTCGCAGTCACATTAATAGCCGAATTTTGTTCTCCGACATCGCCAACCGCATTAACGATTATTCTTTCACCGGAAACTGAAGATGTATCAAAAGCGTTCTTAACGGCTCCTTCAGAGTTAATCGTCACATTGTTGGTTGCTTGAATGATGCCGATTTTCAGGTCTTTTGTGCCGGTAAGTTTTTCTGCACCTGTTTCATCAGCCGGAGCAATCTCGGAAATAAGCGAAACATTGACATCTCCCCAACCGGCAACATTTTCTGTGCCTTTATAACCTGCGGAAGCACTAAGCACACCATCAAGATTGACCAGCATATTTTCAATGTTTCCGTAAGTCGAAACCAAATTCATATCACCGCCGGCATATAAGTTATATACTCTGGCTGCATCGGTAATTGCAGAAGCAATGATACCGAAGTTTGCATTCAGATTAAGCGAACCTGTTGCAGAGCTGATTAAATCAACATACATCGTATTAGCAGACTTCAGATAAACATCGTCGTTTGCCTGAACATTAAAAATACCGGCATTGGCAAACGTTAATGGTATATCAGGAGACCCGATTTCACCGTTAATAGCTTTCAATACGATATCACCGCCGTAGATATGTTCATTCAAATATGTTCCGGTACTGTCAGCCGCATATATAGAACCATTCTTTGATTCCAAATTGATAATACCTTTATTGTCTGAAATCAGCGATTTAACCGTAAAGCTACCATCAGAAACAAAAGTTATATCATCGCTCGCTCTGGCACTTAAAGTGCCAACCTTGAGATTGGAGCCGTTGTCTTTAGCTTGGGAAATATCAAAATTAACACTACCGGCACTCAAGAGCAAATCATCGGCTACCACTTTAAGTGTTTTATCTTTCATATCCATATTGCCGGTAACCGTCGATAATTGAACATTTTTACCGCTGATATCAATATTGCTCACATCACTGTACGGATAACGAACATACACATCATTTTCAGCTTTAGCCGTTAACGTTCCATCATTAACAATTTCAATCATCAACGGTCTGATTGTCCCGATTTCATCAAGAGCTTGTCCGATATTGTTGCCCGATGTCAGGTTGATATTGTTTGCCGTAATAACATTGTTCAAAGAGTTTGTCATAATGCTTCCTTGCGAAGTTATATTAACATCGCCGCTTAAAGCGCTGATGCTGTTGTTCATCACTACATCACTCTTTGAAGTTATGTTGATTTCCGGCTTGTCAAAACCTTGGAAATTAACGGTAATAGCTTCTTTTTTCACCTCGTATGTCGGCTTATAATTAACATAGACGGTTTCATACAATTTACCGCAGAACAATTCTACAATCCAAGAACGTTCAACATAGCGTTTATAAGAGTAAGAACCATCATCTTTCGTTATTGTCCAAGCATCGTCACCAGGGGTATATGTTGTGGAATATACTGTTGCACCGTCTGCTCTTGTTGTTTTTGATGATGTTCCCCATGTTCCGTTGTTATCACCCGTTGAGGTGAAACTAATTCCGTCTTCACCAACATAAGCCGTATGTGTATCGGCATGCTTAGTTAAAAATCCGTCTGTCAATTCAGATTGTGTTAAATTTTCATACTGAGAATAATTCGGCACTATTATCTCAGGGACCGCCTCGTCTGGATTACTACTGGAGTATGCAGCTACCTTCTGTTTACCAACCTTAAAGTCATTAATGGTCAGCTTACCTTGCATCTTGGTATCAGCACCCAACGAATTTGTTACCAAATTATAATCGGAATTATTAACAACATCAATATGTCCGTAACCATTCATCAAAACAATCTTTCCGGTGTTTTGAGTGCTGATAACATTACCTGTCAATGTGATGTCGCCGCCGGATGTATTGGCTTTGAACAAATATATATCACCGGCAATATTGCTTGTATTGCTCTCATCAGTCGGTTTGAAATAAGCTCTGATGGCCTGCATCGCGTTAACATCAGCATTATCATTGACCTGAGGCAAATTAATGTAGTAATACTCGGTGATTTTTTCTCCTTGTTTGGAGGTTTTTCCTTTTTCCATTTTGGTTTCAGCACCGTTCATAACCTGATAATAGTTACCATCTTCTTTTTTGATAACGGAAAATTCAGGTATTTCTACTTTTTTGAGTTCGGTTCCGCTCTGCAACAAACCATTCACGTCAATAGTTTTTGCCGCAATATCAATATCGCCTGCCGCGACAATGGCTCCCGTACCTAACGAACCGCCGAGTTTTTGCTCTTGATTGATATAAAGCTGATTATAAGCACCGTTCGGAACTTTCATATGCAAATCTCTAACCGTGAGGTTACCTTGCGTAATTACATCACCGGTGCGGTTGGTTACATCAAATACGCCCGAAACGTTTTCAACATTACCCTGCAAAACAATATCCCCGGCATTAGTAATCTTATCTATATTTATAGTCGGGTCGTTTTTATCAACGCTGTTAACAATGTTGATAGTAGGTACTTCATAAGGACTTGCATTTATTATATTTTTGGTAATATTTCCGCCCACATTACCATTAATGCCGTATTTCAAATTGCGGTCAATAATCAAATTGTTATAGTAAACATTACTGACGCTTTTATTTTCAATATCAATAGCAAAACTACCTGCGCCGGCAGCTGTGATTGAGCCGTTTCCGGTTGCAGTAGCACCATTGATATTGGTTTCACCGGAGCGAACAACAACATCATCAACATTAATACTGTAAACAGGAATAGCTTCCGTTTCCGCTAGAGCTTGCTGCGCCTTTGCATCAGCTATTTGAGCATCTAGAGAAGCAATGTGTGTCTGATAGTCAATAGTTGTCTTTTCTATTTCAATTTCAATATCATTTATTGCATCTTTTGCCTTCTGCATTGCTGCAATATGCGTTTTTATGGTATTATTATTCGTTTCTATCAGTTCTTTATAATTAGTAATTTCAGTAGGCAGTGCATCTTGCTTTTTGAGCAATTCTCCCCAGGCGGTACCAAAAGCTGCTGAGTTTTCGTCACTTGGATTTGAGACCTTGTTTTTATAAGCAACTATCAACGCCTGAACTTCCGGTATTGAACCATACTTTTCTGCATACTCTTCTGTACCTATATTCTTCACATCTGTTATTGCATTCTGAATATCTGTCAAAAGTTTGGCAGCACTTTCTTTTTGTCCGGTCAAAACTTTATTCTGCGTTTCCAATTGTCCTTTTGCTGTTTCGGACTTTTTATAATCAGCTTCATGATTTGATTTTTCAGTACTTTTTTTCTGAATATACTCATTATGTACTTTTGTTAAATTGGTTTTGCTCTCTTCATAAGAATCTATATCAACCTGAAGATCGGCAGATGTAATTACATCGATTTGTTTTTGTGATACTGAAATCGCGTCATTTTCCGATGTAGCCTCTCCGTTTTCATCAATTACAAGGTGTTTATATGCGCCCAATCCGCTTTCGACTTTACCGTCTATAACAATGCTTGAGGTATTTTTATCGGTGGTATATTCATTGCCCGAACCATGATACGGAATAAATCCGAGCTGATAAGCCAGCGCATCGCGTTTTGCCCGCAGTTTTTGTGTAGAACTCAACGCGGTGATATTCACAGAATCGAATGCCTTAACTTCAGTGCCGGAAGCAATCGTGACAACAGCTTTTGAATCCTTGTTATGAGCATCGGCTTTTCCGCCAACAATAGAAATCAAACCGCCGGTTTCTGCATTGATATATGCTTCCAAACTCTTATTGCTGAGAGCGGAAATGTTTGTATCTCTGCCGCTTACTGATTTTACACCTTCGTCGATTATAACTGTGGCTGTTTGCTTACTGCTTGTAGCGTTACTTTCGCCACCCGCACCTGCTAAACCGCCGTATGATTCAGAGTTTACTTTCGTATATATGTCAACATCGTTTCTTGCGGTATAACTAATATGGTCATCTCTGGTGGTTATATCCTTGTTTGCTACTTTTACATCAGCATTTGCCGTCAGTTTGACAATGGAATCCGTATCCGCACCGGCAATACCACCATGTGCATACAAATCGGCTTTTTCGTTAATATTGGCAATGTTATACGCACTAACATCAACGCTTCCGCTTCCGAAATCGCCTTCGGCATGAGCTCTGTTTCCTCCCAGTTTGGCTGATGTGCTCATCGTCAGCTCATCTTTTATTGAACCGCCGGAACCGGTAGTAGCCAATCCGCCGGCACCGCCGTATAAATCGTAGCCATATACAGATGCTTTGCTGATTTCATTTGCAGCTTTAACCACTATATTTTTCTTTGAAGTAACATCTGCTTCAGAATCAGCCGTCACCGTAGAATTAACCGTATTCCTGATTTTCGGTATTGCGACTGTGACAACACCATAAGAATCAGATTTAACATAACTCTTGTACTTATTCATTGTGTCGGCTGCAAGCGAATATCCGCCTTCTATTGCCGAAATATCATAATTTTTGCCGACATAACTTTTATTGGTCGATTTTATATCTGTTTCCGCCTTGGAAGCAGATATACTCAATATCGCACCGGCACCGGCATACACCGTAGAATTTGCATCATTTACAGCCGTTGAAGAAATTTCAATCGAGGCAGCCTTAATTGCTTTAGCTGTGTCGGCATCTTTAATGTTTACACCCGATGTTTGGTCAATGTTTGACGTACCATTGGCTCCGCCGGCCGATACACCGCCATAAGCTCGACCATTCGATTCCGTATCGGCTTTATTAACTGCATTTGAAGTTATAGAAAGTTTTTTAGTTGTTTCAGCACTGAAATTTTTACCGATATTAACAGTGTTATCTTTACCACTGGTAGCGGTTGAAAGCGCAGCACCACCGCCGCCGACGCCTCCGGTAGCCGCCCAAGCTTCGGCTCTCGTTTTTTCATTTGTATCCGTTTTGATGATAATATCACTGTCTTCTGAAGTCAGCGTTACATTGTCACCAAAGTCTATTCTGGTCGCACCAATGCTTTTGGCATTAGCAACCGACATACCAACAACAACACCGCCAAATGAACCTGACCACGCATACGCTTTGTTATCCGAATGTGAATTTGCACCGATATTTAAGTTTTTCACGGCGTTAATGACAGCACCGTCATTAACATACGCATTGGTTGTTTTATCAGATTTAAGCACAGCTACACTGCCGTTGCCGGAAAAAATTCCGCCGGTTGCAGCATAGGCATCTAAACGGTGTTTATCTTCAGAATTTGCACTGATTTGTACTTTATCTGCCGCAATTTTTGTACCATTTTGAACAAATGCGTTAGTCGTGGTTTTATCTTCTGCTACGGTAACCGAAACACCGATAGCTGCCCCACCGGCAGCAACACCTACGCTTTCAAGCTTAACATCATTGGTATTTTGCGCTGCAATATTTAAGTTTTTGACATTTAATTGCGCCGCCGTATCAATAAAGGCTGCCGTCCCTTTTCTGTCTGTTCCGCCAATAACTTCACGATTTGTCAAATTATATAAGCTGCCGCTAACCTGTTCCTTATCAGCTAATCTTGTACCTTTCGACTGATTTTTAATTCTCCCCAAAGCTCCATTATAAGCATCTTGATATGCTTTATTTGCCGACGTATTTCTTTCTCCTGCAGCTTTAGACATCTCATCTTTTTGTTTTTGTGCGCCATCAAAAGTCTTACGTTCTTCTTCGCTTTGGTTGTCATAATTGTTGGTTGAAGCATTATCTTCTTTGTCACCAATATGAACATAAACCGCACCACCGGATAAAGCGCCGGCGCCACCACCGACAATTACACCTAAGGCATCAACTGTTTCAGAACTGTTGGCTGAAATGTTCACATTTGCATTTTCTCCTTCAATAACCGTACCGGTACCAACAGATGCCAACACCGTGTTATGAATTTCATTACCACCGACAGAAGCGCCGACACCGACTAAACCGCCGGCACCGCCGCCAACGCTTTCATATATTTTGGAAATGTCTGTGGCATTTAAGTTCAAATGTCCCTCATCGGCAAGTTTAATTACATTATTGGCGCCGATATGTGCAACTGTTCTATTTTCAATGCCGCTCCACAAAACGCTTCCGGCAATTCCGGCATATAATCCGAACGAACCGGAGGCAACAATCATTTTGTTTGCTTCTTCAGTCTTACCCAGATAGGTTTCCGTTTTGGCATTAATATCAACATTTTTTGCCTCAATGGTAACGC
Source organism: Alphaproteobacteria bacterium UBA3307 (assembly GCA_002361365.1). Classification (GTDB taxonomy): domain Bacteria; phylum Pseudomonadota; class Alphaproteobacteria; order RF32; family CAG-239; genus RUG410. The sequence continues at coordinate 10,542 of DEST01000062.1, forward strand.
CATCACCGGTATATGCCTCGGTTGTGGACTTAAAGTTATTAACATCTACCGAAGCGCCAAACGCTGCCGCTCCACCGACTGCACCGGCACCGGTAAACGAAGTCAGCGTGATTTTATTTTGAGCATCAATATCAACATCATCCGCTTTTACCTTTGCGCCATCTGAAATATACGCATGCACAAAGGTATCCACATCATTAACCAATACCGTTCCGCTCACACCGGCAACACCCGCGCCGGCAAAACCGGCAGCCACAATATGGTCATATATTTGTTCGCCTTTGGCCTTTACATCAATATCACTGACCTGAATGTCAGAACCGCCGATATAAGCATCAATTGTGCTCGTAACGGAATTAACCATAACCGTTGCACCAACACCGGCCGTACCGCCAACAGATATGGTACCGGCAATCGGGTGAACAAACGTTACCTTATCTGAGGCATCAATGACAGCTTTATTACCTTTCAATATACCGTCAGCATAGGCCTTAATCGTGTTATTGACATAGTTCACGTTTTCAACACCGACAACACTCACTGTGCCTGCAGCTGCACCGGATACGGTTGTATATTCGTATGTGCTGTCTGCTTTAGACTTTACGTCAAGTTCCTTAAATTCTGCATTTACACCGGTTGCTTTTGATTCGGCGGTGTATCTGATGACATCATTTACTGCAGATAAACCGACACCAACCGAACCACCGCCTCCTGCCGAACCGGTAATGGTCTGCATATTTGCTTTTGCTTCGGTATTTGAAGAAATTTTATTCCCAGCCCTTAAGGTGGAATCTTTATAACCAGCGTCTAAATTTGAAGTAATCACGTTTGTATTAACCGCACCGGCAGCACCGACACTGCCGCCGCCGGCAGCAGCCACAACAGTTGTGAAGAAATCATCTGTTTCTTTTGCTTGAGCTTTTATGTCATTTGTCGCTTCAATTTTAGCATTTTGAGCATAAGCCTTCACATCTTTATCAATTACAATGGTATTAACTGTTGCCCCGACACCGGCAGAAGTGCTGGCACTAATTGCACCGTCTATGGCAAAAATAGTATCTTTTCCCTCGGCAGAAATTGCAACATCTCGACCGGCATTAACGCCATAAGCAACATCATTTATTGTTTTTGTGCCGATAATATGCGCATCTGCCATACTGCTCATAACCATTGTGGCAATAACGCCTTCAACCGTTAAACCTTGCGAGAACCCACCTGCTACCGTAATAAACGGAGCGTTCTTTTCACCGATTGTTTCATTAGCTTCGGCGCTGACAATCACATCTCTACCGGCATAGGCTTTTGAATTTTCAATGGTCGCTTTAACCTCGCTATCAATAACACCGGTTACAATAGAAGCCCCGAGAGCCATACTGCTCAGCGATATACTTGCCGAACCGGTTCCGCCCGTAATTTCTGTATCACCGGAAGATATAACTTTAATATCTCCCTCGCTTGATGTAACATCAGCATTTTTAATATAGGCCTTTGTATCTGAAGTCATAACAACGGTGTTAATTGAACCGGCAACCGTAATACCGTTACCACCGGCACCGCCGATAGATATCGACATAATGTCTTCATCTGACTCTGCTTCAACATCAACATCATCTTTTGAACTGACTTCCACACCCTCAATACCGGCGGCTGTATCACTGCTGTCAACTACAACATTGATAGCCGCACCTGCCGCATCTTCTCCGAGGGAAATGCTCAC
>DEST01000062.1:12378-17455 GCA_002361365.1 Alphaproteobacteria bacterium UBA3307
TGCTTTGAACTTTTTTATCTGCATTTTCCGATAAGATGTATGTGTTTAAATCTGCAGAATTAACCACAACACTGACTGCACCGGAAGCGGCCAGACCCTTGCCGCCGGAACCGGCAAAAACAACACTCAAACTGTCAATATCCGTATCGGATGTTATATCAATATCACTTTGTGCCGTTACATTTGAATTTTTGATATAACTGTAAAGATCATTATCTATAACCTCTGCATATACAGAACCGCCGATTGACTTTCCGCTTAAGCCTGCGGCCACAACACCGGTAATGGCGAGGGTGTCAAAAACAGCATCGGAATCCACCGTTAATTTATTTGAATTTATGGTTGAATTTTCAATGTAGTTGTTTTGAACCACTGTGTTAACGGCAATGGCAATAGCACCCGAAATTGCATTTCCTCCGCTTGAAACGGCACCAGCCGCCGTTACGGATAAATATTTATACGATGAATCGTTATCAAGCGTTACATTGCCTGATGTATAAATAGACGAGTTTTTGATGTAGGAGGTGATTTCATCGCTGATACCATCAACACGAACAGAGCCGTCAGCCGAAGTTTGATTGCCGTATGCCACAGTTCCTACGACTGCAAAATCCTCAAATGTGCTTGAGGCCACAACGCTTGTATCGGCTTTTTTATTTGTTCTGCCTTCTGAGGTATTGATTTGAGAGTTTTCAATATAAGCATTTTCTTCATTGATTGAAACATAAGCCCCCAATGTTCCGGCATAAGAAGAATCTTGAGTTGAAACAGCTCCGGCAGCATCAACCGTTATCAGGTCTGTTCTGTTTGTCGCCTTAACATCTAATTTCTTCCCGGCATTAACTTCTGCACCTTTGATATAGGCATTAATTTTATTTAAGGCAATATCACCGTCAAGCGTTCCGCCTTTGGCTCCACCGCCACCGTTACCGCCTGCTTGAATAGATACCGTACCCACACCTTTTATAATTTGACTTTTAACTCCGGCTTCAACGCTTACGGATTGCTCTTTATTATCTGTGTTCGTATTTACTTTTGCGCCGTCTTTAATCGCTGCCGTCACTTCATTATTCTGTAATTCAAACGAAATATTTCCGGCTATGGACTTATCTTTTCCATGCGCAACACCCACCGAACCGGTAAACATTTTTATATCTTCATTAGCGTTAACATCAACATTTCTCAATGCGTCAACAACGGCTTTTCCGATATAGGCCTCAACCTCATTTTGTGTCCATTGAGCAATAAGTGCGCCACCCATTCCCGATTTACCGTTTACGGACAGTATAAGAGCGGCATTTATTAACATATCCTCAGATGTTGCATTAACCTTAACGTCACGACCTGCTAAAACATGTGCCCCGTCTGCGATATACGCTCTGGAAGCCGTATCTGAAATACTTACAGACGCCATTCCTGATTTGGTGGCAGTATTTTTATCCGGATTAGCCGCCCTTGTGAAATCATAATCTGCATTTGCAAATGCCGAATGGGCATCTCTGAGATTCCATAACGCCCTGAAATTATTGAAATATTTTGAGTTGTTCTTAATATCCTCGGCTTTATTAAAAAGTTCCGTCGCTTTATCTAAATTTTGTCGGCGTTGTTCATCGGTTATATTTCCGTATTTCGGCATATCTGTTCCGGCTTTTGCAATTCCCATATTAAAAGCACCGTTGACAAATAACTTATCATAATCAGAACTCACTATTACATCATTTGAAGACTTTACATCACCTGCAATATACGACACAACTTCATCTTCGGCATAATTAACCCCTATGCCGACAGATATAGAATTTTGGCTTATGGATATTCCAAGATTGCCGTTTACGTGAGTTAAATCTTTATTTGCATCTACTAAAATATCTCTCGCCTTGATTTCAGCCGATGATTCAATTGATGCTTTGACTTGACCGTCAACGATTGCTGAAATCGAAACAGCACCGGCTATACCGGTTTCATCGGCATTACCGTTAGACGCTGACGCATTAACGTCATCCGTTTCGTCGTATGCTTTGACAATAACATCACCATAATTGCTGTTATCTTGCGTAACTTTTACATTTTTCCCGACAGTGGCTGTCGTTTCCGGACTTAACCATTGAAATGAAAGAGAAGCACCACCGGCACTGCCATCTGCAGCACCGATGCCCTCCATGGTGTCGTCAATATTATTCAATATATCCACATTACCTGCACCCGACCATACTTGGTTGTTCGTATAGGCATCCACTTTTAACGTATTTCCGTTGTCATTTTGGGATTTAAATATTACGTTGGAATTGTCTTCAAGTATTGCCTTGGAAACAGTATTATTTATCGCAACTGCAAAAGCGCCGGCGAATCCTGTTGTTTCCTGATCTTTTGATGCCGCCCATGCAGTAGAGTTTGCAAAAGTAGTAAAGAAATATTCTAAGCCTATAGTGGAACCGATTGCATTAAAGAAATTCATATTACCGGCATCATCAATGCTTTTTTGTATATCTCCGGCTTTTTTGGTGGCGCCCAAATACTCACTGGCATCTTGCGTATTTATTGATTTTATGCTGGATTCAGGGTCATTCTTCATAATTTTATCTACAATATCACCAACTGCACCATTTATGGTAACATTAAACAACCTATCCAAATATTTACCCATATCAGAGTAAAATGTTTTATGGCTTAACCCGTGTTTTACAACCGTTTCAGACGAAATTCTCAGCCCGGCCTCAGGTATGATAACCTTGTCTCCGATATTACCTTCAATTTCGGTTCCGTCAGGCAAGGTAATATATGTTTTCTTTACGCCGTTTACTTCTTTTTCCGTAACATTATCTTCTGTTGCTTCATATACGGTAAATGTATAATCAAAATGTATTTTGTCTCCCTGATTTTCAGCGGTTCTCTTAGTTCCATCCGGTAACAAAACATAATCATTGTTTTTAACGGCTATATAATCAGAGCTATTTCCTTTTATTTCAAAATCACCATAGGCATTTGCATTTGAACTGAGGTCTTTAAGATTAACCGCAATTGCACCTGAAATGGAAGTTGTCCCCTTTGATGCCCCGCTTGATACGGAAAGCAAGCTCTTATTATCCAGTAAATTTGCCTCTACGGCAACATTACCTGCTTTTATCTTTGGTTTAATACCTTTTTCTTTATTACCTATAAAAGCGTTATTTTGAACATCATCAAGCGAAAAGCCGACTGCTCCGCTGATTTTTATTTTACTGAAATTTTCATCCGATCTTGAATAAAGAGTGCTTATATTTTGACCGAGTTTCATTTTAAACATGTCAAAGAAGAATTTGTATACATTCCCGAGAAATGCAGCTTGCCCTTGCTTTGCACCTTTTTGTGTTCCCGATGCCGAAACAGATTCCTCGGTTCTGCCGATATAATTGGCTAAAACACTAAGTGTACCCGGTATTTCAACGTCACTTTCCATAATTGCTTCATTGACCGTATGCGCAATAAACGCCGCAATTGAAATGCTACCGGAGCCAAAGTTTCGGTCTATAATCGGAAGCCATCCCTGTTTAGTCGACATATCATACGCACGAAACATCTCGGCATCAACCAAAATATTCTTTGCAACATTCAGGGTTACTTCTTTCTCTATTACGGCTTTGTTTGATACATCCAACAAAGAAACAGACACCGCATATGCCCCGCCATGGAAAAGCGATTTATCAAACACATCAAAGGCCATTTCTAACATATTGGTTGCCACTGCACTTATTGACAGTTGCACATTGGTTAAGGATGTAACATTAAGATTTTCAGCTTTGATACTTGAGCCGCTGTGAACAATAGCTTCGGTTACCACATCAAGATCTGTATAGTTGAAAGCCAAGGTTTCAAATATTGATTTTGCGCTGGCGGTAAAATCTGTTGTAGCATTAACGCTTAAATCTTTCTGAGCTGTTAATTTTGCGCCTTTTAAAACTTCAACGGAAGATTTCATATCTGCAATATGAATCATGTCGCTCAAGATAAAATTCGCAGGAGTGTCCATCCAGCTATACCAATTATACGCGTCGTTACCCGCATCTACAATATCACTATTGACATTCGTCGCCATTGTTCTGGCATTCAAAGCAACATTTCGTCCGCTCACTTCTCCGCCGACCGTAACCTTTGAAAGTGCCACATTATGCTTAGTATCTTTATCATATTCCGCAGCACTTCTGGAGCCGGTATTATAAATTTCAGTCTGAACAATAACATCCGAACCGTTGGCATCTACTTTACCGTTCAAATTAACGATTGCAGCCAAATAATCGTTATCGTCTCCCTGATTTTTTGAAACAATGGCAATACCGTTACCGCCATCTGAAGCAAGTTTGTATTCCAAAGTATTTGTTACCCTGCCATATATATCGGTCTTTGTCGTTTTCTTAGCCTGCGTAGGTTCTACATTGCTTTTTTTAGTTGCTGTAACATTGCCGCCTTTTACATTAAAGTCCATATTGGCATTTAATTTGGCATCTTTGTTTATGTTAATCTCTTTTCCGCCGTTGGCGATAGTAATACCGGCACCGGAATTAATTGTTCCGTCAATACTGATGTCTGCCGGATTTAATTCAACTTCAGTTTCTTCGCCGCCCAAAAGAAAATACTCCGAACCGTTCATATTAAAAGATACTAAGGAATTCAAATTATCTTCACTTATATTTTTGTCTTTAAACACTTTTTTCATTGTATCTTCGGTCGGTGTCATTAAAGTTAAGGAACCAACATTAAACACACCGGTTTTGCCCACCACAAAACCATTTGGGTTAGCAAACAATACATCACCGCCGATTTGCCCGTTTTTATAGGAATTAACTATACCATCTATTTGTGAAGCAGAAGAATCAAAGACAAGGTTAACTAATTTATTTTGCTTGTTTATTAAATTTAAATTGGCAGTATCACCTCCACTGACGTTAAACTTACCAAAAGTATTCAAGCCAACATTTCCGGCTCCGTTGGTTGTGGTTGTGCTGATGTTCCAAATATGCGGATTATTATTTTCAATTTTTGTAGCTGTTTGGAATGGGACCCCGTTCTGGTTTATTTCCGTAGCATCTGCAACGGCGGGTGC
>DEST01000118.1 GCA_002361365.1 Alphaproteobacteria bacterium UBA3307
GTTGATGAATATCAAGATACAAATGTGACACAATATTTGTTTTTACGTCTTTTATCACAGCAATCGCGTAATTTATGTTGTGTCGGTGATGATGACCAATCCATTTATTCTTGGCGCGGAGCTGAAATCGAAAATATTATGCGTTTTCAAAAAGATTTTACTGACGCAAAAGTCATAAGACTTGAGCGAAACTATCGCTCCACAGCCAATATTTTGAGTGCCGCATCGGCGCTGATTGCACATAACACCACTCGTTTAGGTAAAACGTTAAAAGTGGCCGAAAATAGTCCTGCCGCCAAGTCTGCTAATGATAAAATTAAGGTATTAAGTTTATACAATGGAGAAGAAGAAGCTAAATGGATTTCCGATGAAATTGAAACTCTGCATCGTAATGGTGCACCATATGCGGATATGGCTGTGTTGGTGCGTACGGCTTTTCAAACTCGTGAATTTGAAGAAAAGTTTATTTCAGAAGCCATTCCGTATCAAGTAATCGGAGGACCTAAGTTTTATGAACGAGCGGAAATTCGAGATATTTTAGCTTATTTTCGGGTGATTGTGCAACCAAATGATGACTTGGCATTTGAACGCATCATCAATAAACCGGCACGTGGTATCGGTGCCAAAACAGTAGAAAAACTTCAACTGACCGCTCGAGAAAAACATACTTCAATGTTTGTCGCAGTTCAACAGTTGATTTCTGATGGCAATCTGAGCGGAAAAGCTAAAACAAATCTCGATGATTTAATGCAAAAATTTGCCCAATGGCGACGTGAAGTCAGCGTGCTAGAACCAGCCGATTTGGCTCAGGAAGTAATCACCGATTCCGGATATATGGAAATGCTGAAAAATGATTCTTCTGCCGAATCCGAAGGACGGATTGAAAACTTGCGCGAACTCATCAACGTTATGACCGATACGGCACACTATCCAACAATGGCTGAATTTTTGGAACACGTCAGCTTGGTAATGGATAATGACAGCAATCTTGATACCAATAAGGTAATGCTGATTACCTTACATTCAGCTAAAGGTTTGGAATTTGATACTGTCTTTTTGCCGGGATGGGAAGAAGGCTTATTTCCTCATCAAAAAAGTCTTGATGAAGGCGGTGTAAATTCTTTGGAAGAAGAACGGCGTTTAGCTTATGTTGCCCTCACCCGTGCTAAACGTCATCTGTATATAACAACAACAATAAACCGCCGCATTTACGGAGAATGGCATAATAATGTACCATCTCGATTTTTGAATGAAATTCCGCCACAATGCTTAAATCTCAGCAATCAAATAAGTAATTGCTACAACGGAAGCGGTAATCATTTTGATAAATACAATAATATTTATGATAACGACTATAAACTAAGTTCCGGTGGATATAGCTACTATAATAAAGGCAATAATTATTCTCATTATGGTTACGGGAAACGAAAAACTTATAAATCGGTCTTTTCTACCAAGCCAAGTTATCAGAGCTATTCGGAACCGCAAGAAGAACATGAGTACTCATATGAGCCGACGGAAGATACCGCTTATAGCAAATACACATCCGAAAAATCCGGCTCGAAATATATAGGAGTTCGCGTTTATCACGAAACTTTCGGTTATGGTAAAATCACTGCCGTATCAGGCTCAATGTGCGAAGTGGAATTTGATGATTTTGGACGCAAAAAAGTAATGGGAAGTTATTTAACAAAAGCTTAATTTACGCCTTAAAATTCAAATTCCAATCACTGTATCTTGCCGGATCGTTTTCCCAATTTTCACGCACTTTTACATATAAAAACAAGTGTATGCGCTCTTCCAAAAGTTCTTCCAACTCCAAACGCGCGCTTTGCCCGATTTTTTTAATCATACTGCCATTCTTGCCTAAAACGATGGTCTTTTGACCGTCTCGCGCGACATAAATCGTCATTTCCGCATGTATTGAACCGTCATTTTTATGTTCCCATACTTCCGGCTCAACCGTAAGAGCATAAGGTAACTCCTGTCGTAAGTTCAAGAATAATTTTTCCCTTACTACTTCCGCAGCCAATAATTTCAGCGGCATATCCGACATCTGTTCCTCAGGATAATACCACGGACTTTCCGGTAAATTATCCGCCAAATATTGATAAAACTCGGTTATGTGGTCACCCGACTGCGCCGAAAACATAAATACCGCATCAAATGCAAAAACATTTTCAAATTCTTCTTTAAGAGCCTGCAATTCATCATCAGCCATTAAGTCAATTTTATTAAATGCCAACACCGCATGGGCGTTACGTTTAATCAACTCATCAATAATAGCTGAAGTTTCCTCATTCATACCGCGTTTGGCATCAACCACCAACACATTTATATCGGCATCTCCGAATCCGTTCCAAGCCTGAGCTACCATAGCTCTGTCCAAGCGACGCTTAGGAATAAATATTCCCGGAGTATCTAAAAATATAATCTGCGTATTGTCATAAATACCTATACCTTTAATTGTGGTACGCGTTGTTTGCGCCTTGGGTGTTACAATCGACACTTTGGACCCAACAAAGTTATTTGTAATTGTTGATTTTCCGGCATTCGGAGCTCCAATCAGCGCCACATATCCGCATCTGGTTTTTGTCATAGTCTATTCCATTTTTTGTAATAAATTATATGCTGCCTGCTGTTCAGCCATTTTTTTGTTTTTTCCGACACCTATGGCATATATTTCATTATTAAGTGCAACTTTTATAGTAAAAATAGGCTCGTGTTCGGTACCATCTTTTGCTAAAACTTCATACACCGGAAAAGGTAATTTCTGTGCCTGAAATTTTTCTTGTAACTGAGTTTTGTAATCTTTTTCCGAACCTGTTTCCGCCATATCAATCATACCACGCCAATTACGCTCCACAAACGCTATAGCTTGTTCAATATTGGAATCAATGTAAATTGCACCGATAACAGCCTCTCCTACATCACACAATACATTTATACTCTGGGTTGTTTCTTTATCTTTAGCTATAATATATTCATCAATTTTCAAACGTTTAACCACCTCAGCCACAGCGTCGGCGCGAACTAAC
>DEST01000067.1 GCA_002361365.1 Alphaproteobacteria bacterium UBA3307
TTTGTCATGTCCAAAACGTCATTGATGAAACACTCGCTTCAACGGAAAAGGGTAAATCTCTCGCAGCCTCGCAAAACTGGTTCGAAAGCAAACGTTTAGCAAGCGGTTTATATCCTGTCGCACTTAATAAGAAAGCTCAATTTGTGAGTGTTCCATGGAACAAACTTTATAAACACGATATTATCCGAAAGTACAACATTACCTTTCCGCCTAAGTTGAATCAGGAGGACGAATTTTGGTTGTGGGCCTATATGATACATTGTAAAACTTTTTATTTTGTTGATGAAAAATTGTATTATTATGTGCGGCGTATCGGTTCTGTTATGGATGCATTGTATTCTACACCTATAGCACTGGATATTTTTGACCAATGCAAAAATATTTATGAAAACACAAAAAGATTTACAAATATTATACAGTATAAAGACGTATTGGCACAAGATTTTATTGCGCAAAGTAATTCCCGCAAAAAAAGAATCTCTCCGAGTTTGTATCCGCAATTTTTAGAAAAAATCAGAGAATATGCTCTATATGTCAATGCATCATATTGCACATTTGAGTTCTATAAGCAGATAAAACAGCAAATAGGCAACAAGATTGCAGAACATAATAATCATTCGTAAAATAAATAAAGGATATGAAAAGTGCTATCAAAAAATCAATTTCCTAAACAGAAAAATGTGTTAAAACTCTTTGGTCTTATACCGCTTTGGTGTTGCAAAAAGCGCGGCGGAAAATATACTTACAGCCTGTTAGGTATTCCAATTTGGAAAATACGCAAAATGGAAAACAGCCGTATTGCGAAGTATTATCTTTTCAATATTCCGATATTGAAAGCGTATAATCAAATAAATACGCCGTTGGAAATTCTGGCACACCAACAACAGTATATTCAACGGTTTGAAAAAGAATTATCCGAACAGTTAGAACAATCAACACGGCAACTGCAACTGCTTAATGAGCATAAAAAAGAGATTGTTCTGCATAAAACGATGCTTAATGCACATAAAGAAGAGATAACCTTGCACAAAACGATGCTTAATGAATTGTATGATGTCTGCTCTAAAATTAAAACTGACTAATCGTCAAAAATATCTTCACCGACCAGATTTTTCATCATTTCTTTTTTGGATTGAGATGATTCATCATCAAGATAAACTTTAATTTTTGCGGCAGCGCGCTGTTCTTCCCATGCTTTTCTCTCAGCAAGAGCTATCTGTCTTGCTTTTTGCTGTTCTGCTTTGCGCTTTTCAATTTCAGCCCGAGCTAACTGCCTTAAATGTTCTTGATTAGCTTTAATATCTTCCTTTGATAAAATGTATGTACTGAAAAATTCTCGGGCAAATTTATAAATAATGCTTCGACGTTTTTTAATATCTGCATCATTCATACACGTTTTTTCCTCATCGCTCAAACCTGTTGAAACAACAAAATTATAAAATGGTATTTTGCGGTCCAGCCAAGTTTTGACTTGCACATTGTCTGTAACATCAATATACGGTGTATCTCCAGTGCCGCTTGAATGAATATTTACCAACTCCGTATTACCGGATAGAATCTTTAGAAATACTTCGGTAGTGCGCCAAATTTCCTTTGGCTGTTCCTGATTATAGACATATCCGAGGTGTGCATCATATGACTTGATACTAAATAAAATCCCCTTGTTTTGCAATTTGCGTTTAACAAACGGTACCATAAAATATTTTGCTGTACTGAATGTATGGGCGGTTGCGTATTCATCTTCAGATGAGGTATCTTGCTTGCTGACAGAGGCGATGATATAGACTTTTCTAAAGCCGATAAAACCTTTTTTAAGGACACGAACATTGGTGAACTCAATGGATTTTCCGTATTGTTTTTCGTATAACTGTTCTAAATCTTGTTTTTGAATAATAGTCTTTGCCATTTTTGCCTCTTAACTATTTTACATTTAACATATTTAAAAAAAATTGCAAGAAATTTATGACTGAAGTTTTGTAACAAAAACAAATGCAAAGGAAGTCTGTTTGCGCGGTGTATAAGATATGCACTCAAAAAACTCGGATAACGCAGTAAATACGAAGGGGGATTTTGACGACGTGTACAAAAGAAGTACACGAGGAAAAATCCCCCAAGTAGTTACCCGTTAGACGAGTTTTTATTAGTTGGCTTTTTTCAAGGCCTCACCCAAAGCCTCTCCGAGAGAAGAACCTCCGGTTGTGTTGGAATATTCTTCCAAGACCTTCTTTTCTTCGTCAATTTCAAGCGCTTTTATAGACAAGCCGATTTTTACATTTTTCTTGTCAACTGAGGTTACTTTAGCTTCAACTACATCACCTTCATTGAAGTTTGCCGGATTTTGCAAAGCCTTGTCCTTCGACAAGTCAGCCTTTTTAATGGTAGCACTTAATCCTTCAACTTCAACGGCAATACCCTTGTCGTCAACAGACTTAACCACAGCCTTTACCACATCACCCTTTTTGATATTGGCAAGTGCCTGATTTACACTGTCCTCGGAAAGTTGCTTAATCCCGAGGCTGATGCGCTCTTTATCTACATCAACATCAATGATTTTAGCTTCAATTTCCTGACCTTTGGTATAATCTTTAACTGCTTCTTCACCGGATTTCTCCCAAGAAATATCTGAGAGGTGAATCATACCGTCGATTTCATCGGTCAAGCCGATAAATAAACCGAATTCGGTAATGTTTTTGATTTTACCGCTGATGACCGAGCCGACCGGATGCTCATCAACATAAGCAGCCCAAGGATTCGGCTGGCATTGTTTGATACCGAGACTGATACGACGTTTGTCGGCATCAACTTCCAAAACCTTAACTTCAACTTCTTCGGAAGTGGAAACAATCTTGCCCGGATGAACGTTTTTACGTGTCCAGCTCATTTCGGAAACGTGTACCAAACCTTCAATACCGTCCTCGAGTTCAACAAACGCGCCGTAATCAGTAATATTGGTGACTTTACCTTTGTAAATTTCATCAACCTTATACTTGTCGGCAACTGCTTGCCACGGGTCATTTTCAAGCTGTTTCATACCCAAGCTGATACGTTGAGTATCTTCATTGAAACGAATTACCTGAACTTTAACATTTTGACCGACGGTTAAAACTTCTGCCGGATGATTGATGCGCTTCCAAGAAATATCGGTAACGTGCAACAAACCGTCAACGCCGCCCAAATCAATAAATGCACCGTAATCGGTAATGTTTTTAACAACACCGTCAAGGATAGCGCCTTCTTTAATGCCGTCAATCAATTCGGCACGAGCTTCGGCTCTGGTTTCTTCTAAGACAACACGGCGAGAAACCACGATGTTGCCGCGAACTTTATCCATTTTCAAAATTTGGAACGGTTGCGAAATACCCATAAGCGGAGTAATATCTCTTATCGGGCGAATATCAATTTGCGAACCCGGCAAGAAAGCGATTGCGCCGTTCAAATCAACCGTAAAGCCGCCTTTAACGCGACCAAAGATGATACCGTTGACGCGTTCGCCGGCGTTCATGGATTTTTCTAAGTCAACCCATACTTCTTCACGGCGAGCTTTTTCACGAGAAAGTACAATGTTGCCGTCTTTGTCTTCATATCTGTCGACCAAAACTTCAACAACATCGCCGACTTTGAGTTCCGGATTGGTGCCGAACTCGCGCACCGGAATGTTACCTTCTGATTTTAAGCCGACATCAACTGTTACATAATCATCGGAAATTTTAACGATTGTACCTTTTACAACGGTACCCAAGATGCCGTTTTCACCGAACTGTTCGTTTAAAAGATCTTCGAAATTTTCGGTCATTTCCGGCATTTTAAATTCTGTATTTGTCATATAAATTTAGTTTTCAAAAAATTGCCAACTTTCATAAAAGCGGACTTGTGCGAGGTTAAATCACAGCCGTTTATAAGCGCACCCTCACAAACAACTGCCTTTTCTTATACACAAAAAATATTATTTTTCAAGTGTTTTTTGATAAATTTAGCAATTTTTTTAATTAAATTTCTTTAGATTTTTTATTCAAACACAATACGCATTTTTTTGCCATAGAATTCGGTAAGACGGCGAAAAGCGGTGTATTGAATAAATTTGCCGATTTCCATTCCTTCAATTACCCGTTCCGGCAACTTGGTCTGAAAAGCTACACTCTTTAAATACATTCCGCGCTGTTTACGCAATTTCCACAGCTCATAGCCGATTTCGCGTAACGTTTCTTTATCCATAAAGCAACAACTTTTGTTTGACATTTTTTGAACTCCTCTTTTGCTTAAATTAAAACAAAAACCACCCTAAATTCCTTTAAGGTGGGGAGCTCACAACTGCAAACAGACAGTCCGACATATTCAATATATTCAGCCGACTCCCCTTAAGAGGAGTTTTTCTGCTTGAGGAGATGTGAGGCTCCGCCGACGACCTCTCGCCGACAGGAGTTATATTATGACAAATCCGCAAAATTGCAAGCAAAAAAATAGGTAAAAACAAAAAATCCCCGAAAACCGCAGTCAACACGGCTTCGGGGATATTATTATGCCTTGGCGTTGTGGTAGAGGTCGTAGAGAGCCACCAACTCCGGTGCAGCCTTCTTGCGGAATTCCGGCTCGACATCGCGGAAGAACCTGCGCTTGTTCTTGACGTATATTTGCAAGTCCTCGGCATTCTCCGGCAACAACAGCTTCAGCTCGGCCTCGCGGATATGAAACTCCGTCTGGTTGATGTAGAACCTACGATACTCGCGCATTCCTCTGCCCCAAAGCAACATTTCGTTGTCGTGGTCGGCGAAGTTGTGAAACTCGATATACTTCATTAAATACTTGCCGCGAAACTCCGGTTCAAACAGCTTAGCCTCATACACCGAACCCAGAACCCAGTTCTCCAAAAAGAACAGCAACACCTCTTCGTTTTCGGGGCGGAACATAAGTCCCTGATTAACCTCGTGCAGCGAGTGATGCTTGAGGTATTCAAACAACGCCGGCTTGTACTCAGGCTTAAACAAATTTTTCTCGTCGTCGGGGGCAACCAGATTGCGTGGGTCTTTCAACAACTCCACCAAATCATTCACAGCCGATGAGTCCTCAAAAAAATAAGGATTGACTTCTCCATAATTTCCCATAAGCAAAAAATTTTGATAAATAATGTATAACTAATTGATAACTTCCAATCAGCATAATGCAATACCATTCTTTTGTCAATAAAAAAGTCAAAACAAACGTGAATTTACGGAATTTTAGCTCCATAACTCTGCAACACCGCCATCATAACCGTATTATTTTGCCGCATAGCCAAATTCATTAGCGAATTTCCGTCGGGTAAAATATAATTAGCATCAGCGTTTGCTTGCAACAGCAGTTCGGCCGAAATCACGTCATTGCGTCGCACGGCAAGACTAAGCGGAGTTTCACCAAGCGAATCGACAATATTAACCTTGGCTCCTGCGGTTAATAGCAAACGAATAACTTCCGGCTGCTCTGCACTCAGTAATAGTGTACGATGGTAATTTTGCAAATTTACAGTATCCGTTGCAACATAATTCAGGAGAATTTTAAGCAAAAAAGTATTGTTGTGATGCACGGCATAAAATGCGGCTTTTTGTAATGTTTGCACACAAGTCTGTTTATAGTTTGAGTGCTTATGCAGATAGCTGACCGTATTATTGCTCATATTTAGGATTGTTTGCGAACTGTTGAGTAAAATTTTTATCAAATCAGCAGGATTTTTGGGGTCGCGATGAGCATACAGAAAAATAGTATAAAACAACAAAAAAAGCAGCAATAAAATAGCTTTGCCGGAGAAATGTCTGGTATGTTGTTTTGCTGTCTTCATCTTGACGGTTTTATCAACAGCACAATCTGAATTTTCCGATTCGCATGGAATTATGTCGTTTGAAGTGGCAGAGGCGTTATCCAAATTCTCCGGTTCATTGGTTCCGTAATAGTCATATTCTGCGCGTTTAGCCAAATCTTTCAGCACATCATAAGCCTCATTGATACGTTTTAGTTGTTCTTCGGCAATTGCATCTCCGGCATGTGTATCCGGATGATATTGTTTTGCCAACTTATAATATGCTTTCTTTATATCTTCCGGTGAAGCATCGGGTAAGACTCCTAATATGTCATAAAATTCAGGATACGCCATTTAATCCTCTGTATTTATAAATCCCCCATAGTATAGTCAAATACTTTAGATTTGTAAAATAAAAAATAATAGTTGATTTTAGTCAAAAAATATGCTATATATTTGTCTAAACAGAAATTAGTTAGTTAGAATTATGTTTTACCCAAAATATTTTGAATTATGCTACAAAAAATTATTAAACAGCTTTTTCGAGCTGTTATTGTTATGTTTTTTGCAACTATTCTCGGTGCTGTCATTGCATACTCATCTTCTATGTTGATTTTAATCCTCGGATTGGTACAATATGGTAACGAAATTATGCAAGGTGTTTTTATAGCGTTTGTTGTGGTGTTTGTTATGGTAATGTACACAGATATCGCAAAAAAGTATGAAAAAAAGCAGCCAACGAAAGGGGATAGAAGAAACTATTTTGAAGAAGGTGATTACCTTCGTTAAAGTCAAACAAAACAAGAGTATATCAAAAAACACCATAAGCCGTTGAAGCTTTATGGTGTTTTTTGATGCTAAATCAGAGAAGGGCAAAGCAACCGATACTCCAACCAAGCCGAGCAACACAAATGTTTTTGAAAACATCCAGTTTCCGTTGCTGCGCGGCACTGGGCTGCGACGAGTTCAGGGCGTTATACACTGTTGCCGGAACTTTCGTCTTGTTGCCGGATAAATCGAGCAACCCTACATCTTTGTACATCAGTTGACCGGCGCTGTTCTCAACGGAGGCTACTACTTCGTTTTTCTCGTTGACATCAAACGCTACGTCATACGCATCGTTTCGTGTTGTTACAGACTTCACAAACAACTTGTTCATAAGCTTAAGTTTTTGGTTAATAATATAAGAATTGTTGAAAAAAGTGTGCTTCATATATCATATAAAATTTCTTTTGTCAAACTATAAATAAATATTGACGCATTTTTTATTTGTTGCTATAACACCTTACAACAAAAAAGGAGTAAAAAATGATGAAAATTATATCTTCCGAGCAAGTTGAAGCTGCATGTCGGCTGATTGCTCAAAAGATTAAAGCTCAAACACCGGATGATTATACATTAGTCGCCGTTTCTCGCGGCGGTTTGATGCCTACGGCCTTGGTGGCGCATTTTTTGAATTGCAAAGAAATTCGCTTTATTCGCCTTTCTTCATACGATTCCGACAAGGAGCGCTCTGCATTGATAGATTCGACTACAGATACGATTCCTGATGCACAGAATACTTATATTATTGATGATATTTGTGACAGTGGTGAAACATTACTTTATTTGCGCAAAAAATATCCACACGCCAAAATATATACTCTTATCAATAAGAATCCGCATATTATACCGGACTTTACACCAATTACCGAACCGCAGAATCTTTGGATAAATTTTCCGTGGGAACCTGAAGACCGCGCCTAAAGCCAGATATGTAATATTGCAAAAAAAAAGCGCTTCATTTTATGAAACGCTTTTAAAATAAGAACTTAAGATTAAAAATCAAGTGCACGGCGCAATGTGGCAACCCAATTTTCTTGTTCATCACGGTCTGCCGCATTCATTTTGCGTAATTTCAAAACCGTGCGCAACGCTTTGACATCAAAACCGGCGCTTTTTGCTTCTGCAAAGATATCACGAATATCGCTTTGCAATTCTTTCTTTTCTTCTTCCAAGCGCTCAATCCGCTCCACGAGTGAACGTAGTCTGGACGCATCAATTCCACCGACTTCGACATTTACGATATTTTCATCTGCCATAATTTTTCTCCTCATAATAAAAAATTCTGCCTGTCTTTTTAGCAAATAAATTTGTTTTTGACAAGTAATAATTTTTATAAAAGTTAGACTTGAAATTCAGAACTTTTGATTTATAAATGAGAAAAATGATTTTTATTGAGAGGAGATATTATGCCTATTGATACGCATACCAAGATTTTAGCCACCATCGGCCCTTCTACCGCATCTAAAACAATGATTGAAAAATTGGTAAAAGCCGGTGTAGATGCTTTTCGCTTTAATTTCAGTCACGGAACGCATGAAGAACACGCTGAGCGTTTGCAAATTGTACGTGATTTGAGTGCAAAATACAAACGCCATCTGACGGTTATTGCGGATTTGCAGGGACCAAAATTGCGTGTCGGTACTTTTAAGACAGATAAAGTATTGCTTAAAAAAGGGCAAAAGTTTACGCTTGATATGCAAAATGCAGCCGGTGATGAAACACGCGTCACATTGCCGCACAAAGAAATATTCGATGCCTTAAAAATCGGCGATAAGCTGTTGTTAAATGATGGTAATATTGAATTGGAAGTTGTTGCCAACAAAAACTATACGGCACAGACAATTGTTCGAGTCGGCGGCTTTCTTTCGGCACATAAGGGCGTCAATCTGCCTAATGTGCGTTTACCGATTAGTGCCATCACCGAAAAAGATAAGAAAGACCTTAAATTTGCACTTGACCAAGGGGTGGATTGGGTGTGCCTGTCTTTTGTGCAAAGTATTGAAGATGTGCGTATGGCACGTAAATTGATAGGCAAGCGCGCTTGGATTATTTCAAAACTGGAAAAACCGAGCGCAATTGATGAACTTGATGATATTATCAAAGAATCGGACGGAATTATGGTTGCTCGCGGCGATTTGGGAGTCGAATGCCCAATTCAGACTGTTCCGGTGTTACAAAAACGTATTGTAAAAGCTTGCCGCAAATATGCGCGTCCGGTCATTGTGGCCACACAAATGCTCGAGTCGATGATTGTAAATCCGACACCGACCAGAGCCGAAGTTTCTGATGTGGCTACCGCGGTTTATGACGGTGCCGATGCAGTGATGCTTTCAGCCGAAACGGCCGCCGGCAGCTATCCGTCCGAAGCGGTTGAAATGATGCATCAAATTATTAAGCAAGTAGAGGAAAATGACGGTTATTATTCACATTTGCAAAAAGATTTGGACTTATCCGACTGCGATGATGTGGCTGATGCAATTACTTATGCGGCAGCGGAAATGTCTCAGATATTGCCGAATATTGCCGCGGTGGTAACCTATACCAGCTCCGGAATAACGGCACTCTCTATGGCGCGCGAACGCCCGACAGCTCCGATTCTTTCTCTTACGGCATCGGCGGTGGTGGCGCAAAGATTAGGTATTGTTTGGGGAGTTAAAGCAACGGTTTGCGGTGAATTTTTTAAAGATTTCAACAAAATACGAGAAAATGCACTTAATGCCGCAAAGCAAAACAAACTTGGCAAAAAAGGGGATTATTTGGTTGTAACGGCCGGATATCCGGTTGGACAAGCGGGAATGACCAATTTGTTGCATACACTGCAAATATAAAAACAATGTATGCAACAACTAACTAAATATCAAAACTATTCGCATAAACGATTAGAAAAAGTAATATCAACCGTATATTCGAGTTTGGTCTTATCATTAGACTTAGCCGCGATTTCCCATTGGCGTAAAGTGGCATTTTTTTCAATACTCTTGAAATTTTCTTTGCTAATCCTGTAATCTTGCGGAAAGTTCTGGCTGATAATTACTTTATTTTCAGAATCTTCTGCGTTGTTAACAGTTAATTCCACTTCATAAGTTTTGAGGGTTTTGACATTATAACACTGGTTTATAGGTTTGCGAGCCAATTCCCGTTCTTTTATTTGTTTAACCTTGCCGCTGATAGAAATATTAAACGCATCTCCCAAATTGAGGCGCAACGTATCTTCTTTAGCTGTATTGTTAATGTTGTTTGAGCCGATAAATTGCAAATTGCCGCTTTTATCATTTTCATAAAAGCGAACAGTTCCTGCCGGCAAGGAGATTCCTAAATTGGAATCGGTAACATTTTTGATAACATAGGTAATTTGCGGATGATGTTTTTCAAACTCGTTTTGTGCGTATGAACCAAAATAAAGCGGGGTGTTTAAGTTAAATTCGCGTTCGTATTGCACATTATTTTTTTCTATCAAAGCAATTTGCTTGTTTTGTTTGTCTTTAATGGTTGTCATATTGGGAAGGGTATAAAGCTCATAGCTGTTGATGCTTTCCGGCGTGATGCCACCGCTTTCCATTGCCATATCTTCGGTTTGTACGGCATTCATTGCCATCATTCGCATACCTTTGGCTGCATAGGCGCGTGTCAGCATCGGACGTACAATATTTACATCTCCGGCAATAAGCTGAATTTTAGCTTGTTCATAATCAATACCAGAATTGTTACTGATAGTTACCCATCCAGTCAGGTCTAGTGAATTTTTGGAGCGTACATTGGCAACATAATCCGTCTTCCAACTAAGACCATTGGTTAAATAAGCTAAATAAAGATTGCGATTACCGCTGTCGCGAGATTTAAGTTTTGCCGTCAAAGTCGGCTGATTACTCATTCCGGCCGGAACATAATTAAACACCACTCGTCCCGGATAATTGGATTCGATTCCATAGGAAAACTCTAAAATCGGATGTCCGTCAGCCGAGCCGATGAGTCTGGCTTTTTCATATATATTTTCACCGGTGGTAGGATTAGTGCGCACGGTTGTAACTTCTTGTCCGAGCGAATGCTCTATAAAATTGTCATAAGACATTAAATCATAGCTGTAATTTTGTTCGTTGACATCAATACCATCTCCGTAAATAATGGCAGTTTCCGCTTGAATTTGGCTGGCAACACCGTCAAAAACAATTTCGTTATTTCCGGTTTGCAAAGCAGCCGGACGGATGTCTTTAACCAGAGCCAGATTTTGATTATAAATACTTAAGGATACGGAATTACCTTTGTTTTTTAGTAATAACGGCTCAGCTTCGGCAATACCGGCCAGAGCCGTAAAAGCAAGCAAATATAAACCAAAACGCATTTTTTATCTCCTCATTAAAAATGAATAAGTTTTAAATAGTGTAGTATCAAATATACGGCAACAAGTTGCAAAATCAACATCAGCCAGAACATAATGCGATAACTTTTCTTTTTAGTTTTGTGCCGAAAAATCTTTTGGCCGACAAAAGCACCAATCCAACCACCTAAAAACTCAAGTGTATGCAAATTTGCTTCCGGTACACGCCATGTCCCGCGGATTGCTGCACGTTTGTCTGCCGCATATGCCATCAGGGTAACGGTATTTATACAAGCCAAATGATATACCACAAAAACTAAAAAAGCTTTGTGTGAAAGGGCAATAACCCGAAAATAGCAATTTTCGGTAATATAGGCAGATAAAATCATCAGCGCAAAATACAAAACAAAAAAAGCATTCTTTTGCAAAGGACGCACCAGAATCAGCAAAGGTGCAAGGATTATTAAAAAAGTTATCAACATAGGGTATCTCCACTGTTGCAAGTTTAATGATTTTTTGAGATAATTCAAGCATTGATTTGAGGATATTAAGTCATTTTTAGTTGCAATATGCCATAAAAGACTTGTATGAGGAGGCTAAAGGAGGCAAAAATGAAAAAAACGATAGTGTTCGGTGCAGTATTGCTTTTGCTTGGGTGTGCACATCAAAAAACGGCAACAACACCTTTACCCAAGCCGGAGTCGGTGCTTCAGACTTCAGAGGCTCCTGCTTGCAGTGAACCGATTATTTTGCGTCCGCGAGTAATTGAATCTAAATCACAAAAACAACAGGTTTGTCTGGATAATAAACCATGTTATCAGACAGCAGATAATGATTTGTTTGTGCCGGATTTGCCGGAGATTTATATGATTGCGGCGAATCGGACGGCTAATTCAATGTTGGTTGAAGCAGAACCGTTTTATAAACAAGTCGGGAAAATTAAAGTCTGGTTGGATAAGGAATATCCGCGTTCGGCTGATTTACCCGGCGGAATGGATAAAGGAACGGAAATCTTAAAAAGACGTTTTGCGCAGATTCCGAATGTATCGGTGGTTGATAAACGTCAGGATGCTGATTATATTGTGGGTAGCAAGGCAGATTGGTATGATACGGCAACAAAAACCGTGCCTGCAATCAAGTATGACTTATATTTAAAAACACCTGATGGTGCAACTTTCGGTGAATGGAGCGAAATCATACATCAGGCTCAGGGAGACAGAAGTTGGTGGTAAAGTCCGGAAAAATATTTTTATACGGATTGTGCGTTTTGTTATTGGGGACATCGGCACAAAGCGCTGATTTAAATGTAATCAGCCAAAAGATATCTGCCGATGCGTGTGATGACCGGCAAGCAAACGATGATACCAAAACATCGGAAAATCGAGCGGTTGATAAAGCCGGTCTGGCTGCAATCAAAACAGCGGGATTTATTCAAAAACAATATCCTGATTTAGGGACGAACGCGCTTGATTTGATTGCATATCGAATTATAGATGAATATATGCTCGGACAAACTCATAAAATAACGCTTAATGACGCAAATAGGGTTTGTGTGCATTTTAATGCTGCGGTGGAATTGACAAGTGAAGAATTGGCTCATTTGGTGACAGAATATAAAACCAATGATGCAACCGATGCTCAAGTGGCGCAGGTAGCGTCAGATGTTAAAGCGCAAATGATGTTTAAACCGCGCTCGTTGGATGATAAAAAATTGCTGTTTATCCGTAATATGAGTTTTTGGAACGGAGAAGAAACCAATCACTATAAAGATTTGTTGACAGGACTGTTTTCGCATAGTCAATATTTTTATGTAACAGATGATGAAAAATTGGCCGATTTCACTGTAACTCCGCGCTTAAAACGAGCGGAAGTAGATGAAATAGACCGGCATAATCATAAAATGCAAATGCAGATAGAATTGGAAACTGTTTCGCATACGCAGGAAGATTTCGGGCCGATAACTGAGCAACAAAATCACTTTATTTTATTTGCAGCCGATAAAGACGAACAGGAAATAGCAGATAATTTGTTGCGGAAGTTGTTGACTAAAGCTGCTAACGAGATGAGTTCAAAAATTGATAACTTTGAAGCGAAGTACATAGAAAATGCCGTTGCCGGCAGATGATATCATAATTCATAAAATAAATTTTGTGAAAAATCTTCACCTCCTATTGTAGAAGTGAAAAAACTGACCTATATATATCATCAGATGTATTAAGAAAAAGAAAGAAAGCGGAATGAAAGAAAAAAATACGGAAGCAAAAGCAGAACAAAAAGAGGAGTTTTTACCGGTATTACCATTACGCGATGTGGTGGTTTACCCTAAAATGATTGTGCCGATTTTTGTCGGGCGCGAAAAGTCGATTGAAGCAGTGCAAAAAGCAAACGACAAAGGCTCGGATATGGTTTTGGTTATGCAGAAAAAGGCCGATGTAGAAGTTCCGGCTGCCAAAGATTTATATAAGGTTGGGACATTGTGCAATGTGTTGCAAATGTTGCGTTTGCCGGACGGAACAGTTAAATTGTTGGTTGAAGGGATGCAGCGTGTTAAAATTAAATCTTATCACGACAATAAAACTTATATTTCTGCTTCTATTGAGAGCTATCCGCAAAAAGATACGGATAAACGTATGTTGGAATCGTGGGCGCGTGCGGTAGTCAGTCAGTTTGAAGAATACGTAAAGCTCAACAAAAAAATTCCGTATGATGTGATTCAGTCAGTTAAACAAATCAGCGAATATGACAAACTGGCTGATACAATTGCCTCGCATTTGTCACTTAAGACAGAAGATAAACAGTTTTTGTTGGAAGCTGATAATCTACAAGAACGGCTTAACAAAATTCTGCAGCTGATAGATACCGAGATGATGGTGTTGGAGGTTGAAGATAAAATTAAGCATCGTGTTAAAAAACAGATGGAAAAGAGCCAGAAAGAATACTATCTTAATGAGCAAATGAAAGCGATTCAAAAAGAGTTAAATCACGGTGAAGAAGATGAAAATAATGTTTATCTTAAACGGATTAACAATACAAAATTTACTAAAGAGGCGCGTGAAAAAGCTTTGACTGAACTTAAAAAGCTACGCAGTATGGGTTCGTCATCTCCGGAGAGCACGATTGTCAGAAACTATATTGAATGGCTTTTGGATTTACCGTGGGATAAAAAAACTAAATTAAACAAAGACTTGGAACGGGCTATTAAAATTTTAGACGAAGACCATTATGGGCTGGAAAAAGTAAAAGAGCGAATTGTTGAATATTTGGCGGTTCAATCGCGGTCAAAAACTTTAAAGGCACCGATTTTATGTTTAGTCGGACCACCGGGAGTTGGTAAAACTTCTCTGGGAAAGTCAATAGCACGTGCTACCAATCGGCAATTTGTGCGTGCCTCGTTAGGCGGTATGCGCGATGAGGCGGAAATTAGGGGACACCGCCGGACTTATATCGGAGCAATGCCGGGCAAAATATTACAATCTATGAAAAAAGCCGGAACTTCGAATCCGCTGTTTTTGCTGGATGAAATCGATAAGCTCGGTAACGATTGGCGCGGCGACCCGAGTTCGGCGCTTTTGGAAGTGTTGGACCCTGAGCAGAATAACACATTTGAAGACCATTATCTTGAAGTTGATTATGATTTGTCTGATGTTATGTTTGTAACAACCGCAAATTCACTCAATATGCCACGACCACTGTTGGATCGTATGGAAATTATTCAGCTTTCCGGATATACGGAAGATGAAAAGGTAGAAATTGCCAAACGCCATCTTATCGGCAAAGTGTTTGATGAAAATGCCGTCGAATGCTCGGAGTTAATAATTACTGATGAGGCTATTCGCGATATTATTCGTTATTATACACGGGAAGCCGGTGTGCGTAACTTGGAACGCGATTTGGCGACTATAGCTCGCAAAGCCACTAAAGAAATTTTGCTGGAAAAAGGCAAATGTGTAAAAATAGAAGTTACTCCGCAAAACTTGGACAAATATCTTGGAGTACGCCGTTTCAGCTATGGAGAGGCGGAAAAGCAAGACCATATCGGAGTTACTACCGGTTTGGCGTGGACTGAAGTCGGCGGTGATATTTTGTTTATTGAGGCGGTGGATATGCCGGGCAAAGGCAAGGTTACACAAACCGGAAAGCTTGGTGAGGTAATGAAGGAATCTATCGAAACGGCATATTCGGTGGTACGGGCGCATTCCAAAGAGTTGAATATTGAGCCGGAAATATTTGATAAAACCGATGTGCATGTACATGTGCCGGAAGGGGCTACTCCTAAAGATGGTCCTTCTGCCGGTATTGCAATGTTTACAACCTTGGTATCGGTATTTACCAAAACACCGGTAAGGAGTGATGTGGCAATGACCGGAGAAATTACTCTGCAAGGGCGAGTGTTGCCGATTGGCGGTTTGAAAGAAAAACTGTTGGCGGCATTACGCGGTGGAATCAAAACGGTAATTATTCCTGCCGAAAATGTCAAAGACCTTGCGGAAATTCCGGAAAATGTAAAACAGGGAATGGAAATTATTCCTGTTTCTAAGGCTTCGGAAGTGCTTAAAATAGCCTTGCGGAAATAGGGTAATGAAAGCAATAAAAAATGCGGCTGAGATGTAACTTTAACATCTTAGCCGCATAATCATTTTCAGTACTACACCGTAATCAGGCGAAATACTCCGTTTACCCCGATTAACACAGTGTTATTTGTTTCGTCATAAGCCACATAATCAGCACCGCACGGGCAAATGTTGGTAGCAAAAACTTCACCGTTATAGTGATAAAGAAAATATTTGCCGTTGCGTTTAACAGTAAATAAACCAGCTTTATCATACAGTTCAATCATCTCGACTTTGCCGTATTCACGGTATATCCCTTGATAATAGGTTTGTGCAATGCCTTGCAGGTTAGCACCAATTGCAAAATCTTGATTTGTACTGCACATAATCAGTTGTTGCTGTTTAAATACCCTGCGTTTTTCGGCTTTGCCGGTTGACAGCTGTTTGAGTGAATAAGAAGAGTGGTTTCCGATGCTCTGCGCAATAAAGAAATCTCCGCAAATTTTCATATCCGCACTTTCATTTTCTACATCAAGTATCAATTTGCCGTCATATGCGTAAACACACCAACGTCTGTCACCAGAAGTGTATGTGGCAAAATATTTATCGCTTTTGAGTAAATATCTGCCCCAAATGTAGTCATATTCCGTCGCACCATCCCAAAAGGTAAGGCGATAACGAGTATCATTATCGTGCATGGAATCTTGTAAAATCATCCACTTGTTTGTTTCAAGCGAATTGATTGGAATTACGGATATTTTATCTCTATCGTTATGCAAAACAATTTTACCGTCCAAAGTAAACAGCGTGTCTTGCGTCATAATCAAATTAGCTTGAGGATAGACTTCTATCACAGTCTGCGGTTCCGGTAAAAAAGCCAAAGGCTCAAGTTCAAAAGATGTGACATCATAATTGTTGCGTACCTTGAAAAGGCGTGATTTTCCACCGTCAGTTAAACGAAGAAGACCACATTGTGTAAATAATTTTTGTTTCATAAAAAATCTTAATAAAATATTTTGTCATAAAATCTATCTTATTTTAGCGACAGAGTCAATGATTTTATTAAAAATCAGTGCTATTATCGTTGCAAAATTTTTTTTGAAGACTTTGAAAAAAATCTTGACAATTTTGTCAAAGTATGTTGTTATAGACTTAAGAAAGAATTATTTACAAAAACTCAAAACTATGAAGAAAATTACTGTTATTTTTGTTGCGATTGCTGTTGTAATTACACTGTTCGTGGTTTCTTACAAGATTGCTGTTGCAGTTTTGCTGTTGGCAATGTTTTGTGCCGGTATCGGTGTTTTGGTGCTCATCTCTGCCAAAAACTGGGAGGAGCTAGAAAAAGAAGATCCGAGGAAGGCTAGAGAACTGTGGTTCCTTGCAATGCAAGAACTGGATCGCTCCAGATACGGCATCGCTTAGGATAATTGGCTTAACCTTGCATTCCGTCTGAATAGGACGCAATGCGAGGTTTTTTTGTGTTTAAAAATAATGCTTTAGCTTTGACTTTTACTAGCTGTAATTATATATTCTCGGTAGGAGAAAAAATGAAGAATGTTCAAGATTTATCGCGCGAAGAAGCAATAGCTGAATTGGCGGCTTTGGCGCAAAAAATAGCGGCGGCGGATAACGCCTATTATCAAAACGACGCACCGGATTTAACCGATGCCGATTATGATGCGCTTAAACATCGCAATACGGCAATAGAAACGCGTTTTCCGGATTTGGTGCGTGAGGATAGTCCGTCGTTGCGTGTAGGTTCGGTTGTGCAAAGCAAGTTTAATAAAATTGAACATCGTTTTCCTATGCTGTCATTGGGAGATGTGTTTTCAATTGAAGAAGTAGATGATTTTGTGCTTGGTGTTAAACGCTTTTTGAATAGGACAGAAGATATTGATTTTATGGCCGAACCGAAAATTGACGGACTTTCATTTGCGGCTCGCTATGAAAAGGGCGTTTTTGTGTCTGGAGCTACACGAGGTGACGGTATTGTAGGAGAGGATATTACCGAAAATTTAAAAACATTAAAACAACTGCCTTTAACGTTGCCATCAGGAGTGCCTGATGTGTTGGAAGTGCGCGGCGAAGTTTATATGGCAAAGCGTGATTTTATGGCTCTGAATGAGCATAATGCCGCCGAAAAGAAAAAATTATTTGCGAATCCGCGCAATGCCGCAGCCGGTTCTTTACGTCAGCTTAATCCGCGTATTACGGCCGAACGCAAATTGAGCATTTGGGCATATACTTGGGGAGAAGTGTCGGAACGGCAGTGGTCTACACAAGCTGAATTTTTCGATAAATTGGCATTATGGGGTTTTCCTGTCAATCCGCTGAATAAAGTTTGTCATTCGTTGCGAGATATAGAGGAAAATTTTAAGCATATTGCCGAAATCAGAGCTGATTTGCCGTATGATATTGACGGCGTAGTGTATAAAGTTAATTCAATCGAATTGCAAAACAGATTGGGCTTTTTGACACGGACACCGCGTTGGGCAATTGCCCATAAATTTCCGGCGGAGCAAGCATTGACCAGAATAGAAAACATCCGCATACAAGTCGGGCGCACCGGAGCCTTGACCCCTGTGGCGGATTTAGAGCCGATAAATGTCGGAGGAGTATTGGTTTCTCATGCTACATTACATAATGAAGACGAAATCAAGCGTAAAGATATTCGCATCGGCGATATGGTGATTGTGCAGCGTGCCGGTGATGTGATTCCTCAGGTGGTGGCGGTGCGGACGGATAAGCGTTGTGCGGATTCGAAACCTTTTGACTTTCCGCATATATGTCCGGAATGTGGAGCACATGCAATCAGAGAGGAAAATGAAGCTATCAGACGCTGTACCGGAGGTCTTACTTGTCCGGCGCAGGCAAAGGAACGCTTAAAACATTTTGTCAGCAAGGATGCTTTTGATATTATCGGCTTGGGGGATAAGGTAATTGAGGCATTTTATGATGACGGAATTATAAGGCATCCGGCGGATATATTCACCATAGAAGAACGCAACGGTAGAACAGAAAATGACCTATTTACCTTTGGTGATGAAGGGTTGCATTTAGAACATCGCAACGGTTGGGGTAAACTTTCGGTGGATAATCTGTTTAAGGCCATTCGGGCACGGCATATAATTTCGTTACCGCGTTTTGTTTACGCTTTGGGAATTCCGCAAGTAGGAAGTGCAACTGCGCTTTTGCTGGCTCAAAATTACGGCTCGTTTGATGCGCTTCAGGCAGATATGATGGCACGCGAAACGGCAAAGTTGGTGGCAATCGATGGTATCGGCGGTGAAATGGGTAAAGATATTGTTGAGTTTTTTAATGAACAACATAATATCGATGAAATTGCAGCACTGCGCAAGTTCGTAAATATAGAAAATTACATTGATGACCGGCGGAAGGATTCAATTTTAAGCGGTAAAACCGTGGTGTTTACCGGAACTTTGGAAAAATTGACACGCGCGGAAGCAAAAGCTTTGGCGCAAAAATTCGGAGCCAAAGTTGCCGGTTCGGTGTCATCACACACAGATTATGTGGTGGTAGGTGCAGATGCCGGAAGCAAAGCCAAAAAGGCAGCGGAATTAGGCGTTAAAACACTTTCGGAAGATGAATTTATCAATAATTGTAAAGGATGAAGTATGAAACGAAACAGAGCCGATGATGTTGATGGGTGGTTGATTGTCGATAAAACACGCGGTATGAGTTCAACACAGGTTGTGGGGAAAACCCGTTATCTGATGCACGCCAATAAAAACGGGCACACCGGTACGCTTGATCCGTTTGCCACCGGAGTGTTGCCGATTGCGTTCGGTGAGGCAACAAAGTTGGTGCCGTTCGTTACGGACGGCGAAAAAGAGTACGAGTTCGTGGTGGAGTGGGGTGCGCAAACCGATACCGGTGATACAGAAGGTAAAATTATCGCAACCTCTGCCAAAATTCCGAATCGTGAAGAAATTATGGCGGCATTACCGCATTTTATCGGCAAGATTAAACAGATTCCGCCGATATATTCTGCCATTAAGATAAACGGTCAAGAAGCGTATAAATTGGCGCGCAAGGGACAAACGGTAGAAATGCCGGAGCGCGAAATTGAGATTTATGCACTGGAATTGCTGGAAGAACGAGAAAAAAACGCCAAATTCAGAGTGCGTTGTTCCAAAGGAACGTATGTGCGCACATTGGGTGCAGATATTGCGGAATATCTGGGCTCTAAGGGATATTTAAGCGAGCTCAGACGCATCAAATGCGGAAAATTTTCATTATCAGATACGATTTTACTGGATTCTTTGGAAAAAGTGGAGTATATAGATGAGCGACGCAAGTCTCTTTTGCCGATGAAAACATCTCTGCGCGACATCGCGGAGATTGCTGTTTCGGCTCAAGACGCAAGAAAATTAAGTATGGGGCAGGGGCTTTCGCCCAAAAATTATGACGGGGTTAAACCGACTGATTTGGCGGCAGCCGTGTTCAATAATTGTTTGATTGCATTGGTGCGTGTTGATGAACGCAGAATTTCACCGATACGCGTGTTTCATAACATAATAAAAAAGGAAATTACAGATGTCGATAACAAATGAAATTAAAAAAGAAATCGTGGCTAAATACGGCCGCAACGAAAATGATACCGGTTGTCCGGAAGTGCAGATTGCTATTTGGACATATCGTATTAACGCTTTGATTGAACACTTTAACGTTCACGCTAAAGACTTACACTCTCGCTTGGGTTTGATGAAGATGGTAAGCCGTCGTCGTCACTTGCTTGACCACTTGAAGAGCATGAGCGAAGAAAGATATCAAGACATTATTAAAAAGCTCGATTTACGTAAGTAAAAAGGCTTTAATGAACGGGGTTGCGGAAATGGTTCTGCAGCCCCGAAAAATCCTAATGTAAAAGTTAGGTGAGGTTTTAAAAGATGAAAAAAGATGAAATGAAAGGAAAGAAATATTATGATAGATTTTAAAGTTTGCCGCAAAGAAATGGATTGGGGCGGTCGTAAAT
This sequence comes from Alphaproteobacteria bacterium UBA3307, assembly GCA_002361365.1. Lineage (GTDB taxonomy): Bacteria > Pseudomonadota > Alphaproteobacteria > RF32 > CAG-239 > RUG410. The sequence continues at coordinate 20,457 of DEST01000067.1, forward strand.
TGGTTTTGGAAACAGGTAAGATTGCCCGACAGGCAACCGGTGCGGTTGTGGCAACATACGGAGAAACAGAAGTTGTCGCAACAGTGGTGGCTGCAAAGGAAGTGAAAGCGGATCAGGATTTCTTTCCTTTAACCGTAAACTATCAGGAAAAATATTATGCAACCGGCAAAATTCCGGGCGGATTTATGAAGCGCGAAGGTAAGCCTTCAGAGCGTGAGGTATTGATTTCTCGCTTGATTGACCGACCGATACGTCCGTTGTTCCCTGATGCGTTCAAAAATGAAGTACAAATTGTCTGCACCGTGTTGTCGCACGACCAAAAGAATGATTCCGACGTGGTTTCAATGGTTGCGGCATCTGCGGCTTTGGCAATTTCCGGTATTCCGTTTATGGGACCTATCGGCGCAGCTAATGTCGGCTACAAAAACGGCGCATATATTTTGAATCCGACCATTGAAGAACAAGCCGAATCTGAATTGAAATTGACCGTTGCCGGTACCGAAGAAGGCGTGTTGATGGTTGAATCCGAAGCTAACGAGCTTTCGGAAGATGTAATGCTCGGTTCGGTAATGTTCGGTTTTGAGAGCTTTCAACCGGTAATTAAATTGATTAAAGAAATGGCGGCCGAAGCAGGTAAGGAAAAATGGGCTACTCCGGAATTTCCGCCGGAATATACCGCTTTGAGCGAGCGCATTTTGAAAGATTTCGGTGCGCGCTATAACGAAGCTTTCGGTATTACCGATAAACTGGAGCGCGGTACGGTTCTCGGTCAGTTGGCAGAAGAAGTTAAAGCCACGATTGATCCGGAAAATGAAGTGGAAATGACGTTTGTCGGCGATGCAATCGAAAATGTTATGCATCACACCATGCGCGAAAAGGTTTTGACAACAGGTCATCGTATTGACGGCCGTGACACCAGAACGGTACGCCCGATTCAATGTGAAGTAAACCTGTTGCCGGAAGCTCATGGTTCGGCATTGTTTACCCGCGGCGAAACACAAGCTTTGGTGGTTACGACCTTGGGTACGCCGGATGATGCGCAAATTGTTGACGGTTTGTTGCCGGAATACAAGCAAGACTTTATGCTTTATTATAACTTCCCGCCGTTTTCGGTTGGTGAATGCGGTCGTTTGGGTACTCCGGGACGTCGCGAAATCGGTCACGGTAAGCTCGCTTGGCGCGCTATTCACCCGATGCTGCCGACAAATAAGGAAGTTTTCCCTTATACTTTGCGTGTGGTTTCCGATATTATGGAATCCAACGGTTCTTCTTCAATGGCAACCGTATGCGGCACCTGCCTGTCGTTGATGGATGCCGGTGTGCCGATGAAAAAGCCGGTTGCCGGTATTGCTATGGGTTTGATTAAAGAAAATGACGGTCGTGTGGCGATTTTGACCGATATTTTGGGTGATGAAGACCACCTTGGCGACATGGACTTTAAGGTAGCCGGTACCAAAGACGGCGTAACCGCTCTGCAAATGGATATTAAGATTACGTCGATTACCAAAGAAATTATGCAAAATGCTTTGGCGCAGGCGCATGAAGGTCGTATCCATATTTTAGGCGAAATGGCTAAAGCTTTGGCGGCACCGCGTCCGGAAATTTCTCCGAAAGCACCGCGTATTCATACCATGACTATTCCGATCGATAAAATCCGTGAGGTTATCGGTACCGGCGGTAAGGTTATTCGCGAAATTATCGAAAAAACCAACACCAAAATTGATATTACCGATGACGGTGTGGTAACGATTGCTTCAAACAATAACGAAAACTGCCAAAAGGCGATTGAAATCATTACCGGTATTGTGGCCGAGCCTGAAGCAGGTAAAATTTATCACGGTACGATTACCAAGATTATGGACTTTGGTGCATTTGTTCGCTTTTTGGGACAGACCGAAGGTTTGGTTCATATTTCCGAAGTGAAGAATGAACGTATTGCTTCAGTTTCCGACTTCTATAAAGAAGGCGATGAAATGTGGGTTAAATGCTTAGGCACGGATAACCGCGGCAAAATTAAGCTGTCGGCTAAGCGGGTTAACCAAGAAACCGGCGAAGATTTGGAAAACAAATAGTCTTTAACTTTGTGGCGCCGTCGGTAATAATAAGCCGGCGGCGTTTGCTTTTCTTAGTAATTTTATAAGGATTAAACAATGGATAAAGCACCTGAAATATCGGTAATTGTGCCGATTTATAATGTGGAGAAATACCTCGGCAGATGCTTAGATAGTATTTTAGCATCAACTTTTGAGGATATAGAGGTAATTTTGGTTGATGATTGCGGGCAGGATAATTCACGCGCAATCTGTGATGAATATGCGGCTAAAGATGCCAGAGTAAGAGTTATATCCAATCCGCATAATATGGGAGTAAGTGCGGCGCGCAACAACGGTATGGACCATGCACATGGTAAATATATTTCTTTTATTGATTCCGATGATTATATTGATGCGACTATGTTTGAAAAACTGCATACGGCAATGGAACGTGAAAACGTTGATATGGTTGGGTGTAATGTGTGGTCAGTTGAAACCGACGGAAATAAAGAGATTATTAAGTATTTGGATGTCTCTAAAGATGTGAAAACATCCTTTACTAAGCTTGGAAACAAAATTTATCAGAGCCATTTCCATGTTGTGAGATTTTTATATAAGAGTGATTTGCTACAAAAGATTCGCTTTCCGGAAAAAATATCTTTTGCCGAAGACGTTATTTTTCTTCTGCAAGTATATCCGTTGTTGCAAGATATTTACTTTTTGGCCGAGCCGCTGTATTTTTATTGTCACCATCAAAATACTTTATCTTCAATATGCCATGAACGTAATTTTCAAACATTGAAAATGAAAGATGTTGTAATGGAAGCGTTTAGTCAAAATCCGCGAGCAGATATAATACGAGAAGGATTTTGGGATTGGTATACCGCTAATTTAGCTGGCGTTTATAAATTGGTTCCGCCTGAAATGCAGGCTTCTTTTGTAAAAGAAGCAGAAAAAAATTTGCCATATGCAAATTATAGTTTTTTTCTAAACCACATTCACAAAAGTTATGAAAAATATTATTTGTTTGACTGGTTGCCTATAATTACCGTCAGTCAGAAATTCGGCAAAAAGCATGTAAAGTTGTTTGGAAAAATTCCATTATACAAAGTTAAAAGTGAATGGCGCTAAAAAATGAGGCTAACCATTGGGTTAGCCTCATTTTTTGATATGATTTTATTTCGCCGTTTTTATCTTTAACAGAGGAATAAAGCCAAACAAATAAACTTTCTTTACAGAAGCTTTGGTCTTAATTTTTAAAAATGGAATAAAGCCGAATATTTTTATATTTTTTGTCTTATATTCATCTTTATGCTCCATATTATCCATATAATTGAACATCAATTCAACCAATAAGTCGGTATAAAATGGAGTTTGTTTTGCAATATTCCAAAAAGTCTGATAGCATGGGACTTTAGCATGCATCCAAGGACGAACCTCTCTGCCACCGGTGTAATGTAAGACGTAGCAACCGTCAAGTGTTTTAAGATAATGATTAAAATCAAAGTATTTTACTGAGGTGTCCACTATTAAATTATATTGTTTCGGTAGAATCTTATAGTTTTCGGCAAATACAATGTTAAGCACATCTTGATCCGGCATATTAAGCTTGTTGTGTAATTCTGCCGTTTTTGTCATCAATACTTGACTTATGTTATGCTGCCGCCAGTAGTCACAATCTATAAGCAATAGTCCGGCATTAAAGTATTTATGACTTTGAGGTAAATTGAGGGCTTTTTTATAATTTGCCAAGTCATGCGGTTTTAATTCTTCTGTCAAATACGGGACAGCGGCAATTCCGTGATTATCCATATCAGTATTATAAATATCAGATACATCGCCTTTGATAATCATATCGGTGTCAATATACAGGGCTTTGTGTATACTTGGCTTTAAATCCGGAATCAGATACCGGAAATACGTATTTATTGAAAAATGTGCGATGTTTGGGAAATTTTGAAATAAGTTTACATCTATTGGGATAAATTCTATATCATTACCGGTATTTTTTACAACCTTGGATATTTTATCTTTACTTTCTTGAGTTATACCTCCGTCAAGAAGGTAAAATTCAATTTTTTCCTTTGTTCCAGATAATACGGATTGAATAGTAACAGCGGTATATTTTGCGTAATTTTCGTCGCTGATTAAGAAAACTGGTATCATAGTATTTGCCTATAAGATTAAGAATGAGATTTTATTGTTTTTGCGGCGCTAAAATCATTGTCATTTGTCTTCCTTCAAGTTTAGCCTCAGAATCAACTTTACTGAACATATCCAAATCTTCAACAATTTGAGATAGAATCTGTTTACCCAAGTCATTGGCACTGAGTTCACGTCCTTTAAAACGCATAGTGAACTTAACTTTATTGCCTTGTTCTAAAAATTTTTTAGCTTGTTTGATTTTTACTTCATAATCGTGTGTTTCAATAACCGGTCGCAACTTCAGTTCTTTTATTTCCACAATTTTTTGATTCTTTTTAGCTTCATTTTTGCGCTTTTGCTGTTCATAACGGAATTTACCGAAATCTAAAACCTTGCAAACCGGCGGATTAGCCTGTGGAGAAATTTCTATCAAATCCAAACCGGAGTCTTCTGCAATAGCCAGAGCTTCTTTAATAGATACGATGCCGCGATTCTCGTTGTTGGCATCAATCAGACGAACTTGTTTTGCCTTAATATTTTCATTTATCAAAATTTCGTCATCGTTACGTTGTATGTCGACCATATATTGTTATTATACCTCCTAAAAATTACACGACAATATATATAATACAGCACATTTTTAGATTATCAAGTAAAATCGCGGAAATATGGAAAAAATTTTAAAGTTGATAAGGAACAAACAGTTCGGCAATGTCAATTTTCAGCGCATCGGCAATGGCGTACAACACACTAACCGACGGATTGGTGCGTCCGTTTTCAATTTCAGATAAATACGAGCGGTCTATCCCGACCTCTATCGCCAGCTCTATTTGTTTGAGCTTTTTTTGTTTACGATATTTACGAATATTCAGCCCGATATTTTCGAGTCTGTTAGTCAAATTATTTAATCCTTTTTACCTGCCTAGTGTGAATGATAATATAATTATGAAAAAATGTGTTGACTATAGTCTACAAAAATACTACTATCTTGAAAAATAAACGAAGTAATGGAGTGTTAAATATGAGTAATTTTGAGGAATGGGGTAAAATATTAGATGAGACGGAGTATCTTGGCTTTGGAATGTCAATGAATCTGAAATCCGATGCAAAACAAATGACCGATGCGCAAAATTTGGCTTTGGTACACAAATTTCAGGAAAACTGGGGTAAAATATATGGTAATGCCGGTTTGAGCAAGGATTATAATGAAGGAGCAATTGCCGCGGATTTAGCAAAAATTTGTGCGGAAATTAAGCCTGAAACTCCTGAAATGGCAGTTGATTTGCTGAATACGACCAAAGATTTATTTGCTCATAATGAAAGTGAAGGAATGTGCGCTTTTGAATTGGAATCCTTTACAAATCAGGTGCGATATTTGGGAGATTCAAAAGTTGCGGAGGCTTTTGTAGATGCTACTGCTCAAAGCTTTGCAAAAATGCAAAATGCTTGGGATAAAGGACTTCCGGCATTGGAAAAATATAAAGAAATAGCGACAAATCATCCCGAATTGTCTGAAAAAATTTTGGATACAATGCTTAACTTGAAAGAAAAAGTTGCAGATTCGGAAGACTATAAGAAAAGTATAAACGATGTGCTTAATAACATTTCTTTGAATGACAAAGTAAAACAAGAAGTAAGAGAAAGTGCATCACAAAGCACTTTTAAGATTGAACAGAAACAGTCGGAGCAGAAGGAAAAAACAGGTGACAATGAAAAGGTTAATAATAAGGAAAAAGACGGAAGGCAATCTATCTGGAATAAGTTAAAAACCAAGTTTAATAATGTATTCAAAAAAAATAAAAAAGAATCTAAAAAAGAATCTAAAAAAGAATCGATGCATTCCGGTGATAAAACCAAAAATTTGAAAATGGCAGAATTGATCAATAGTAAGCGTATGTCCAAAGCAGGGAACAGTGTCGAAAAGCTCGGAGAGAATAATCAAAAAGCAAAATCATCTGTTTTGTTGCAATCACAAGAACGGCAAGTTCAGATATATAGTGATGTATATCATGTACTCGAAACGTATGCTCGAGTTTCCGCAATGGAAGAAATCAGCGGAATATCAGGATTTTCATATAACGGCATGGATAAGAGTAAAAGTTTGGATGTGTTGAAAAAAGCCAATCCGGAAGAATTGAAAAATGCCGTCGGAGAATTTAAGGCAAATTCGGAAAAGAATCCGGTTGGTAATGTTGATTTCAGTGCCAGAGTTGTCAGTGTGGCAGAAAAACTGCCGGAGCAATTAGCTTCCGAACAGAAAAATAATGGTGCTAAAATGCAGATGAATGTGGCTACAATGAGAGATTTCAGAGCTAATACAACAAAAAGATAGAGTTTGAATGATATATAAAAAACCCCGATTCTGGTTTGCCGAGTCGGGATTATTTTGTGGTGTGATTTCTCTCTTTATATAATAGGTGTATTTTAGCTAAAAAAAATGTTCCAAAGTAGATTATCAGAGAATTATACACAACCTGTGGATAAAATCTAAAACTAAGTAATATATTGTATTTGCAAAATAAAATGTTATATCATTACAAATATGTTGCGTCGAGAAAAATTTTTTTTGAAGAAAAATGAGTTTTTTTAAAAAAAAGTATTGACTTTGAAAAAATGGTGATATATAAAGCGTATCACTGGCTGCGAGGTTAGGTTATAAAAAATCGTGAATATAGTAGAAAAAAAGAGGATATGCGGACGGTAT
>DEST01000044.1 GCA_002361365.1 Alphaproteobacteria bacterium UBA3307
CTTCCGGCTGATAATAGTCATAATACGACACAAAGTATTCAACGTTGTTATGCGGAAAAAACTCCTTCATTTCTGCATAGAGCTGAGCTGCCAGAATTTTATTCGGCTCCATAATCAATGCCGGCCGCTGACACTGTTCTATTATTTTTGCCATGGTAAATGTTTTTCCCGAACCGGTAACACCAAGCAACACCTGATTACGCTCGCCGCGTTCAACTCCTTCACACAACTCCTTGATTGCCTGCGGTTGGTCGCCGGACGGTTCAAACGGGCTCTCTATTTTAAACGGATTATTATTCATGAGTTAAATTTTTCCTTCTATTTTAATATATTACGAATATTTTTGATGGTATTTTGCTGTATATTTTTCAAAGTATTCATTTTATCTTGATAAAATTTTTCAGCATTTTGCTTGGTTTGATTGTATTTATGCTGCATATTCTTTAAATATTGATTATATGTCTGAGCAGCTTCGTTAAGCGGATTGGAAGATTGTGTCGAATCTTTAGTGTTTGTTGTATCATAAAAATTTATATTTTGCAAAAAATCAATAATTGCAGCATTCGGTTGTAAAGATTTATGTGTTTTTTCTGCTGAAGAGTCGGCAAAATAGTTCATCAAAATATTAAAATTTACATTTATTGTTGTCGGAGTTTTAGCCGCTTGAACTTGTGATTTATCATCAGTATATTCGGATTGTGCAGGTATATATGCTTCTGATTTTGTATTCAACCACGGATTATTTGGTAGTGTTTGCGCATTTGCATGGTTTGTTAATAATATTAAACAAAACATTATACCTACAAAACGTATCTGCATCATTTTCTCCATAAAAACTTATTGTATGTTATCATAAAAAAATGCAGATGTCAGCATATTCTTTTATTTGTGTGTCTTTTTTATTTTTGTGGCAACTTTAGTTGTTGCCGATTTAGATTTTTTAAGTGATGAATTAGTAGAATCGTTTTTATCCGGTTCAATACCGTATGCGCAAAAATCTTTGGCCGGAGTATGCGATTTCTGCACAATATATGCCGGAGTGTTAACAACTGTGGAATTGGCAGGAATGTCATGTATTACTATAGCATTTGAGCCGATTTTTACATTATCTCCGAGTGTTATTGGTCCTAAAACTTGTGCACCGGAACCGATGGTAACATTATTGCCGATTGTCGGATGGCGTTTTTCAAGCTTTTTACCGTTTTCGTCATATAATTTACGACCGCCGAGAGTAACATCGTGATACAGAGTAACGTTATTTCCGATTTCGGTTGTTTCACCAATAACAACTCCCATGCCGTGGTCAATCATAAAACCACTGCCTATTTTGGCTCCGGGATGAATTTCAATACCGGTTAAAAAACGTGAAATCTGGGATAAAATACGCGCCGTAAGCAAAAAATTATTTTGCCAAAGCCAATGTGCTACCCTGTGTATTGCTATTGCATGCAGTCCGGAAGAACATATAATAGCCTCCGCTTTTGAGCGAGTAGCAGGGTCACGGTCAATAATTGCCTGAATGTCTTGTAAAATTAACTTGTATTTTGAATTCATCTTGTGTTATACTCCCTAAAGTTATCTTATCTGATAATAAATTTAATGTGTTAAAATTGATATAACAAAGTGAAATAATATGGAAGAAGTTATATTTAACGGTCAGGAAGGCCGTCTGGAAGGAAGATATTATAAAAGTCCGCGTGCCAATGCACCGGTTGCACTCGTTTTACATCCGGACCCGACATTCGGCGGAACAATGAATAATAAAGTGGTATACACACTTTTTCGTTGTTTTCAAGATTTGGGATTCTCGGTTTTGAGATTTAATTTTAGAGGAGTCGGACGCTCTCAGGGGCAGTTTAATAATGGTGTTGGTGAGCTTTCTGATGCTACAGTGGCTCTGGATTGGCTGCAAAATATGAATCCTGATGCTAAACAATGTTGGATTGCCGGTCATTCATTTGGAGCTTGGATAGGTTTACAATTGCTGATGCGTCGTCCGGATATCAATAATTTCATTGCTGTAACTCCTCCGGCAAATGAAAAGGATTTTTCGTTCTTGGCGCCTTGTCCGGCTTCTGGATTGATTATTCAGGGCGGACAAGATGAATTTGTGCCACCGCTGATGGTAGAAACAATGGCACGTCGCCTTAATATGCAACGTAATGTTGATATAGATTTTGCTATGATAGAAGATGCTGACCATAAATATAGCGGTCATCTGCCGGATTTATATAAAATAAGCGGACAATATATTATCAGTGCTATGCAACAAAGAGCTCCAAGCAAAAAACAACGCGGACGACGCAAAAAATCAGATATTGATGATGAACTATTGCTCGAAAATGATGATATGACTGATGAAGAAGATTATTTTGATGATGATTACGTTGATACGGAGGATGAGGATTAATCGTGCAAATAAGTAAAGAAAATAATAAGGCACAACCTGAAAATATCGAAAATAAAGCCTTATCAAAGTCTGTTATTGAAAACGTAAAAACTATAATTTTAGCAATTTTGATTGCAGTGATTATCCGCAGTTTTTTGTTAGAACCATTCCGAATTCCGTCAGGCTCGATGTACCCGACGTTGCGTGTAGGTGATTATTTGTTTGTAACTAAATATTCTTATGGCTATTCGCGTTTTTCATTTCCGTTCGGATTACCGCTTTTTGATGGTCGTATCAAATATGAACAGCCTGAGCGCGGAGATGTGGTAGTTTTTCGTTTTCCACAAGATACTCATACCGATTTTATTAAACGCATCATCGGACTTCCGGGCGATAAAGTGCAAGTAAAACACGGACGGTTGTATATTAATTCACAAAGGGTTGAACGACAAGAAATTGGGCGTTATATAATAGATGAATATGTGAATATTCCTGAGTTTTATACTCAATATTCAGAAACCTTACCTAATGGAGTTCGGCACCAAATATTAGAAATTTCCGATAATGAACGAATTGTCGATGATACTGAAGAATTTACGGTACCGAAAGATTCATTTTTTGTAATGGGAGATAATCGCGACCGCTCAGATGATAGCCGTATCAGAGTAGGTTTTGTACCTAAAGAAAATTTGGTTGGCAAAGCTAAGTTTATTTTCTTTTCTCATAATGACAAAGGCGCGATATATAAGCCGTGGACTTGGTGGCAAACAATTCGATGGGACAGATTTTTTATGGGGATACATTAATAAATGGAAAAGTTACAGCAAATATTGCAGTATAAATTTCATAATCCAAAACTGTTACAACAAGCATTAACCCACAGCAGTGTAACAGCTAATGAACATCGTAATTATGAGCGGCTCGAATTCTTGGGCGATAGAGTTTTAGGTATGACAATGGCTCATTTATTATACAATATGTTTCCTGATGACCGAGAAGGAACTTTGGCACAAAGACACGTTAAGTTAGTACGCGCCGACGCTGTGGCTGAGGTGGT
>DEST01000012.1 GCA_002361365.1 Alphaproteobacteria bacterium UBA3307
CTGGTATTTTTGTTGCGAATTACTTGTGACGGTTTATCTTCATTGCGTACAAATTCCGCCGTATGAACAATTTTGCAATAGCCTTTCATTTGCGGAAAACGTTTAAAATCAGCATTGATTTTTTCTTCATCGCCAAACAACAAAAAACTTATGTCGGGATTATTTTTGTGTGCCAAATTTATGGCTTCCACTACGATGCGAGGGGAATTATCTCCCCCCATTGCATCTACGGATATGACCAGATTATTTTCAGACAAAACCTGCTCCATATTTTAGTTTATAGTACTAAAATGTTATTTTGCAACTTTTTGCGCAACAACATCTTTACCATCATATTGACCGCATTTCGGGCAAACATGATGTGGTCTTTTAAGCTCGCCGCAGTTTGGGCATTCTTGATAAGCATTCGGAGTGAGCGCATCATGAGAACGGCGCATATCGCGACGAGATTTAGATACTTTTTTCTTAGGTGTAGCCATTTTTCTTCTCTTTAAGTTAATACATTACACAAACATTCGGCGCAATACTTAGCATACTTTTATTTAAAAAGCAAGCAAAATAACGCAACCGAACAATTATGTTTTCTTGTATATGCTTTTTTTGCTGTTTGCAAGCATTTTTTTGTGATTTGTTTAAAATATTGCCATATGTACAACTTTTTTATAATGACGGTATGTTTATTTGTGCTATTCCACCCGGTTTTATACGTTGTGTGCCGTAATGCATATTGCTGGTTTCTATCATATAGCGTTCGCGACCGGTCCAACTGGCGGCAATCGGGTAAAACTCTTTACCGGAAACATCGTGGTTTTTAGGATTCATAATATACAGTACACATGGCTGATTAAGCTCTACCAATCCGCAACGGCTACGTCCTTTGGGTACATCTTGGTTGGCAACAACACCTTCCAGACCACGGCCGGATACTCCTGATGATTTAGGAGCAGACATATAGCCAAACATAATTCCCAACAAGCAAGCAGCAGCTAATAAAATCAGCACATTTTTATTATGCAGAAGTTCTTTGAGCGAATCCGGATTATGCGGCATCATTTCTTCTTCAGTGATAAAATGAATGTTTTCGGCATCACCGTTATTATCGTATATTACATCATTGCCGCCATTGCCGAAAAATGATTGTGTTTGCGATTGTGGTTCTGGTTGCGGCATCGGTTTAGCTTGTGGTTCAGGCTGCGTATAATTTACTTTTGTAGGTGCCCCGAAACTCATCGGTTGACTTTGCGGGGTCGGTACTTTTATGCGCTTGATTTTTCTAAGTTTACGCGGTGGAGTTGTCTGTAAATTTTCTGCCATAATTTACCTCTTATAAATTGTTTTTAACTTTTTCATTTGTTCTTAAAGTTCTAATCAGACGCGGAACCATAAAGACGATTGTTTCCGATTTAGGAGATTGTACTCCAAATAACTCATTTGGCAAGCCGATAATCAAAAAGTTTTCGCCGAGTTTGCTCCGAACATTAAAATGCGTTACTTGCCCATCTGTAACTTCTAGGGTGGCATCCGTAAAAATTTCATTACCTTTTTCCACTGATGCTTTTGCTAATACGGACATTCCGTACGGATCAGCTCCGGGTTGACTGCATTTGCCTATATCAAAGCGAGCAAGCCACAAATTAGGTACAATAAACTTACCTTCCGAAACAGCTTCTATTTTGGCTTGACTGCCTAAAAATTTTTGCAAATTTTCAACCGAAATATCATTGGTAGTGGTTAAAATGCGACCGATAACACCGGCTTGTGCAGTGGTGATTGCGCCAAAATCAAACGCATTGAGTAATTCTTTCCATTCTATATCGTGTGAAATGTCATGCGGATATAAGCGGAACACACTAACATCATAAGCCACCAAGGTCGGGCTGTTTTCAAAAAATTTTATCAGTTCTGTCATCTTTTTTTGCGTTTCCATATCTGCATCGAAGGTGAGGGAATAATCAGCCCAATTGGCAACAATATTGGTCAGTCCGGCACCGCGAATCACATCAAGAAGTCCTAAAATAATCGGACGAGAATGTGGTGTGTAAAGTGTCATATTGGTGCGACGGCTCAAGGTTAAGATTTTATCTTTAGCATTATAGGTATAATAAATACCGGCCGAATCGGCAATCATTTTTATGACTTCCGAAAATTCACCCTTCAAATCTTGAGCCGAGATAGCTGTATATGGGCCATCTGATGAAGATATACGAATTCCGGCTTCTTTAGTAAGGCGAACCATTGCTTGTTCCGCTGGCATCATATCAAACGTAAACCCCGTAACTTCAAAGCGTGGCAGAGGGTCGTTTTGACCATTGCGCTCCAGTTTGAAGGCGGATTTTTCATAAGGTAAAGATAAAATCATTTGTTGGTCGGCCCAATTGACATTACACCGTAACGGAGTTTCTAAGTCCAGTGCATTGGCACCTTCGGTAGTTCTAATCATATATGGGTCTTGCGGTGGAACTTTTTCCGGCTCTACCTTTAAGCTGGCAGCGTATGCTTCTGCTTCCTGCCGTAATAATATTTCTTCATCTTCGACGCAAGCGCTTAGTGCAAGTGCAAAAACAACCAAAAATGCGTAGATATTAAAGTTTGAAATTTTTTTCATCGGCGTTATTTTCCTAAAAAGTTATGATTTCTTGGGCGTATCTATAAAATCATTATTATCTTGTATGGCGTTTTCAGCCATCAGTTTATTCATCAAATCATCAATATTCATACCGGCACCGACGGTCGGGTCAACCGCTTTATCAAAATTGCTCATTACTTCATTGATTTTTTTGCTTTCATTCGGGTCGGAACGCAACATATCAGGTGACTGATTGTTGGTCAGCTCCTGTTGATACAATGACAGATTTTTTTTGAGTGCTTCAATACCTCCGGCAATTTTGCGTTCTACATACGGATAAAGTTCTGTATGCTCTAAAATATAGTTGCCGGTATCACAAATTTCTTCCAAAACATCAAGAATATATGGATAAAATTTATATTCTTCCATCGCTATATTGCCCATACGAACACAACGCGCCGCAATTCTGGATATGGTTCTGTCATAATAATCAATCAGCACAATATAATTGTTGACATACCACAGCATATCTTTAGAAACGGCCGGAGAGTTTGCGGACATTGATGCGTTTTTTGTTTCTGTCATTTACAATTTCCTTTTCGACTATATTCTAACTGCTTTAGTTCTGTTTGTAAATAATTTTTTGGGCTGTATCCTTAGCTTATCGGGTTACCGTTTTCATCAACATATTCGTATTCCCACTCATCATCATCTTGCGGTGTTATCGGGTTGCCGTTTTCATCAACATATTCCCATTGCGCGTCGTCCGAGTCAGATATCGGGTTGCCGTTTTCATCAACATATTCATATTCCCATTGTGAATCATCATTGTCAGATGTGACATTATTAGCATTATTAGCATCATTAGCATCATTAGCATCATTAGCATCATTAGGGGTTGATGCTAAACCAGAATCATCATTAAAGGCCTCAGATAATGCGTCATTATACGGCTGTCCGGTAAATTCTTCAAATGAACGAGAAATCGTATCATCTTCCGGATTTAAAGAAACCGGAGCAATATTATCAAAATCTTCAAGCGAAACAGTTTCAGTGGAATTTAAAGCACTACGAATTTTAGACATTTCATCATTATAGTCAGATGTAGTCGTATCCGTCTCTGGTGTAGGTTTGTTTGGGGACTTTACCGGTTCGGATGAAGTATGTGGTGTAATGTCGTTCTCAAAGTCATCGACAAACGAAGAGTTTGATTTTTGAGCCGTTGCCGCCAATTTGGCGTCAATATCATCATCTGTGCTCAAAGCACCGGAAAGTTGAGCAAACACATCGTTTATATCCATTTCGTTTGAAGCAATTACAGCTTCGGTAGCAGAAAGCGGAGTCGATTTTGAAGTAGTGTTTTTTTCAGACTTATATGCCGGATTATTTAAATCTTGCTCCGATTTATTTTTAAGGTTTGAAGATTGAGTGTTTGCTGACTTTGATTTGTCTGTTTTTGCAGTGGAATCTTCCTTATTTGACGCATTGTTTCTAGTTTGCTTGGCGGAATTTTCCTTATTTGGAGATTTTTCCTTTGGTTGTACCGAAGAACTGTCTTTTATTGCAGTTTGTTTAACCTCCGCTGATTTTTTTGGTTTTTCGACAGGGGCCGGCTGAGGATTATTTGACTGTTCGGATAAAACAGACTGATAAGTCGGAGCTGTCGGCATCGAGGTCGGAATATAATTTTGTGTTGTGTTTTTAAGCGCGGCTATCAACTCTTTTTGGGAATCAATAATGCTTTTAGACAAGGTTTCTCCAAAGTTTTTAAGAACATTCATTTGTTGTTTTGCGTTTTCTTGCAATATTTCCGCAATAGAATCCTTAAATTTCGGTAACAAAGTTTCGGTAGATTTGTTGCTGTCGGAAGATGCTGAATTTACGGCTATTTTTTGAATATTTTCAGTCAGTTCGTGCAAGTTTTGCGCATAAGTGTCAAACGAAGCCGTCAGCGCTTTGGAAAAATCCTCGCCCAATTCTATCGGAGCCACCGCAGCCGGTGCGGCAGATTGTTGTGCTACGGCTATTTTTTGAATATTTTCAGTCAGTTCGTGCAAGTTTTGTGCATAAGTGTCAAACGAAGCCGTCAGCGCTTTGGAAAAATCCTCGCCCAATTCTATCGGAGCTATCGCAGCCGGTGCGGCAGATTGTTGTGCTACGGCTATTTTTTGAATATTTTCAGTCAGTTCGTGCAAGTTTTGCGCATAAGTGTCAAACGAAGCCGTCAGCGCTTTGGAAAAATCCTCGCCCAATTCTATCGGAGCCACCGCAGCCGGTGCGGCAGATTGTTGTGCTACGGCTATTTTTTGAATGTTTTCAGTCAGTTCGTGCAAGTTTTGTGCATAAGTGTCAAACGAAGCCGTCAGCGCTTTGGAAAAATCATCACCCAATTCTATCGGAGCCACCGCAGCCGGTGCGGCAGATTGTTGTGCTACGGCCATTTTTTGAATATTTACCGTCAGAGCGTGCAAATTTTGCGAATAAGCATTAAACGAATCGGTTAAGGCCTTGGTAAAATCTCCGCCCAATTCTATCGGAGCCGTAATGGTCGGAGCAACGGCAGCAACTGTAACCGGCGCTGCTTCAGATGCGGCAGATACACTACTGTCGGCAAAGTGGCTCTTGCCTTCAAGTGATTTAAGTAACGCCGCTAAAGAAGCATCTGTTTTGCCGTTTTGCTCAAATAATTCGGCAATATGCTCCAACAAAAGACGCCCCCCAGGCAAAAGAGCAATAACTTTGCGAATTTCGTGCGGAACCTGCATTAGTTCTTCATCAAATTGTTTTTTACGAAACTCTTTAAAAATATGAATTTGGTGATGAATATTCAAGTAACGCTGTGCTGTAAGCAATACGTCTTCTTCATCATCTTTATTGCCCTGAAACTCCGCAGATGTGTTCAATTCATCATTTAATTGTGATGCTGCATTATTTTCTTGTTCTTGCTCCACGAAAGACTCCTGTTTTACAATTTACTCCCTCTATCATTAAATAGAGAGAGTAAATTTCTTGTTAATAAAGCACAAAATTATGCGTTTTTTAAAGATTAATTACCACGATTTTGTGCAATTTAGTTAAATCTTCATTGCTGAAATTGGTTCTTTCGTCAGGATTCCAGCGCAAACCATATAATTGACCGTTTTCATCTTCACGAATACTCAGTAATTTTGCTTCTTCGTCATTGATGTAATAAAGCGCAACATCGCCGGCGCTGACAATTTCATTAGGGTCAGCAAATAAAACTGCCCGATTTGACAAGAGTGAGCCCAAACGACGTGTGCATAAATTTACGGCATAAATATTATGCTTGTTTGCTAGGTGTGCCGGACAAGCAATTTCTTTCAGGCTATCACCACGGTCAATCACAATATTGCCTTCCGAATTGCCGACACCATAAACCGGAACCATTATATCTCCGTCAGATTCAACCGAAACTGCGCCGAGATTAGCATAACGAGCATTATTTAGCAACTTATACCGCGTGTCATTATGCTCAATAATGTCCTCTAATTGCCCGTTTTCATTCAGAGTCTGAATTTCAGCTTTAAGTTTTTCTACTGTCATAGACAGTGCTTTGGCAATATTACGATATTCTTTATCGGAAACTTCACGCTGCCCCATTTCTATGCGGTGATATACGGATAATGTCATATCTGCATGTTCCGAAACTTCTATTAAGGTCAATCCTTTATTGGTACGGATATGACGTAAACCGGCGCCCAAAGTTTTTAAACCAGCAGTCTGATTAATTTTGGTTCGTCTTTCTTGCTCACGTTTCCACGCTTGTACAACTTCTTGTTGTGAATTCTGTTCATTTACATATAAATCCTGTAG
>DEST01000001.1 GCA_002361365.1 Alphaproteobacteria bacterium UBA3307
CAGATAGAGCCAATCGAACTCCGGTATTACTCGGACGTACCCTAATGACCAATATTCAAATTGCGCGTGAATGCGGTTATTTTGCTGATTTACCTAAGTTTTATTCCGCAGAAGAAGCCAAAGATATTCCTAGTGACAAGGTAATGTACATTTGCACCGGCTCACAAGCCAACTACCGAAGTGCGATGAGCCTCATCGCCAACGGAGAAAGCAAATATGTCAAACTGGGACACAATGACACGGTTATTTTTTCTTCTAAAATTATTCCGGGAAATGAGGCAAAGATTGAACGTATGCAAGAAAAAATGGCTGAACTAGGGGCAACGATTATTACTGAAGAAACGCATTTGGTACATACTTCCGGTCACGCCACCAAAACAGATTTAAAACGTATGTATGAACTGTTAAAGCCGGAGATTGTGCTTCCTGTACACGGCGATAAAAAATTTATTCGAGAGCACAAACGTTTTGCGGCAGAATGCGGAATTGCCGAAGTTTTCTCAACTCGTAACGGTGATTTATGCTTGCTTCAAGATAAGCATATTAAATGTACTGAAATTGTGCCGACAGGTATCTTTGGCTGGGACCGCGGACGCGCTGTGTCGCTCGGCTCACAACTTATACACAATCGTAAACGCATTGCCTTTAATTGCTCGCTGTTTATTTCTGCCGTAATTAAAGGGCAAGAACTGCTTGATTTGCAAATAAGTTCCATAGATATTTTAGAGGTAAGCGACTGGCAAAATCTAGCCGCGGACATTTTAGAAAAAGTTCGCCCACTAATAGCAAAAAAATGTGCGGAAAGCAGTAATAAAAATCAAATAGAAGATTATATCCGCGGACAAATCCGCCACCGTGTTTATGCCGCAACCGACATTAAACCGGTAACGTTTTTACACGTTTGCTATTTAGAATAAGCCGCATACCTTTAAATTATAAACGCTATCTGCATTTAAAATTATTGCACATAAAATGCATCTTTTCCAAAATATTATGTTTTTTTACAAAAATATCTTGACAAAATGCATAAAAAGTGCTATCTATAACATCCGATTAGAAGTATTATGATATTATTCACAAAAAAAATAGCTTATGAAACTCGTAAAAGTTATTGACCAAGCGGTAACTCTCGTGGTTATTCCTCCACTGTACAACGTCAATATGTTGCCGCAAATCGGAGACTATGCCAACCCCTACATCATACGGACAATTCCGTGTGCTAAAAAGGATGGAAAGTTTTATGACCTTCGTTCCGGTAAAGAGGTTTTCAAGGACGAACATACCCTTGAGTGGAACAACCTCGGCGGTAGCTGTTTTTGCTATGCAGACGGTTGCGAACTCTTGCTCTCTCAGCGGTTTGAAGACAAGAAACTCTTGGTCTTCGAGCTTAACCCGAATCGAGTATCACCTGAAGTTCAGATGAACCACGTGATGCTCCGGCCGGTGATTAACCGCACCAAATCTCACTAAATAAGGCTCCCTATGCACAATGTGACATATGGGAGCCTGTTTTTTTAACGTCCTGAAGTTTCTGAATATCTTAATGCGACTCGACTATTTTTTAGCCGTAACAATTTTAATTGCCTCTTCTGCCGTCAATTCACTTGGGGCATAACCTTTCGGAATGGCATAATTGTTACGTCCGCACTTGAGATACATTCCATAACGTCCTTTGCTTAAGATAATATCTTCTTTTGTTTTCGGATGTTTGCCCAAAACTTTAGGTTCCGGCTTGGCTACGGCGTTTTGCAGAATTTCAGCGGCACGCTCCGGTGTAATATTGAAAATATTGTCCGAACCGGTCAGCGATTTTGATTTCGTACCTTGTTTTACATATTGTCCGAATTTGCCGATATTGACTTCAATACCGTTACCTAAGTCTCGAGGTAAAGAAACCAAAATCTCCGCTTGTTCCGGTGTCAGTTCTTCCGGTTTTACAAACTTTGGCAATGCAACACGCTTCGGCTTTTCGGTGGTGGCGGTGGCATCTTCGCCAAGCTGCACATAAAAACCGTAAGGGCCTTTTTTAAGATAGACATTCATACCATTGTGCTGGCACATTTGTTTGTTATCGTTTTGTAACGGACGAATTGCCGTATCGTTAGCATCTTTTTGTTCCTCCTCTTTTGTATCTGCCAACGGTTTGGTATATGAACATTCCGGATAGTTCGAACAGCCTAAAAAAGCGCCGTATTTTCCGAATTTTATACTCAAACGACCGCTATGGCATTGCGGACAACTGCGCGGGTCGGAACCATCTTCACGCGGCGGAAACAAGTGAGCCGAAAGAGCTTCATCAATACGGTCGATAACTTCCGTTAACTGCAACGGCTGAACACTTTCAACCGTTTTAATAAATTTAGCCCAAAATCCGCCGAGCAGTTTCTTCCATTCCATATTACCGGCAGAAACATCATCTAGATATTCTTCCAATTGTGCCGTAAAATCGTACTCAACATACTTTTTAAAGAAATTTTCCAAAAATACCGTCACAATGCGTCCGCGGTCTTCCGGAATAAAGCGCAATTTTTCAACCTTGACATATTTACGCTCCTGCAACACCGCTATAATACTGGCATAAGTCGATGGCCGACCGATACCGAGTTCTTCAAGTTTTTTCACCAGACTTGCTTCAGTAAAGCGCGGCGGTGGAGTCGTAAAATGCTGTGTCGGTTTGATTTCACCTTTACTGACTTTTTCACCGGCTTCAACATTTGGCAAAATAACATTATCTTCGTCTTCATCAGCATCGTCTTTACTCTCTTGATACAGTTTCAAGAAACCATCAAATTGAATCACCTGACCGGTGGCACGCAGCAAAATTTTTTCATCGGCCGATTTTGCATCAACCACAACTTTATCAAGAATTGCCGGATTCATCTGACAAGCAACAGTACGTTTCCAAATCAGCTCATAAAGTTTATGTGCGTCAGAATCGAGTTTTAACTCCATTTTCTTCGGCGTATTCATCACGTCGGACGGACGAATAGCCTCGTGCGCCTCTTGTGCATTTTTAGTTTTGTTTTTGTACTCTTTCGCGGTTTTCGGCAGATATGATGCCCCGAAATATTTTTCAATCGCATCACGACAAGCTTTAATAGCGTCTTTGGAAAGATTAACCGCATCGGTACGCATATAAGTAATAAAACCATCTTCATAAAGTTTTTGCGCTACTTGCATTGTTTTTTTGGCTGAAAATCTGAGCTTGCGTGCCGCTTCTTGCTGCAGGGTAGAAGTTGTGAACGGCGGCGCCGGATAGCGGCTGGCTTTTTTACGCTCCACATTATCAATATGGAATTCTTGTGCCTCAATTTTAGCTTTGGCATCAGCGGCTTTTTCCGCCGTATTTAGCGTAAATTTTGCCAATTTTTTGCCGTCGAGACTGATTAAATGTGTCAGCATTGATGCGCCGCCGGCGGTAAGCAAATCAACATCGACTGTCCAATATTCTTCCGGCTTGAATTTTTCGATTTCATTTTCGCGTTCACAAATCAGACGCAAAGCAACAGATTGCACACGCCCCGCGGATTTTGAACCCGGAAGTTTGCGCCATAAAACCGGCGAAAGCGTAAATCCTACCAAATAGTCAAGTGCTCGCCGTGCCATATAAGCACTGACCAAATCTTGATCAATCTCGCGCGGATTCTCAATACCTTCTTTGACAGCGGATTTTGTAATTTCATGAAAAACCACGCGCTGAATTTTTTTGCCGCTCAATTTCTTTTTTTCTTTAAGTTCTTCCAAAATATGCCATGCGATTGCTTCTCCCTCTCTATCCGGGTCGGATGCGAGAATCAGGGTATCGCAATCTTTGAGCGCGGTTATTATATCATTGAGATGTTTGCGTCCGGCGGCACTGAATTCCCATTGCATGGCAAAATCGTGCTCAGGGTCGACGGAACCATCTTTGCTCGGCAAATCTCGGATATGCCCATAGCTGGCCAAAACCTTATAGTCAGGACCTAGATACTTATTGATTGTTTTGGCTTTTGCCGGAGATTCCACAACAACTAATTTCATTTTATTTTCCTTTAATTTTTGCTATTTTATTGCCGGCGTGACGCTCGACTTTTCCCGAAAATTCCAAATCCAGAATCTGCGCAAAAAAATCAGATTGAGTCAATCCGCAACTACGTAGCAACTCATCAATATCAACACCTTCATACGAAATCATATCTATCAATCGAACATTTTCCGTTGGTATTTCCGATGTTAAAATCGACACTTCTTTATGAGCAGAAATATTTACTTGATTTTGGGGTTTGTCAAGGGGGAGCAATAAAGTTTTTTGTTCTTTTATTTGTTGCCCTGCCCGCATACTTAATGCATTAAGTATATCATCGGCATTTTCAACTAATAATGCGCCTTCCTTAATCAATTTGTTCGGACCGGCGGAACGTGATTCCATCGGTGAACCGGGGACGGCAAAAATTTCTTTACCTTGTTCCAATGCTAATTTTGCCGTAATCAGCGAACCGGAATTTACACCGGCTTCAACCACCAGTGTTCCATCACTCAAAGCAGATATTATCCGATTACGCCGCGGAAAATTAGCAACTTGTGCCGGTGTTCCGAAAGGCAATTCAGAAATCAGCAATCCGCTATCGCGTACAGCATTGTACAATTCGGTATTTTCAGTAGGATACGGCACATCAACTCCGGTTCCCAAAACAGCAAGAGTCGGACCTTGTTGTCCTTTAGCATAAAGTGCACCTTTATGCGCCGCTGCATCAATTCCGCGTGCTAAGCCGGAAACCACCAACACCTCAGCTTCTGTTAAATCATAAGCGATTCTTGAAGCCATCTTGCGTCCGCCGATGGAGGCGTTGCGAGCCCCCACAATCGAAACACATACCGGATAATTTAACAAATCCGTATTACCCCAAGCATAAATCACCGGTGGTGCATCATTGAGTTGCAACAAATTCTGCGGATATTGTTTATTGGTATAAGCAATAATTTTCACCCCCAATTTAGCTGCATTTTCACATTCAATTTGCGCTCTTTCTCGCGAATAAAGTGTGCGTTTTTGAGCCACCATTTTCAGGGCATTCCGAATACTTCCGGCTTTTTTAACGGCGGCATAAAACTTTACCGGCCCGATGCAGTCGGTATTTATCAATTGCAGAATATCAATTAAATTTTCGTCTTTCACGCTGTCTTCTTCTTAAAAGTAATTTTACTTTCTTCACCTTTGAGCAACCGTGCAATATTTGCGTGATGTCGAATAATCACCAACAACGCCAGTGCGCTGTAAAACACGGCATAAATCGGCGGACACATAAAATATGCAATTATCGGCATTGCCGCAGCAGCCGTCAGCGCCGCAAGTGAAGAATAACGAAACATAAACGCCATAAAGAGCCAAATTCCTAAAGCAATCAGAGCCACATAAGGTTGAGTCAGCAAAATAAATCCAAAAGCAGAAGCAACTCCTTTTCCCCCTTTAAATTTGAGCCAGAGCGGAAAATTGTGTCCCAAAACTCCGAAAGTACCGGCAATCAGCGAGCAAACTACATTAAACGGAGCATTTGCTCCCCATAAATGCATTACCGGCATCTGCGGCAAAAATTTATATGCGGCAAATGCTGCCAAACCGGCCTTTAACGCATCTAAAATAACTGTCAAAAGTGCCAACCACTTATTGCCTGTACGTAAAACATTGGTAGCACCGATATTATGTGAGCCGATTTTACGAATATCACCATATCCGGCCAGATGACACAAAACTAAACCAAATGGTATTGAACCGGCAAAATATCCGCCTATAGCACATAAAAACAGAAGTAATAGCATTTTCATATCTCCTTATTACAGATAATAGTTTTTGTATCCGAAATAAAAAATATTTTCAACCATATTTTTTATGTTACTTTTTAATTTTTAAAAACCCTGTTGAAATCGTGTAAAATAATGATGACAACACGAATAAAATGATTAACATACAGGTAGATTTTAAACTAAGATTGAGTGGAAAATGAAACCCTTGTACCAAAGGATATTGCTTAAGTTATCAGGCGAAGGTCTGGCCGGAAACGCAAAAAACGGTATCAACTCTGAAGTTGTTGCCCGCTTGGCGCAAGAAATTGCCAAAATCCGTAGTATGGGAGTAAAAATTTGTTTGGTAGTCGGTGGCGGTAATTTTTTCCGCGGAGCCAAAGATGCAGCTCAAACTATGGATCGAAGTGTAGCAGACCAAATCGGTATGATGGCAACATTGATGAACGCTTTGAGTCTGAAATCCGCACTGGATAATATAAATTGCCCGGCTATAATTTATTCTGGGTTAAACGTTCCGCAAGTTTGTGATACTTATTGCTTCAAAGACGCTATCGATTCGCTGGAACAAGGAAATGTGCTTATTTTTGCCGGAGGAACCGGTAGCCCTTATTTTACAACAGACACCGGAGCGGTTTTGCGTGCGGCAGAAATGCACTGTGATATATTGCTTAAAGCTACTCAGGTTGACGGAGTCTATGATGCGGATCCGCGCTATAATTTGAACGCCGTACGTTTTGATAAAATCAGCTATGACTCGGTTATTGCTCAACATCTTAACGTAATGGATATGACAGCAATCGCATTGGCACGCGATGTAAAATTACCGATAATGGTATTTGCGCAAGCCGATGAAAATTCGCTGATTGATGCAGTATGCGGTACAGTTAAACATACAATTATCAAATCATAAAGAGGAAAATTATGACAGATTATAATTCAATAAAAAATGATACTTTAGCCAGAATGGATAAAACTCTGGACGCATTAAAGACAGATTTCGGCGGTCTGCGTGCAGGTCGGGCTCATGCCAGTTTACTCGATGGTATTTTGGTTGAAGCATACGGCAGTATGTCTCCGATTTCACAAGTTGGCACAGTCAGTGTACCTGATGCACGTACTTTATCGGTCAGTGTATGGGATAAAACATTACTTAAAAGCGTCGAAAAAGCTTTGCGTGAAAGCGATTTAGGCTTAAACCCTATGAATGACGGACAAATAATCCGGATTCCGATTCCGCCACTCAGTGAAGAACGACGCAAAGAATTGGTAAAAATTGCCGGAAAATATGCGGAGCAAGGAAAGGTGGCGATTCGCAATATTCGTCGCGATGCTATGGATGAGGTTAAAAAACTCAAAAAAGATTCGCTGATTTCGGAAGATGATGAAAAAAAATATAACACTGATATTCAAAAATGGACCGATGATGCCGTCAAAAAAATAGATGAGCAGTACGAGGCCAAAGAAAAAGATATTATGCAGGTTTAGGATTGTGCCGTGAGTAATTCCGATTTACAACATATTGCTTTTATTATGGACGGTAACCGTCGTTGGGCCAAACAGCGCGGTTTACCGGTTGTACAAGGTCATAAAAAAGGTGCTGATGTGTTGGTGGAAATTGCCAAGGCTGCGGAACAAATCGGAATAAAGTACTTGACTGTGTATGCTTTTTCTACTGAAAATTGGCAGCGCTCGCCCGATGAAGTGGAGCATTTGATGAATTTGCTTCGGCAATATCTTGATACCGGCTTTAAGGAATTACAGGAACATAACGCTCGCATATTATTTATTGGTGAGCGTCAAATGTTGGCAGCGGATATTGTGGCAAAAATCAATAAAATAGAGCAAGAAACAGCACAAAACACCGCAGTAACATTATGCGTAGCCCTTAGCTACGGAGGCAGACAAGAATTGGTTGCTGCTACTAAAAAAGTGGTGCAAAAAGTGCAAAACGGAGAAATCACGCCGGAAGAAATTGATTGCGATTTGCTTGAGCAATGCTTATATACGGCAGAACTTCCGGAGCCTGACCTAATGATTAGAACAGGAGGAGAAATGCGTATCAGCAACTATCTGCCGTGGCAACTTTCGTACAGTGAATTTTATTTTTCAGACACCTTATGGCCTGATTTTAATAAAGAAGAGCTGATTAGAATTATTGAAGAATACAGCAAAAGGGAGAGAAGATATGGTAAGTCGTAAAACAGGAGCGATGATTAAGCGGATATTGGCGGCGGCGGTAATGATTCCGATTGCCATAATAACGTTATACATAGGCAGTCCGTATGTAGAAGTTTTGGCAATAACCGTAGGGGGGTTATTGGCTTGGGAATGGGCAAATATGCTTTCTGCACCGCATACTTCTTCATATTATGTAACTGCATATATGATGGGCTTGGCTACGGCTATTTGGGCTTATAATTTTTCGGTAATCATTCCGATGATTGCCATAATATCATTGTTTGTATGGGCTTTGGCAGAAAAAGAAAAACATCGTTGGCTTTTGATTTTGGGTGTACCTTATATTTCTATCGGGGTTGCCTCGCTGATTTGGATTTATCGTTCGTTTGACCCGAGTACCGGCGATTTTGACCCGCGCTATAATTACAGTTTTATTATGACTGCTTGGTTTTTCTTGATGGTATGGAGTATGGATATCGGCGGTTTAGTGGTCGGCTGTAGCGTACGCGGACCTAAGTTAGCGCCTAAAATCAGTCCCAACAAAACGTGGTCAGGTTTTATCGGTGGTATATTATTAGCGGTATCAATCAGCATAATTTTTATGTTTTTCTGCACCACAATTATGGAAATTCCGTTTTATGATTTTGATAAATTTCGCTATATTTCATTTTCGTACAAACCGCTCGGTGTACGCTATGAATGGAATGTCAACAGTCAAATGTTTTATGCACTGATGGCTGTATTTATTGCAATTTTGGCACAAATAGGAGATTTAATCGAATCAGCCATAAAACGTAAAGTAGGAGTCAAAGATTCATCTAAGCTGATTCCGGGACACGGCGGTGTTTTTGACCGTATAGACGGGTTGATTTTTGCATCTGCATTTACTTATTTGTTTTTTGCATGGATTTTATGAGGTAGAAAAATGTCGCTGATAGCAAACATTATTTACTATATAGTACCATTTATCGTTCTGCTCGGAATTTTAGTATTTGTTCACGAGTTTGGGCACTTTATTGTCGCGCGCTTGCTTGGAGTAAAGGTTGTAGCATTTTCCATCGGCTTTGGTAAAAAAATTTGGAGCAGAACCGATAAAAAAGGCACTTGTTGGCAACTGGCAGTTGTACCGCTCGGTGGTTATTGCCAATTTTTGGGAGATGCCGATGCCTCATCGTCAACAGTGGATAACAGTCTGGAAAGCCTGTCAGAAGAAGATAAAAAAGGGGCTTTTCCGTTACAAAAGACGTGGAAGAAAATTCTGATTGTGGTCGCAGGTCCGCTATTTAATTATCTGTTCGCTGTTTTATTGTTTTGCTGTTTATTCTGGATATACGGTAAATTGGTATATCCGCCTGTTGTCGGGGAAGTAATGCCGGATAGTGCGGCACAAAAAGCCGGAATATTGGCCGGAGACACCATCACGGCCGTTAATGGAATACAAGTTACGGATTTTTCATCTTTGAGCAACGAGATTTTATTGACCAATGAAGACCCAGTAAGCATAGAAGTTATACGTCCGTATACGGCAAAATTATCTCCACAAAAAATAGCAGCGTGCGGAGAATCCGTTTCAACCAAATTTATCGGCATCAGCGGACAACCGGCGGAAGATGCGGAGGATTCGTCCCAGCCGATAGTATTACCGATTGTCAAAAACGTACTTCCGGAAAGTCCGGCACAAAAAGCAGGCTTGCAAAATGGTGATAAATTGGAAACAGTAGACGGTAAAAAAATAAACATATTTAAGGACTTAAAAGATTATGTAATGACGCATCAAGATGATGAAATTGAGCTTAAATACTCACGCAAGCTGACTTTTGATGCATATTTAAATGAAACTCAGCAGGACGAAAACGGCAAAACCCCGCAACGCCGTCTGCTGGGTGTAAAATCAACACCGGAACTTACTTCTGCGGAAAAATATACATTTTCGCAAGCGTTTGCCGCCGGCGTTAAAGAAACTTATGACATTACTGCAATGACTTTGCGTGGTGTCTGGCAAATGATAACAGGTCAACGTGATGGCAAAGACGTCGGCGGTATTATCAGAATTGCCGAATTATCCGGAGATGTCAGTAAAAGCGGCGGTTTTCTCGGATTTATTTATTTTATGGCTCTGATATCAGTTAATTTAGGATTGATTAATCTGTTTCCGATTCCGGTTTTAGACGGCGGAAATTTGTTAATTTTCCTGATTGAACTGTTGATAGGTCGTGAACTTAAACCAAATATTAAGGATTATATCTTTAAATTCGGTTTATTGATTGTTTTAGCCCTTATGGTATTTGCGACATGGAATGATATCGTACATCTGTTCGGGCGTATTTTTGATAGATAAGGAATAACACAATGAAAAAAGGAATTTATGCCGGATTATTGATGAGTTGGATTGCGTTTCAGGCAAATGCAGCCGGATATTATGTTAAAAACATAGAAGTTGATGGTTTACAACGTGTTGAAAAAGAAACGGTTCTGGCCTATTTAAATCTGAAACAAAACCGCAACATTTCACAAGAAGAATTGGATAATTCGTTTAAAAACTTGTATGAAACCGGTTTGTTCAGCGATATTAATTTCGATGTTTCCAGTAACAACACTCTCAAAATCAATGTAAAAGAAAACCCGATTATCGGCAAACGCGCCTTTGACGGCAATGATAAAATTGCCGACAGAACTCTTGAAAGTGAAGTTCAGTTAGGTCCGCGTTCAATTTATGACAAAGCTAAAGTACAACAAGATGTTCAACGAATTTTGGACGTATATCGCAAAACCGGACGCTATGCAGTTACGGTCGAACCTAAAATTATTGAAAGAGAAGATAATCGTGTTGATTTGATATATGAAATTGACGAAGGTACCGCGGCAAAAATCGATAAAATTAACTTTATCGGCAACACGCACTACAGCAATTCTGATTTGCGTGATGAAATTATGAGCCGTGAAAGCAGATGGTATCGTTTCTTTAGTTCGGCTGATGAATATGATGCCGAAAAAATGGATTATGATAAAGAAATGTTGCGTCGTTTCTATACAACGCACGGATATGCCGATTTTAATGTGGAATCCGCAGTTGCCGAACTCAGTGATGACAATAAATCATTTATCTTAACTTTTACGGTAGACGAAGGTCCGCGCTATGAAGTTCGCAATATCAATATTATATCCCAAGTTGAAGGGGTTAATACCGATAGATTGTATAAAGATGTTGAATTGTCTAAAGGAGATTGGTATAATTCGGAAGATGTTGAACGCTCAATCTCAGCAATGACCGAACGCTTAGGTAAAAAAGGTTTTGCTTTTGTAGATGTTGT
This sequence comes from Alphaproteobacteria bacterium UBA3307, assembly GCA_002361365.1. Taxonomy (GTDB): domain Bacteria; phylum Pseudomonadota; class Alphaproteobacteria; order RF32; family CAG-239; genus RUG410. The sequence continues at coordinate 11,271 of DEST01000001.1, forward strand.
TCCGGAGCTTAACCGTAATGTTGAAGACGGTAAAGGTAAGGTCGATATCACCTTTATTGTCAACGAAAGCGAGCGTATGTTTGTAAATCGCATTAATATCACCGGTAATGAGCGTACAGTTGACGAAGTTATCCGTCGCGAATTCAGAATAGACGAAGGCGATGCACTTAATATTTCTAAATTACGCGATTCGCGCCGCAATATTGAAAATCTGAACTATTTCAGTAAAGTAGATATGCAAACCGATGTTATTTCAGATAACAAAGTAAATATCAATACAGTTGTTGAAGAAAAATCTACCGGATACTTCAATGTTGGTGTCGGCTACTCAACCACCAACGGTGCTTTAGTCCGCGCCGGAATTGTTGAAAATAACTTCCGCGGCAAGGGGCAAGAACTCGGCTTCAATGTCGGAGTTTCCGAAAAAAATAAAGATTACAGCATCAGTTTTACGGAACCGTATTTCTTAGGCCGCCGTTTGAGCGCCGGTATTGATTTATTTATGGAAGACCAAGATTATGAAGATGAGGCATCTTATGATACTCGTACCATCGGCGGACGCACTCGTTTCGGTTGGAAATATACAGACAGATTTTATCACTTTGTACGCTATAATTTAAGCACAAATGAAATCAAAAACGTCAAAGATTACGCTTCAGAATTTGTAAAAGCAGAAAAAGGGAAAGCAACAACCTCCTCTGTTGGCGAAACATTCGTATATGACCGTCGAGACAGTTCAGTCAACCCGAAGGAAGGATATTATGTATCTGTCGGACACGATATTTCCGGCTTGGGTGGTGACACAAAATACAACAAAGTAGACGTAAAACTTTCTAAGTTCTATACTCTGTTTGACCACTATACCTTCAGATTTTTTGCCAACGGCGGTTATATTGCAGGCTATGGCGGCAAAGATGTCAGAATGTCTGACCGTTACTATCTGGGCGGTGCCAATATGCGCGGTTTTGAATCAGCTGGTATCGGCGCACGTGACCGCAGAACCAGAGATGCTTTAGGTGGTAACTGGATGATGTATTCCGGCACTGAACTTACTTTCCCTATCGGCTTAGATGAACTTGGTGTCAAAGGACGTCTATTCTGGGATATCGGTACCATCGGCAAACCGGATAACTTTGATGAAAATAAAATCGCCTACTCTGGTTTAGTCAGACAATCAATCGGTTTCGGATTTGACTGGTTCTCTCCGATGGGTAGAATCAACCTTGACTTCGGTTTCCCGATTGTTAAGACGGATTATGATGAGAAAGAAGTATTCCGCCTGAACTTCGGCACCAGTTTGTAAGGGGAAAAATATGGTAGATAAGCATTTTTACGATGCAAAGGAAAACGTGACTTTAGCTCAGGTGGCTGAAGTCACGTCTGCCGTTTTAGCAGATACATCAAAGGCTGATGAAACAATCGCCGACATAGCCACAATGTTGCACGCCGGCACAGAAGATATTTGCTTTTTTTATGACCGAAAAAATAAAGAAAAGGCAAGGCAAATGCAAGCCAAAGCCTGTATAACAACTACAGATTTGCAGCAATTTGTGCCGGAAAACGTAATTGTTTTAATCAGCGAAAATCCCAAAATTGCATTTATTAAACTTAACGAATTTATGTATGCCGAAAAGATGCCGATAGCTCAAATTGCTGCCAGTGCGAAAATTGCCGCAAACGCCAAAATCGGTACAAATTGCTTCGTTGGAGAAAATGTAGTAATTGGAAAAGACGTAGAAATAGGTGATAATTGTATAATTGAACCGAATGTTGTAATTGCACAAGGCTGCAAAATCGGCAACAATTGCCGAATTGGGAACAATGCATCAATTGCCTACAGCATTATTGGCAACAATTGCTATATTTATACCGGAGCTCGCCTTGGGCAAGACGGTTTCGGCTTTCAGTTGATAAACGGTCAACATCATCGCATTCCGCAACTGGGTCGCGTCATTATCGGCAATGATGTGGAAATCGGCGCTAACACTTGTATTGACCGTGGTGCACTTGACGATACGGTAATAGGTGATGGCTCTCGCATTGATAATTTGGTGCAGATTGCGCATAATAATAAGCTCGGTCGAGGTTGCGTGATTGTGTCGCAAGTCGGAATTGCCGGAAGCTGCACACTCGGAGATTATGTTGTTTTAGGCGGTCAGGTCGGTTTGGCAGACCACTTGAATATCGGTAGCGGTGCACAAGTGGCGGCACAATCCGGAGCCATGCGTGATATTGAAGCCGGTGCAGTGATGATGGGCAGCCCGTGCGTACCATTCAAAGACTATATGCGCCAAGTTTCGTTTTTGCAAAAAAATTCTAAAAAATAGAGGTTAAAATAATGGAAGAAAAAGTTTATAATATTGATGAAATTATGAAAATGTTGCCGCACCGTTATCCGTTTTTGCTTGTGGACAGACTAATTGTCGAAGAACCGGGAGAGAAAGGTATCGGTATCAAAAACCTAACAATGAACGAACAGTTTTTTCAGGGACATTTTCCGAATAATCCTATTATGCCGGGAGTGTTGCAAATTGAGGCAATGGCACAAACTGCCGGCTGCATTGTAATGGCTGCTCAAGGCGATTATGAAACAAACAAACATAGCGTGCTTTTTATGTCTGTTGATGGCGTAAAATTCCGCAAACCGGTACGTCCGGGAGACCAACTCAAAATGCATTTGGAAAAAATAAAGGTGCGTCGCAATATTTTTGTATTCAAAGGTGTATCAAAAGTTGATGACCAAGTTGTTTCAGAAGCAGAATTGACGGCGATGATAATTGATAACTAATATATGTTTATCCTTAACCTCTCTTATTTATATCCGTAAGAGAGGTTAATTTAGCCATAAAAATATTTTGACAAAAAACTTGCAATCTGCATTTTTTCGTGCTACAATCATAAAAAATCATAGAAAAGGAGATATTAAAATGGTAAAAACATCTGAAATAAAACAAGAAGTTCCTGCTACCGTTATGGAGCGACTTAAAAAGGCTTTACATAAAGTAGGAGATGTACTTGATGACTTAGGTAACCCTAATAAGCATATAGATAATCCTACCGGCTTAAAACCATATGAGCAAGAAGGTTTTGCCGAGCAACGAGAAAAAGAAGTAAACTCAGCAATCAATTCTTATGTCAGCAAAGGTGATAAAGGAATTGACTATTAGCTGTTGCATTTAAATATTATAAAAAGGGCGAAAGATATTAACTTTCGTCCTTTTTCATTGCATTAGCACCGGAAATAACATCTATCAACTCACTGGTAATTTCTTCTTGCCTTTGTTGTTGATATTCCAAATCCATTTCTTCAAGATTTTCATCTATATTTTTTTCCGCATTTTGCATATTGGTCATCCGCGTAAAATGCTCGGCTGCTAACGACAAGTTAAGACACTCGGCCAGTTCAACAGTCAGCGATTCACGCAACAAAGCCGCAAACATCTTATCCGGCTTTGCCGGCACCAGAGGAATGTTGTTGGTTTCCCATTTTTTATAGCGCAATTGTTGCAACTGCTGAATATCTATCGGCAGAAGTTTTTTCATTTTCACTTCCACCGCCGCATTTTTACGCCGCTGATGATAGCAAACATACACTTCTGACACCCTGTTTTGTAAAATAGCCTTATCTATGCGTAAAATTACCTGTTCAGCTAAAGAGATAATGGATTTTACGGAATTTGAAGTAGCAAATCCTGACAAAACAGATGATTTTGCCTGTTCAGCCAAAGCAAAAAGCCGCTTACCGACCGTAACAAAATAAGTATCTGCCGAACTGATATTTTGTTCTGAGATAAAATCCGCAACATTTCCTATAAGCTCCCGATTAAAACGCCCGACCATACCATTATCCGAGCCGATAAGTATAAATAAATATCGTTGATGCACACGCATCGGAATGGCTAAATTCGGAATATCATTATGAATAGCAAGAGCCTGAAATGCATCACGTAAATTGTGTTTATATTCGCGTAAAACGGCATTGGCTTGCTCGTATTGCAAAATACTGACAGACGACAGTGTTTTCATATTGCTGACAATTTCGCGTAAATCTTTGGTAGTTTTAATTTTGCGTTGCAAAGCTTCTGCCGGCATCACTCATTCTCCGTTCAGCAATACATCTCTAAAGGCCTGAATCATCATTTGCATTTCATCTTCACCAAGCTTTTGCCGCGTAGATATTTTTTGCTCTGACTCAGCAAAACGCGTATGAAAAATTTTCAAAACCTTATCTTGTGCTTTATTCGTCTGCACAGTATCCATACCATCAAACAATCCGGCATTTGTAGCAGCAAACACGGCAATTTGCTCGGCAGCACTCAACAAATTAAAACGCCGCTGTTGCAGAATCTGCCTAACAGCCTGTCCGCGCGCGATTCGCTGTTGGGTTTCTTTATCAAGCTGTGTTCCAAATTTAGTAAATGATTCTAATTCTTCAAACTGTGCATAAAACAACTTGAGCGGCCCGACCACAGATTTATAAGCCGGAAGTTGAGCATCTCCGCCGACACGTGATACGGATTTTCCGGTATCGATTGCCGGCATCAATCCTTTTTGAAACATTTGCGCCGAAAGATAAATCTGCCCATCGGTAATAGAAATAATATTGGTTGGAATATAAGCAGAAATGTTGCCGGCTTCCGTACATACAATCGGCAAGGCAGTCAAAGACCCGCCACCATTTTCGGTATTCAATTTGGTTGCCCGTTCCAAAAGACGAGAATGGATATAGAAAATATCCCCCGGATATGCCTCACGCCCCGGAGGTCGGCGCAACAACAATGACATTTGCCTATACGCCCGTGCATGATTGGTCAAATCATCATATACCACCAACACATCACGCCCTTTTTCCATAAAATATTCACCGATAGAGGTAGCGGCATATGGCGCAATAAATTGCATTCCGGCCTCATCATCACCAGTTGCGGAAACCACTATTGTTTGCTCATTCATACCATATTTTTGCAAATCCTCAATAACACCGGCCACCGCAGAATTACGCTGTCCGATGGCGCAATAAATACAAACAACTCCGTTTCCCTTTTGATTGATAATAGTATCAAGTGCAATGGCGGTTTTTCCGGTCTGCCGGTCGCCTAAAATCAACTCTCTTTGTCCGCGCCCGATTGGTGTAAACGCGTCTACTGCCTTAATACCTGTTTGTAAAGGCGTATCAACCGGAGCTCTGTCCATAATGGGTACAGCTTCCACTTCTACCGGACGACGTTCTTGATATGCATACGCTCCTTTTCCGTCAAGCGGTTCTCCAAGCGGATTTATAACCCTCCCGAGTAGATTTTCGCTTACCGGCACATCTAAAACACGTCCGGTACGAATTACGCGGTCACCGGCTTTGATTAAATCCGGATTATCGAGAAATACAACTCCCACTGAGTTTCTGTTTAGAGTTTGTACCATAGCTTGCACATTATGCGGAAAGCTCAGCATCTCATCCATTTGCGCATTTTCCAAACCGCTTACAACAGCTGTTCCGGCAGAAACCGACTGCACGATACTGATTTCTTCCTTTTTTAAGTGCGCCTGCATATCATCAATGCTCTGCTCTATAGCCTCAAACGTTTGTTTTGTTTTCATCATTTTTCACCTCGGACCAACAGTTGTGATATGGATTTATGCATATTTTGCCTAAATTCCTGAAGATAATTTTCAAAATTCCAAGCAACAAGCTGTTCTTCAGCAACGATACATATCCCGCAAATCAAATCTGGTTTAACGACATATTTAAAACTTACTTTTTGTGATAAATTCCAAGTTTCACGCAGAAAATTTTCAAATTGCGCTTTCAAATTATCATCAAGCATAAGTGCTGTCTGTATTTCCACTTGTTTTTTACTTTGGAAAGCGTATGCATACTGTTGCTGTTCTTCTCCGGAAAGCGCCGCCACACGCCGCATCAACTGACTGACAGCCGCCGCATTTAAATCCGCATCGGCAATTTGAGCCAAGGCCTTATGCGCAAATTGCACAAAATATTGTGCCACTGCCTTTTGCACAGATAAATCAAAATTCTTTTCCTCTGCCACGATTCTGTCACTGAATTGCCGACGTCTGAGTTGATATTCCGCATCTGCATCTGCCTTTAATTTTGCACTTAACTCCAGAGCATCTTTATGCGCTCTTTCTAAAATAGCCTGTTTTTGTGCCTCTAACTTTTGTGCTTGCGACAAACTCTTTTTTTCTGCCGCCATTGCTCTTTTGCGGGCATTCTCGGCATTTTCTATTTCCTCAGCAATGAACTTTTGCCGCGCTGACACTGCCTTTAACACCGGCAAATACAAGAACTTGCGCAATAAAAACAGTAAAATCAGCAAATTCAGAATCTGCGCAATCAGCGTGAACAAATCAATTTGCATCGTCCCTCACCTATAGTTATTATTGACTGATGGCATAGTTCCAAAACGGATTGGCATAAAGCGCCAAAAATGCGATTAACAAAGCATAAAGTGCCGTTGTTTCCAACATTGCCAGCGTAACAAACATTGTGGAGCGAATGCGACCGGCCTCGTCCGGTTGCTGTGCCATAGCTGTCAACGCAGCGGCGGCAGCCTGTCCTTCTCCAAGTGCCGACCCCAAACTACCGATACCCATACAAATGCAAGCTCCCAAAACCGAAACTGCCCCTATAATTGCATATGAATCCATAATTTTTCTCCTTTTCTTTTAATGAGTTAAACTTCTGTATTTTCCGCTCGCACGCTTAAAGTATAAACAAGCGCCAAAAGCGCAAAAATATAAGCCTGTATTGAACCGGTCAAAAGCCCCAAAGTCTGCATAGTCAGTGGTGCCACAAACGGAATAAACGCACTTAAAATTCCGGCAAACATCACTCCACTAAGCATATTTCCGAACAAACGTAGCCCCATTGCAAACACCGAAAATACCTCGCTGAAAATATTCATTGGCAGCAAAAGCGGTACAGGTTCAATAAATTTTTTCAAATACCCTTTAATTCCGGCATTTTTAACCGAAAAATACGGAATGGCAAAAAACACTGTCAACGCCAACGCCATTGTGGTACTCAGCGATGCTGTCGGCGGACGAAACCACGGAATAAAGGTAAGCAGATTGGCTGTAAAAATAAAGCAAAACAAACCGAGTGCCATCTGAAAATAACCGTTTGCGGGCGAACCACTGGTTTCTTTTGCTTCTTTTTGCATCCACAGCACCAACATTTCCAGCAGAGTTTGCAATTTTGAAACATTTTTTCCGTAGCTGATATTTCGAGTGGCAAACACTGAAACAAGCGTAATTACCGCAATCACAATCCACGAATTGAAAATTGTGACATTGATACTGAAGTTACCGCAAGAAAGCAACTTTATTGTATCAAAGGTTTCTAACCCGATGGTTTTATCCGCCCACGGCAAATCCAGCCAATGAGAAAAATCTGCCTTAAAGTTCATTATCTGATTTTCCCTTCGCCAGTGTTGCATTTTCTGCATCATCTTTTATAAAATAACCTTTTTCTTTCCAGATAATCACTACTTTGGTCAAGAAAAAAGCCACCACATAGAGTAAAATGACTGCCACATTACGATGCCCAATAAGCACCAATACCCCGAAAAACAGTGCAATTCTACACAACGCAGTCAACCCGAAAAGCCTAAATTTATGACTGGTTTCACTCATTTTATTAACCGTCCAACGCAAACTGTAAAAATAGATAATTCCGACAATTACTCCGCAAATTGCCGCAACCACCAAACGCCAATTTTCTGCCTGTTGCCACATCAGTTCTAATGTTCCATTATTCATTGTTGTTTCTCCTATTTTTAATAACGTCCGATTTTACCTCCGATTCATCAATTTTTTTATTTTCTATTTTCACCCACATATAGGCATTAAACGCGCCCCACACAAAACCGATAAACAGCAGCGACAATCTCCACGAAAAACGTTGCGGTAAAACATCATCTAAATAGCCGCCGCACCAAATTCCAAGTAAAATCGGTACAATAATCACACCGCCGAGTGAAGCTATCATACCGAAATGTGTACTCCAATGGCGATATGGCCGACGTTTCAAAAGTTCGGCTTTGTGTATCAAATCATCACGCACTTTAATATTTTGCGTTTTTTCAAATTCCACCATCAAAGTCCCCTTTATTTAATTGTCCAAACCCGCGAATAATTCCGAGTTCCAGACGCGCCATAGCGCTATTGATTTCTTTACGCTGCTCATCAATTTGTTTAAATTCACGCTCAATTACTTTTGTCAGTTCATCAAGTGTTTCTCCGAGTACTGCATTTTGTGCTGTTATGGTAACTGTATCTCCTTTTTTTACAACAATACCGCGATGGCACGCCACATATTTTTCTATACCCTCAGTTGTAGTATAAGTCACAATATTTGCCTCCATTGCCGCGGCAAAATCAATATGTTTCGGCAACAATGTATAGTATCCGCTCAAAGTTTCAAAATTTACCTTTAAGATTTTGCTTTTCAAAATTGTGCCAAATGGCGTAAACACGGTTAGTTTCATTTTTTATGCGCTCTCCTTTAAGGTTTGCTCAAAGGCGGCTTTTTTATCTTTGGTTCTAGATATAATTTCATCAATATCTCCGACCATAAAGAAATCATTTTCCGACAGATAGTTAAATTCTCCGGATAAAATACGCTCACACCCCTCGATTGTCTTTTGCAAGTCAACAGAACGTCCCTCCATTCCGGTAAATTGGAATGTGGTATAAAACGGCTGCGTCAAAAAGCGTTCGAGTTTACGCGCCGTCAACACAGTCTGCTGGTCATGTTCCGGCAACTCATCAAAGCCGAGCATAGCAATAATATCTTTAAGCTCTTCATATTCCGCCAAACATTTACGCACTGCTATTGCCACATTATAATGACGCTCGCCCACAATTTGCGGCACCAGCATATTTGAGGCAGAAGCTAACGGGTCTACCGCCGGATACAATCCTTGCGCCGCACGAGCTCTAGAAAGCACAATACTGGAAGAAAGATGTGCAAATGTATGCACTGCCGACGGGTCCGTAAAATCATCTGCCGGCACATACACCGCCTGAATAGATGTTATTGCCGCATCGGCGGTTGAAGAGATTCTTTCCTCAAGTTCTGCAATATCCGTGCCCAGAGATGGCTGATAACCCACGCGAGACGGAATTTGCCCGAGCAATACCGAAACTTCCGAACCGGCCTGCACAAAGCGGAATATATTATCAATCAGCAATAACACATCTTTTTTTTCTTTATCGCGAAAATACTCTGCCATTGTCAAACCGGTCAGCGGTACTCTGAAGCGCACCCCCGGTGCTTCATTCATTTGCCCAAAAACCATAACAGTCTTATCCAAAACGCCAGCTTCTTTCATTTCGCGATAAAGTTGCTCACCTTCGCGTGAACGTTCTCCGACACCGCAAAAAATGCTTGCACCTTCATAACGCCCGACCATATTGTTAATCAGCTCGGTAATCAGCACCGTTTTTCCCACGCCCGCACCACCAAACAATCCGGCCTTACCGCCGCGTTCCATCGGTGCTAACAAATCTATTGCTTTAATACCGGAAATAAAAATTTCTGACGACGCTTTACGCTCGCTTAACGGTACAGCTTTTGCGTGAATAGATTGCAGCGGAGCATTTTTCAACTCACTACCGTTATCAATAGGTTGTCCAAAAATATTAAACATTCTTCCGAGAACTTTGTTACCTACCGGAACTTTTATCGGTTGACCGGTATCAATAACCTCCATATGTCTCGACAATCCCTGAGTCGGCCCCATCACCAAAGCTCGCACGGTAGTCGGATTTATATATCCCTGAACTTCCGCCGTCAATTTTCCGATTGCTAAAGCATTATATATTGCCGGTAAATTTTGAGAAAAAACCGCCTCAATTACCCCTCCGTTGATAGCTGCAATATATCCGATATTTTTGTGTTCTGCCATATTTTCTCCGTTTTTGTATTTATAAATAATAGCACTCCGGCATATTTCCACTTATATGGCAAAGAATATATGCTTTCGGTTAACTTTATCTTAAAAAAAACGTTGAAAATCGTTCAGATTACAAGCGAGCTAAAATTGCTTCAATAATCGGCTTATCCGCCGGTGCAAAATCATATTGCGGCAAATCTTTGAGATTAACCCATTTATATTGCTCGTGCTCCAGCACCACCGGAATATCTCTACTTTTACAAGTTGCCCAAAAAGAATGCAAGACAATGGTGCCAAAGTCATAGTCATAACTTGAATCCGCAAAATGTTCTCCAACCACAATTTCGAGTTGCATTTCTTCCATCATTTCACGTTTGAGACATTCTTCCAGTGTTTCACCTTGTTCCAACTTTCCGCCCGGAAATTCCCATTTATATTCCAAACTTTTGCCATGCTTGCGCTGTGCAATCAAGAGCATTCCGTCACACATAATCAGACCTGCCGCCACATCGCGCTTAGATTTGGTTACTTTATTATCATTCCTCATTGCAGATTGCTTTTGTTCAATCATTTTATCCTCTGTTTAGCAATTTAAAAAAGCCGCAACAAAAGGCGGCTCTTAATTTTATAAACCATTCTGTCAGGCGTCTTTATGTCTGAAAGTAATGCGCCCTTTAGTCAAATCATACGGCGTCATTTCAATATCAACTTTATCCCCAACCATAACTCGAAT
>DEST01000031.1 GCA_002361365.1 Alphaproteobacteria bacterium UBA3307
AAACAGAACGGTTATGTTTATTAACTCCATTTATGACGAATATATGTTCTGTTTTGCCGGCGCAATGTTTATTCCAAAAAATGTGCCGAAGTGGGAAGTTATCGCCATACTTCCCATTTTTTGTTATACGGAGCGGATATTTAGCATAAGGTTATGGAAAAATTCGGGATAAATCCGCTACTGTTCGTTTTCAGTTTTTTAAATTGCAAAGCGAAAAAATATAATAAAGTTGCTTGCTTTTTTAAGAAATTGCGATATAATCGCCGTATATTTTCACTAGTTATATATTATTTTCAAAATTACAAAGTGTATGGAAAAAATTGATATTAGATTGAGGGGTTCTGTGCACGCCTCAAAAAACGGTAGGTATGACCAGCTACTTGTTACGATGTCTGTGAGCGAAATTATCTATGAAGATGGGGCAAAGCAGAATTTTTCTGTTCCGCCCTTGGTGACTGTTTCGGTAGAGCCATATCGTATGGTTATACCGTTGAACGAGAAGTACGCCTTGACCAGAAACGGTTCGGCGGTTGAATTTGAAGTAACCGGTACGTTGGGCGCTTTAAAGGCTACGTTGCTGAGAGTTGAAGAACGCCAAGATTGTGAGTTAAAGAACTTTATTGAGGCTGTTTTGTCCGAAAAAAAGTAAAGCTTCAACAAATCCTGAAATTTTAAATCCGTCGGGTGTTCCGGCGGATTTGAAGTTTTTAAATATAAATAATGGCTAAAAATATCACTTTTGTAATTTGTGGTTTGACAAGATGTAAAAAATATGCTAGTAGTATAGCTACGAATTTTACAATTTACAAATTTTTATTCACCAAAACGCATAGCTTATGAAAAGAATTGATTGTACCCTTAGTGGGGTAGTAAGTAGCGGATTTAAGGAAATTAACGCTAAGTTAGGTACATTTAAGATGTTTGTTACCGGCACGGTGATGCACAATCACAACGATTCAGTGTGGAATTTTCCGTTGCCGACACTGATTTCGATTCATCTGCGCGATTTCAGTAACCTGTCACCGGAGGATAAGTATGCTCTGTCGGTTGTCGGTACAGAGGTAAAGGTGCGAGTAGTCGGGGAGCAAGGCAGTTTGTCGGTGACGGTAGAGTCTGTAGTAGGACGAACCCGCCGCACTCTGGATGATTTTGTGACGGCTATCGAGAATTGTGCACCGCAGGTTGGTCCCCGTATGAAAGTTTGCGTTGAGGGAGACCTTGCAAACAAGCGTGTTCGTATCATTTAATTTGGAGTAAAGCCCGTCGGATTATTTTATCCGGCGGGTTTCGCTGTTTTTAGGAAAAACTTGTATTATTTTATGAGATTTAACTTCTTTTTTTCTCAGACAAACAACCAAGATAAGGTGGTGCAAGCAAAGCAAAATGTTCAGCAGGCAAAGCAACGCCAGTCAGTAACTGAGCATACAACAGCCGAGGGAATAACGTATTCTTTCAGTGATAAAGGAGTTCAATTTTCCGGCGAGCTAAAAGGTACAAGTACAGATTATCTGATGCCGCAAATTTATTATAATAAACAAAACAAAATGTATACTTGTGGTTCACAACAGTCGTTTAATGAAAGTCACTTACGAACGAATGTAGATCTTAATTTGCGGAGTTTAATTATCGAAAATTACATATATAAGGATGTACAAAAACGTGCTCAGCAGGGTGAAACACTATCTAAGGCAGAACAGGCTTTTCAAGCACAGCATATTAAAAATCTTGAAAGAGAAGGTATAGTAGTTACTAAAGATGGAAAATTGCAGCAACAAAATCCACGCTATCCGGCACAAAAAGTTCAGGAAAATGTATCTACCGGTTATAGCAGATAGAATATTGATTTAAGGCTTATTATCAATAAAAGAACAAAATATATAGGCTGTTTCAAACTGCCTAAAAACGCACTGACCTAATCAAAAATCAGTGCGTTTTTAGGTTATTCATCCTTTATTTAATTTTTTTTGCCATCACAAATTGGGAGCCGATTTTCATAAATTTATCGGTGCGTTGTTTTTTGAGTTTGTCATAGTTGGCGGCAATTAAATCTTGTAGATTCTGCTTGAGTGCCGTGCGCAGATTTTCAAACGCGGCCTCCGGATTGCGATGTGCACCGCCAAGCGGTTCCGGCACAATCTCATCAATGATGCCGAGCTGTTTTAAATCTTGCGCGGTCAGATGCAGAGCTTCGGTGGCTTCCTTGGTTTTATCGGCAGAACGCCAGAGAATAGATGCGCACCCTTCCGGTGAAATTACAGAATAAATTGAATGTTCCAGCATTAAAACTCTATCGGCAACAGCAATCGCAATTGCCCCGCCGGATCCGCCTTCTCCGATAACGGTAGCAACAATCGGAGCTTTGATTTGTAAACATTTTTCAATAGAAGAGGCAATTGCTTCAGCTTGTCCGCGAGCCTCAGCATCAATCCCCGGATAAGCACCGGCCGTGTCAACAAAACTCAGAACCGGAAGTTTAAATTTTTCGGCCATATCCATCAGGCGCTGTGCTTTGCGATAGCCTTCCGGTTTGGCCATACCGAAGTTATATTTTATACGCGAATCCAAATCATTGCCTTTTTCTTGCCCAATAACCACAACCGGTATATTTTCAAATGAACCTAAACCGCAAACCATAGCGGCATCATCACCAAAACGTCGATCACCGGCAAGCGGCACAAAATCCGTAATCAGAGCTTTGATATAATCCAAGCAGTGCGGGCGGTTCGGGTGGCGTGCTATTTGTGCTTTTTGCCACGGTGTTAAATGGCGGTAAACATGTTCGGTATGTGTTTGCAAGTGCTTTTGCAGTTTTTTGATTTCTTTGCTGACATCTAAATTTTCATCACTGGCAATAGATTGTAAATGCGCAATTTTTTCCTCTATTTCGACAATGGTTTTTTCAAAATCCAGAACATTTGTTTCGTTATCACTCATTTTAACCTCTCTTAGTTTGAGGGCAGTGTAACACATTTTTTTGAAATGTTTAGTCTTTTTTTAAATCTGTTCAAGTTTATTGATTTTCTTAATAAAAAATTTGCTAATTATAGATACAATGCACTTAAAGTGAGTGCGATTTTGTTTAAAGTAAGCAAAAAGGGTAAAGAATGTTGATGTTTGCGTTTTCTTCGGCAGTTTTTTCGACGGTTATATGGTTAATTTACGCCGTAATGTATGTACGTACAGTTCTAAGTGAGACTACTTTGTTAGAGCAAGATGCCACAACAATGCTGACTCTGTTAGCTATTGTTATTTTACCGATTTTGACAGTATGGTTGGTGTTCGGATATTTAAATCAGTTTCTAATAAATCGTATTATGAACAAAAAACAGAGTGAGTTGTTAGTGCAGCTACAAAAAAATCAAGATTATACCGATTTGGTGGTGCGGGTAATGTTAGATGCCGAACATGAGATTAAAGACGGTTTTGTACTCAATAAATTTGACGTGTTTATTGCCGATATGAATGAAACTTTGAGCGAAATTATACAACGTTGCAATATTGCATCTTCCGCGCAGATTGAACAATTGTGGCAACGAGTGTTGCGCGGTGAAAAATGGTCGCTCGGCAAGGCAATTCTTGATGCCAGTAAAAATCAGAATACTTTTGATGCGTGGGTACGCGAAAAAGCTAATCGCGATAAGGTTTTTCGCGGCTCATTGTTGGAATTTTGCTCGCGCTATCAGGGATTGTTGATGATGCTCGAAAAACACGACCGTGATAAGGTTTTTTTGAAGATGATAGAAAGCGGTGTGTTCGGCAAGGTTTATTCGATTATTGCGCCGCTTACTGACGGAATAAAAGATTTACATACGGTTTCCTCGATGCAAAATATGACGCAGGCACAGCCGGAACGGCGTACCAATGATTATGCATCGGTGCTGAAATTGGCAAATATGGAAGAACCTAAAGCGCAGGAAAGCATTGTGAATGTTGATAAAAATGATAATGAGCCGGAATCTTCGCAAAGTGGTGAAGATGTATACGAAGAATATGCTAAACGGCCTTCATTTTTTGAGCGCTTAAATCCGTTTAGAAAGTCAGAGCCGGAATCTCCGTTTATGATTGATGATGAGCCGGACCCGTTTTTTCAGGCCTTACATAAAGGTTTTCGGGGGGGGAACGATAATGCAGAAAATTTAACGCCATCATTTGATGAAACAATGGCAAATGCGACATCTGCTGTTGAAAAGATTGATGATAAAACCGGCATTAACAAGAGCGAAAAATCAACTGTTTCATCATTTGGACAGTCGCAAAATATATTACATACTTTGCGTGCCACTAACGAAAATAGGACAAGCTCAAATGATAGTGCAGGGCATTCATCATATACTGAATCGACAATATCGGCTATGCGAAAAGAGCCAAATTTAAGTATGGTCGAGACATCAGCTTTTAAAACAGCGGTTCCGGAAGAAAAAGAAGAAGATTTAATATATCCTTTCGGTGGTTGGACAGATGAGAGCAATTATCACGGCTAGTTTGATTTTGTTATGCTGTACTAAATTTGTACAGGCGAAAATTACCGACCGGATAGCATTATACGGTTCGGCAAAGTATGCCCCTGATTTTCACTCTTTTGAATATGTTAATCCAAATGCGCCACAAGGTGGTAAAATCGTATTGCCGGCGTACGGAACATTTGATAATTTTAATCCGTATATCTTTAAGGGAGTGGCGGCAACTTTTGTGGCAGGCTTGAGTTTTGAAACACTTGGTACATCACCGACCGATGACCCTTTTACGGTTTATCCGTTGCTGGCTGAAAAATTTGATATGCCGGAAGATAAATCGTATATCGGATTTATTTTGAACCCTCAGGCAAAGTTTTCGGACGGAACACCGGTGACGGCTGATGATGTGGTATTCAGCTTTAATGCAATTATGACAAAAGGTTCACCGATTTATAAAATGTATTATGCCGATGTAGACAGGGTTGAAAAAATCGGTGAGCGGGAAGTGCGATTTTATTTCAAAGAAGGCACAAATAATAAAGAATTGCCGATGATTTTGGCACAGTTTTCCGTGTTTTCTAAAAAAGATTGGGAAGGTCGCGAGTTTGATAAACCGACACTGCAAGTACCGCTCGGCAGCGGGCCGTATGTGGTAAAAGATTTTCAAGTCAACAAATTTGTTGAACTACAAAAAAATCCGCATTACTGGGGTAAAAACTTGCCGACTCAGCGCGGATTTTATAATTTTGACATTATCCGTTATGACTACTATCAAGATACAACGGTTACGCTGCAGGCACTGTTTTCCGGAGATATAGACGCAAGAGAGGAGTATATCGCCAAAATTTGGATGACAGGATATGATAATGATTTAGTGAAATCCGGCGTGATTAAGAAAGAAAATATAGAACATAATAATCCGGCGACTTTGCAAAATTTTGCTTATAATGTGCGGCGTGATAAGTTTAAGGACAGACGTGTGCGCAAAGCAATTGATTTGGCGTTCAATTATGAATGGGCAAACGAAAAACTATTTTATGGGCAATATAAGCGGCTTTTCAGCTATTTTACCAACACCGGAATGGAGGCAACCGGTTTGCCGCAGGGACGAGAGTTGGAAATTTTAGAGCAATATCGAGATAAGCTGCCGTCAGATGTTTTTACCGAGCCATACGAATTGACAGTAAATCAGGATATTTATAATTCGCGTGAAAATCTAAAGAAAGCGGTGACGCTGTTAAAAGAAGCCGGATATGATTTTGTTGACGGTAAGATGACAAATCTCAAAACCGGAGAACCGCTGGAAATCGAGATTTTAAGCAATTCGGCAAACGGCGCAACATTCACAAAAGTGATGTTGCCTTTTATCGAAAATTTGCGCAAAATCGGAATTAAAGCGGTATTTCGCAATTTAGAAGTTAATATTTTCAAAAATCGGCTGGATAATTTTGATTTTGATATGGCGATTGTCTCGTATCGGGTGTCGCAAATGCCGGGAAACGAACAACGTGATTATTGGGGAAGCGCTTCGGCCGATATTAAAGGTAGCAACAATATTATAGGCATAAAAAATGAAGTGGTTGATGCGTTGATAAAAGGTCTGGTTTCGGCGCAGGAAAAGACGGATTATGTGGCGTATGTTAAGGCGCTCGACAGAGTTTTGTTGCACGAAAATTACTTGATTTTTCAATGGTATTCGCCATTTTCTCGTGTGGCTTATCGTGATAAATTCGGTCAACCGGAAACAAAAATTAAGGTCGGTTTTCAGCCTTTTACTTGGTGGATAAAGGAGAAATAATATGCGGCGTTATATCCTAAAACGATTGATGTTGATTCCGCTTACGTTATGGGGAATTATTACCGTTAATTTCGCCATAATTCAGCTTGCTCCGGGAGGACCTGTTGACTATGTTTTGGCACAGTATCGAGGAATGAATACCGATGCAAAGTCACAAATCAGCGGCACGGCAGAAGTAAATAATGCCAATGCAAACAATACCAATGCCGCATCTGCTTCATCAAAATATGTTGGGGCACAGGGTGTGCCGGAGGATTTGATTAAGGCATTGGAAGAACAATTCGGGTTTGATAAGCCGTGGTATTATCGTTATGGTAAGATGATTAAAGATTATTTATGCTTTGATTTCGGTAAGAGTTATTATCGCGATAAAACAATTTTGGAACTGATAAAAGAGCGTTTACCGGTATCAGTTTCTCTTGGGCTTTGGTCTACGCTGATTATTTATCTGATTGCAATACCGCTCGGTATTCGCAAAGCGCAAAAAGACGGTTCAAAGTTCGATGTTATTACTTCTTTTGTTATTGTTGTCGGTTCAGCAATGCCGGTGTTTTTACTGGCGGTGTTTTTTATTGTTTTCTTTGCCGGAGGCGTTTATTGGCAATGGTTTCCGCTGCGCGGTTTGGTGTCTGATAATTGGGCAAGTTTGAGCCTAGGAGCTCAGATTCTGGATTATTTTAGGCACATCACTCTGCCGGTTTTGACGATTGTTATCGGTGGGTTTGCCGGTTTGACAATGTTGACCAAAAATTCTTTTCTTGATGAAATCAATAAGCAATATGTGCTGACAGCGCGTGCCAAAGGTGTGTCGGAAAATAAGATACTTTACGGGCATATTTTTCGTAATGCAATGCTGATTATTATTGCCGGTTTTCCTTCTTTGCTAATTAAAATGTTGTTTACCGGTTCGTTGTTAATTGAAGTTATTTTTTCACTCAACGGCTTAGGATTGCTCGGATATGAGGCAATTACGACGCGTGACTATCCGGTGGTGTTCGGAACATTGTACATTTTTGGACTTCTCGGATTGGTGCTGAAACTTATCAGCGATTTAACTTATTCGCTTGTTGACCCGCGTATCAATTTTGATAGCGCAAATTCATAAAAAGAGCGGTGTAATAATTATGCACCGCTCAAATTGATTTGAATAAAAACTTATCAGAAAAATTTCAAAACCAAAACGCAATCACCTGAAGCACAAGAGCAAGCGTCGGTTACAATGTCTAAATCAATAGGTGTTTTGATTTTTGATTTTGCTCCGCTGCAGGCTACAACCATTCCGCTTTCGGAACCGCCTTCACAGTCTTGTTTAAGGTATTCTTTAATGGTTTTTTCCTTATCTTTCTGCCCTACGCCAAATCCTACCATAGAAGAATTGCTATCACTGTTCCAAGTACTGCCGCCCAAAGCTAAGCAAGCTTCTTCCGGCAGACCGGTATACGTTATGGTATAGGCCTGATAGTCGCAACCTTCTTTACAAGTTCCATCAAGTATTGAAGCAGATTCAATTTTTATTTCTCCGGAATAGATATTGGATAAAACTGCGGTTTTAGCAGAGTTGTCAACACTTTCAATAATTTCATTTGGTAATGCCCCTAAACGGTATGCCGTATATTGGTTCAGACCTTCATACGAGCCGCCATTGGAACCAAGTACCGATAGTTTAGATGTCATAATTTGGATTTGTTGTAAAGTAGTATTGATACGATGCTGTGACATCATCTTGGAATATCCGGCTAAACCACCGATAGAAAGAACTCCGATGATAGCCAACACCCCAAGCATCTCAATCATAGAACGTCCGCTTTGATTGTTATTCATTTTTTCCTCTTATAAATATAGAACTATTCTTTCTCGTCCGGATCACGCAGAACATAACCGCGTCCCCACACAGTTTCAATATAATTTTTGCCGCCGGAGGCTTTTTCGAGTTTTTTGCGCAATTTGCAAATAAACACATCAATGATTTTAAGCTCAGGCTCATCTATTCCACCGTAAAGGTGGTTCAAAAATTGGTCTTTATTCAGAGTGGCTCCTTTGCGTAAAGAAAGCAGTTCCATAATGCCGTATTCTTTACCGGTTAAGTGCAAAGTTTTGTCTTTTACGGTAACAGTTTGTGTATCCAAATCTATCTCTACATCGCCGGTGCGAATAATAGAGTTTGAATGTCCTTTAGAACGACGAACAACAGCTTGAATTCGTGCTAAAAGCTCGGCCTTGTCAAATGGTTTGGTTAAATAGTCGTCAGCACCATAACCTAACCCTTTAACTTTTTTATCCGGCTCCGACAGACCGGAAAGAATCAACACCGGCGTGTTGACTTTGGAGTTGCGTAAATTTTTCAGTACCTCATATCCGTTCATATCCGGCAACATCAAATCCAAAATGATAATATCATAATCATAAAGTTTTGCGATATCCAAGCCGTCTTCTCCGAGGTCGGTGGCATCAACCACCATACCTTCTTTTTTGAGCATCATTTCAATGCTTTGTGACACTGCATAATCATCTTCAACCAAAAGAACTCTCATATTTTGCGCCTTTCAAAAAATTAACCGTATGACTAGAGTTTAATCAAAACATTGCAAAATAAAAGTGTTTGTTAATAATTATTAACAGGATATTCAAAAAAAGTTTGACATAGCGTATTTTAGCAGTTAATCAACTCGATATCATTTTTGTAAAGCTGTATGCAAAAAAAACTTGCAATTTGTTTTAAAATGCGCTAGATATACGGAAAAATTCATTGGTCCCATCGTCTAGTGGTTAGGACGCGGCCCTCTCAAGGCTGCAACACGAGTTCAAATCTCGTTGGGATCACCAATAAAAAAACTCCCCTGCAACGGGGAGTTTTTTTATTGGTCCAAATTTCCGTACGAGATTTGAACGAGGTACGAGCACGAGGATAAAAACAACCGTTGCTCCGGTTGTTTTTACCACAAGTGGCGCAGTTTTCTTATTGAGCAAGGGAAGCGACAGCAACCGTAGCGAAATTAGAAAACAAGTGACCGCAGCGGAGAGTGAGGCATAGCCGAACTCGAACACAAGACAAATCTCGTTGGGATCACCAATACAAACGGCAGGCGGCAAAACGCCTGCTTTTTCTTTTTAAATCAATCTACAATGTCATGCCTATTTTTCGACGAAGGAGAAAAATTCAAGGCATCTTCAAATTAAAAAAATAAAGCGCTACGCAAAGATGAGATTCCTTGACGCACGGACACACAGTGCCGTGCGAGGAATGACAATAAAAAAGGGGAAATTTTACGAACTCGTTATGTAAATAAAAAAGTTATTATAGAAATAGCTTGACAATAATTACAAAATATAGTAGTATTAACAATAGAGTGATGGTTATCGCTTGCTGCCTGCCTATGGGCAAATCCGGATGGAATAACCGCTCAAATTTGAATGATAGTTGAAACTTTTAGCAAAGGGATTTTTGACAGGCAGGCATCAAAGAATTATATCCCGCTTAGGAGTTGAAGCTATGACTGATACTAATTCCCTTAATTACGAAATAATAGAGCAGCTGTTTCAAAACAGTGTGTGCCTAACGTATAATCCGTTAGAACCTCGTGCGGCATGGCAATATGCTAAAGAATTGCAACGTGATTTTGAAAAAGAGCATAACCTGAAATATTCGCGTATATATTCCAAAACTGCCAAATTACGGCAATCACGCTACAACCCGGATTTTCATTATTTTTCCGATGGCACATTGATACATTGTTTGGAACCGTGGGAACGCGACGCCAAAAAATTGGAGCGGATTTTGACGCTTCTCAAGATTCGCGGTTGGACGGTCAAAAAAATTTATGCCCCGAAAGAACCGATGGATATATTCCGCTACAGCGATTTTTTGCGCCACATTACAGAACAGGCTCTTATAAAGTATTCGTATATTGAAGATTTATATGCTGGACCACTGCCGAAAAAAGAGGATTTTGTGAAACAGTGTTTTACAAACGGTAATATTTTGCTGACAGCCTCGAAAAATGAAATTTTACCGCCACAATGCCGCGATTTTATGGCCCTTTTTGCTGATGGGAGTTGTTATATCATAAAAGATTATAATAACCCTCATGGGGTTAAAAACTGTAATATGATGCGTCGGCTCAGACAAGATTATTTATGGTATTATTACTACGCTGATGAAGAAGTTATTCCACAAGATTATATGGAAGCTCTTTATAAAGAGGCCGAAAAATATGATTGGTTCGCTACCAAAGAAGATATGGAAGAAAAATTTCATCCGCATATGAGCGTTGATGAGCTGATGAAGATGAATAAATATATTGACAATTTATTTAATGGTCGTACTTGCTTGACTGTGGTTAATCCGCCGAATTTGAGTTTTTTGGACTCAACTTTTATGTCACCAGATACCAAATATTATGCTGTTTTTAATGATGGCTTAGTGGTGAGTGCGCGAGTCGATGAAAGAGATTATCCTTTTATAAACGCATTAAAACGTGCCTTTCCAAATTTAGATTTACATTTTGAACAAGTTTCAAGAGAATGTATTAAACAGCTTTATTGCCGTTTACCGGAATTTCAAAAAGGTGCAACATCTATTTATATTGAAATGCTGAAACAAAAGGCGCGCAAACTCAAAAGAATAACCGAACTTACCCATATCGAAGCACTTAATGTGGTTGCTCAAATGGCTGGTTGGCAAAATTGGAAGGCTATTAAAGTTGAGGACGAAGCCCATGCTCGTCAGCTTATCAGTTCGGAAAAATATCGCAAAGAAAAAGCTGTAGAGAAAAACTCTGAACATCCGTTGGAAGAAGAATATCGACACTTCTTGAATCATGGCAAAGCATAAATAATGGAGGTTGCTATGATAAACGGAATTATAACGCAAGAAGATGCCGTTAATGAGTTGTATGCACATGGCAAGGCTTGTTTAACGGCGCATAAGGAAGCAAATATTGATAAAAAATATCGTCCGTATTTAGCCTTATTTGCCGATGGAACTTTTTTAGTGGATGAACGTGCCAAAGATGATTTTGTTTTACAAAATTTAGCACTTGAATTTTGCACTACTTATCCTTCGCGGAAGAAGCTGAATAAACAGTATGTGTCTACACAGATGCTAAAAGCCGTTTATCGCCGCGCTCAGGATTTTAATTGGTATTTACCACAAAATAGTATGCCAACCGATTTAGAAGCTTCAGACGAGCAAAAGCTACACTGTTTTTTAGAACGCGTTCTGCGGCGCCGGTGTTTGAGTATTACTACTCTGACAACGCCGGAGTGGTTTCGTTTCTATTCGCCGGATAAAGAAAAATTTGCTTTATTTGAAGGTGGTTGGCTGATTGTGGCGCAAAACAGTCCGAATATTGAAACGTTGCCATGCAATATCAGTAAGATTTATCCGCAAATTGAAATTGTTGAGGTTGTACCTGATTATTATATCGGGGCTATTTATGAAAGGTTGTTATATACTGAATTGAGTGCGCGTGAAATATATATAGACTTGGTACGAAAAAAAATGATGGAGCGTTTGAAAATAGGTTCCGATGAAGCTCTAAAGGTGATGCAAAATCAAACTTTCGGTTGGCGAAAATTATTATTCCTATCGGAACAAAATGCACGTTCTATGATATACAGTGAATATGTTGAAAACAGCTTTATTGAAAGTGATGAACATTTTGCTGCGCAAATGGCGACCAAGAAGGATTTTTATATCGGAGTATTTTTATGAATTGAATTTGGTTCGTAAACCGAGAGGCAAGCATCACCAATCGCAACACCTCCGATTTTCGGGGGTGTTTTTTCGTTTAAAGAATCTATCAAATCAAAGGGTTTTCTAAGGTTATACGAGATTTGCTTATTCTTAATTTGCAAGTTCGAGAGTAAAATATTTAAAATCGCTCTTTTGTATCAACAATAACATCAGCTTTGCCATCGGGTTTTCTGATATTCAAATATCCCAAAGGCGCACGATACATACAGAAACCGTGCTCTGCTTGGTGATTCATACCGCTGACCACATTATCACGCAGAGAAAGCACATAAAAAGCACTACTGGTGCGGTGATCGCGACCAATCCGACGTTTGGGAATACAACAAACCTGTCCGGAACGACTTGCACCCGACCATGAAGCCGGTCGAATTGGTGGAAAGAGCCATAAATAACAGCTCCAAACTCGGCGATATTGTGTTAGACGGGTTCGGCGGCTCCGGTTCGACCTTAATTGCGGCGGTAAAGACCGGACGGATACACAAGATCGCCGATGGTAAAATAGACGTGGATGCCGCCAACAAGGAATGGTTTATGAATACCGATCCGGCAAAATTGCACAAGACCGATCCGTTATTTGAAAATCCGCCGGAAGCGATGCCGGTCGGCGGTGGCGGCACGGCAAAACAGAACTTTTCAACCTTTCAGCAAGCCAAAACCGCCGATGTTAATTATCGGGCGATGCTTGCCAAGGCCAAGCTGAAGATGATAACCGGCGAAACCATCGACCGCAACGAAGCGTTGGACTGCCGCGTTTAACCAAACTAGCCGGACGGCTTTGGAAACCTATATTACCGACTTAAAATCGCAATTGGCGGAAGCTGAAGGCTCTCCGGTATTAAAACGCAAGATTATAAAGGTTAGTTTTTAGCGCTTTATATCTCGGTAAAAATTTTCATGACTGTCAATTGCTATAAAAGTCAAAACAATAGCAACTCCATCAAAACTATAGGCAAGCAATGTTAACTGTTTAACCATTTTGAATTTATGAACACGGAGGTTGGATAAATCACCTTTTTTCTGTTCTCCGATTTCCGGATTTTCAATAACCTCCTTAATGGCTTTATTTGCATCAGCCAATTGATTTTTGTGTAGTTTTTTATACGCCTTTTCAAAATGGCGAGTTTGTATAATTTTCATTCATCGCTCCGAAATTTAAATTCAGAGACATTGCCTTGATTAATGTCCTCGTTAGCCAACAGACATTCCTTGATAAACTCCAAAGGTAAATCAGGGTTATCTTCCGCACAACGTCCCAGCATAGCCCAATATTCTATTTGCTTTGGCACGGTTCGTAAATTAACGGAAGCATACTTAGTAGCCTGTTCAATCAAGTTACTTGGTAATCTAATTGCAATTGTACTCATTTTGTCTCCTTTCAGTTAAGTTTAATATAATACAAAATGTAGCAAATTGCAACATAAAAAAGCAAAATAAAACAAAAAGGTTAGTTTTTAATGACAGATACAGCACACAGTTCAGCATCAATAACGGCGCGAGAGCTTTCAAGTTGGCAACCGACACATGGTTCGGCGGATAACGATTTATTGCCTGAGCTGTCCACCATTGTTTCGCGTTCAAGGGATTTGGCGCGTAATCATGGTGTGGCGGCCGGTGCGATACAGACTTTAAACGACAATATTGTCGGTGTCGGGTTCAGGTTATCGGCTAAACTGGATTATAAACTCCTCATCTCGCTTGGCTATGCCGAGAGCTTAAAGAAAAACACACCGCCGACAAACACGGAGACCGAAGAAGATGACGATAAATCCGATGAAAATGGCGACAGACAGCCTGTTCAACCAGATGGGAATACCTACGACGTACAAAAATAAGGATATTCGGATTATCCTGACCGAACCTGATGAGATTGTGGGCGTGGGCTTTGTAAATACCCATTCCCCGTCTCATCGGGCGAGGATAAGAATTTCCGATGCGCCTGAGCTCAAAATCGGCGACAAGATTGATACCGACGACGAAACGTTTACGGTGCATTCCGAGCCGGTCAAGGATATTCACAAACTGATTTGGAGTTGTGACTTATGCACTTAAAAGCGGCCTTAGAGGGAAAACTTGATGAACTCTTGGATAAGGAGTATCAAAACGCCGCTAAAGCTGTGACTGCGGGTATTACCACCAACGGCTTAAAGCTCTCGCTCCGAACGCAAGTCAAAGCGGCAAAACTCGGCTCGTCTTGCTAACACTTGGCGCGGAGACATTTATCCGAAAGCCAAGAACAGCATTTCGGTTGCCGGTGTGGTTTATACCAAGGCGCAGAAAATACTTGAGGGTTTTGAGTATGCCTCGGTTATTCGCTCGCAAAACGGCTTTTGGCTTGCCATTCCGACTTTGGCCATAAAAAAGCGCGTGTTTAACAAGCGCATGACACCGGCATTTTAGCAATGAAACAGGGATTAAATGACAGCAACAGCGAAAAAATTATCAATCAGACTTGAGGCGGTGGGCGGCGATAAGGTGCGGAGTGAGTTTAAGACACTCGGTGCAATCGGCAAAAACATCTCCAAAGGCGAAGGCTTATCGCCGCTTTTGGAACAACGCTACGGACTTAATCCGGCTTATGGGAGTTATAGATAACTATGCCATTGGTTGTTGATACGCACTACGGATTGTTACAACATCAACGATTTTGCACGTATCATTTGTAATTTTATAAATGATACGGTAGGTATTGCCTCCGGCATTCATTGTATAAAATATTTGGTGCAAATCGGCAAAAGAAGCATCTAAAGAGGCTTCTGGAATAATTGCTCCTTGCTCAGGAAACGTATCAAGGCTTTGAATTGTTTGTAACATTCCGTCAAGCCATTTAACGGCGGCAAGCGGATTTCTCGAATACAAATAGTCATAAGAGGCAGTTAAAATATCCTCTGCCTCTTGAGAAATGATGATTTTATACTTGTTCATGGCGAGCCTTTAATCTTGCTGATACTTCATCCAAAGTTGAAACGCGACCGGCGGAAATATCTTCCAAACCGCGCTGAATACTGAGCATTGTTTCAAGCTCATCAATTTTATCGAGTATCTGCTGATAACTTTCGGCATCTTGAACAACTGCAGCAACCTTGCCGTTAATGGTAATAAATGTCGGACGTTTAACTTGACCGAGTTTTTTGATGATCTCCGATGCCTGTTGGCGGAAGTTGCTTAAAGGCATAATATCTTCAATAATGTTCATTTTATAGACTCCTATTTTGTATTTTATTTAATACTAAATTAAATACAGAAAAGAGTCAAGAGGAATTTTATATGACAACAATAACCTTTGATACGGCGCAGTCGCGCCTAATTTCTGCGAAATCGCCTTCGGCGTCATCTTCGCTAACGCTTCGATTCCCAAAACGTCTGCCTTATCCAACGGTTGAGGGCTATTCCATACGACCGGACGAAGCGATTATCCGTACCGATATGGAAGCCGGACCAGCGCGGCAACGGCGCAGATATACGCAAACACCGACTAAAGGGGAACTTTTGGATATGATTAGTAATCTTGAAAAGGAGATAAAAATGCCGAGATATTATAAATTTATCAATGGTTTTATGCTAAATTTTTATGATTTTGATATAAGCGAAGAAGAAGCGTTGGCACAAGGTTATAAAACCGCTAATGAGCCGCCGCAAGATGGCGATGTCGTCTTAATGAGGCAAGCAAAAAATCCGGTTCATGCCGGAATTTGGCTTGATGTTGACGGCGGCGGTGTTTTGCACTGCGTGCGTGAAATCGGCGTTGTTTTTCAGGATATTGCTTCGCTGAACCTTTGCGGTTGGTTTCTTCACTCTTACTATAGAGTAAAAGAAAATACTTGACGGTGCGGAGAATATATGCAATAATCTACGCATAATTTGCGGAGATTAGAAATGTATATATATGAACATAAAGACTGGCCAAAATTTATTTGGAATGACAGTAAAATTGCAAATCTACTGGCTGAAGCTTCGTTTGCAGAAGGTCAAATCTTGGGAAAAATGCAAGAATTAGGATTTAACTTGCAACAGGAAGCTCTTTTGGTTAATTTAACCGAGGAGATTATAAAATCGAGTGAAATCGAGGGAGAAACTCTTAATACAGAGCAAGTTCGTTCTTCCATTGCCCGACGGCTGAACATTAATAATGAAAACTCCATAACCAGCAGTCATCATATTGATGGTATTGTGAACATGATGATTGATGCAACGCATAATTTCAATACTCCGCTAACCTTGGAACGTCTTTACGGTTGGCACGCCGCATTATTCCCGACCGGATACAGTGGAATGTATAAAATTAAGGTTGCCAGCCTGCGTGATGACCATGATGGCCCGATGCAGGTTGTTTCAAATAAAGGAAGTCACGAAGTTGTTTATTATCAGACACCGGATGCCAAAATCCTACCTGAGTTTATGCATGATTTCTTAAATTGGATAAATACTGACAGTACGGAAAATCCTTTAATTAAAGCGGCAATAAGCCATTTGTGGTTTATTACATTGCATCCGTTCGAAGACGGAAACGGTAGAATTGCCCGTGCCATTACCGATATGATGTTGGCAAAAGCCGAAAACACGGCTTATCGTTTCTATAGTATGTCGTCTCAAATTCAAAAAGAGAAAAACGATTATTATAAAGTTCTCGAATACACTCAAAAAGGTGACTTAGATATCACAAATTGGCTTATTTGGTTCTTAAGGTGTCTGTTATCTTCAATAAACAGCTCTCAACAGTTAATTGCAAATATTTTACAGAAGGCAAAATTATGGCAGAAGTTTAACCAAATTCCACTTGATGAAAATCAAAGAAAAATTATCAATATGTTACTTGATGGTTTTGAGGGAAATTTAACTTCCAGTAAATGGGCTAAAATATGTAAATGTTCACAAGATACAGCAATACGTTCAATTAAATATATGAAGGATAATAAAATCCTAAAACAAATTGGTGCCGGTCGTAGCACACATTATGTTATAGATTGCGGAGAATAGTTTAATAATCTCCGCATAATTTGCGGAGATTATATTTTGCTATACTTTAACTATTTTACAAACCCTTGTCAGCAGTTTTTGGGACGGATGAGCGCGATTATTGAACAGCCGAAAACCGTTTGGCAGATAATCAAAGAGCAGAAAGTCGATTTAACGATGCCGATAATTTGCCTGATTAACGGTGTGCCGGTATTACGCAAAGACTGGGGCAATGTGTTTGATGACGGCGAACTTATAAGCATTGTCTCTCTTCCTCTCGGCGGTGGCGGCGGTAAAAAAAGCTCAAATCCGGTGCAAGTTGTCTTAACGGTGGCTGTTATTGTCGCCTCGGTTTATACCGGCGGCGCAGTCGGAGCGGCTTATGGCGCGGCTATGGGTGCCGCGGTGGCGAAATTATCGCACAGGACGGCTTAAAACTCACGCTATCCGAGCCGGTGGAATTTACATCTGGCACTAAGAATGTGTTGGCACTCAGGCAAAAGGACGGCTCGCTTTCGGGGCCTTATGAGGTGACGGCAACCGAATTAAACACCGAGGTTATGCTGAAAACTCAGCCAGATGCGGAAATTGTACTTGCAAGTGACGGGTATCCCAAACTTAAATCGACTTTGAAAGAATCGGAAGAAGAACTTGCTAAAATAATAGAAATTGATCCGCTCTGCTACAAAACATATTTTTCGACAAAAGGTTTGAAAAAAGGTAATTTCAGTTTTGATGACAGAACATATATCAGATTTAAGTCTTAAAATTCGTAAGTTGCTTACTTAGCATCATCAATAAAAAACCTCTCCATTGCGGAGAGTTTTTTATAGTTTTTTCTGTTGAAACATTTTTTTTGAAAGTAACTTGACATAAATGTAAATATATGTTAATTTTAAATAGTTAGTGTAAACATCTAGAAAGGCTGATATTATGGCTGAAAATGA
>DEST01000114.1 GCA_002361365.1 Alphaproteobacteria bacterium UBA3307
TTTTCCTTATTTTATAAAATCAATTTTAGCTCATTATAAAAACATAATAAATTATTGCAATTTTTAAATTGATTTATGCAACATAATAAAATGGGATTAAACTTCTTTTTTTGTAGAAAAATAAATTTTAGTGTGTTAAAAAGAGGCAAGTTTAATGTTTTTAAGATGAGGTTTATAAAATGGTTCGCAAAAAAATGATTGCCGGCAACTGGAAGATGAATTGTTTGTCGGAAGAAGGAATTGCTTTAGCAAAAGCTGTTGCCGCAGAAGTTAAGGCAGCAAAGTATGATTGTGATTTTTTGATTTGTCCGCCATTCACATTACTAGGCTTGATTAAGAAATGTCTGCGCGGTACAAAAATTGCGCTGGGCGCGCAAGATGTGCATTTTGCGGAAAAAGGAGCTCATACCGGAGATATCAGTCCGCTTATGCTGACGGATTTAGGTTGTACATATACCATTATCGGGCATTCCGAACGTAGAGTTGACCATTTTGAATCAAATGAGCTGATTTGCAAAAAAGCAGTTGCCGCACACGCCGCAGGTTTAAATACTGTAATTTGTATCGGAGAAACCGGAGAAGAACGTGATTCCGGCAAAACTATCAAGGTTTGTGAGGCAGAAATCAACGGTTCGGTGCCGGATGATGCAACCGCTAAAAATACGGTAATTGCTTATGAACCGATTTGGGCAATCGGTACCGGAAAAACACCGACTGCGGCAGATGTTCAAGAAGTGCACGCCGCGATTCGCAAAGCGTTGGCTAAAAAATTAGGTAAAGCAACTGCCAATAAAATGCGAATCCTTTACGGCGGTTCGGTAAAACCGGCAAATGCGGCGGAGTTGCTTTCGTTACCTGATGTGGACGGAGCACTTATCGGTGGAGCCAGCTTAAAAGCTGAAGATTTTATCAATATTGCAAAAAATGCAACTAAATAATAGGAGGGGGAAAATATGAGTTCCGTATTGTTAGTTTTACAATTGATTGTCGCTATTTTTTTGGTGGCAGTAATTTTAATGCAGCGTTCAAACGGTGGTGCGCTTAGCGGCTTAGGCGGAGGTGATATCGGCGGTTTGTTGAGCGCGCGTAGCAAAGGTAATATCTTAACCCGCATAACGGCAGTGTTGGCAACATTGTTTTTTGGTTTGAGTTTGGCTATTTCAATTTATTTCAGTCGGATGGAGATTGTGCAAACATCGGCCGTAGATAGTGCAGCGCAGCAGCAATCGGCAGCTACACAAGCACCAATAGCAAATGAACCGACAGAACCGTCAGAGTCGGCGGAAAATCCAACACCGGCAGAACCGGAAGTTCCGGTAGCGGAGTAAGTAATTTGCAAAATTTAAGCTGACACATAAGGCACTTAAAGCTTTAAGTGCCTTTGTCGCTTTTTTAGAACTGTTTAAACAAGGAGAACGCAATGTCTGAAATCAATTTAAATCCGAATTCTAAATTTATTTTCATTACCGGAGGTGTGGTGTCATCTTTGGGTAAAGGTCTGGCCTCGGCTTCACTTGCCGCAATTTTGCAAGCCAGAGGTTATAAAGTGCGGTTACGCAAACTTGACCCGTATCTTAATGTAGACCCCGGAACAATGAATCCGTGTCAGCATGGCGAAGTGTTTGTAACCGATGACGGTACGGAAGCTGATTTGGATTTAGGACATTATGAGCGTTTTTCGGGCGTTCCGGCAAAACGTACGGACAGTGTGACAACCGGTAAAATTTATCAGCGTGTGATAGAAAAAGAACGTCACGGTTATTATCTTGGTTCCACCATTCAGGTTATTCCGCATGTTACAAATGAAATCAAAGAGTTTATTCTCTCGGATATTACCGATGAAGATTTTGTGTTGTGTGAAATCGGAGGAACGGTTGGTGATATTGAAGGTCAGCCGTATCTGGAAACAATCCGTCAGGTCGCGTATGAATTGGGGCGTGAACGTACAATGTTTGTGCATGTTACGTTGTTGCCGTATATTCCGACGGCGGGAGAACTCAAAACCAAACCGACACAGCATTCGGTGAAAAAATTACAAGAATATGGTATTCAGCCGGATATGATTTTGTGCCGTACGCAAATGGCTATTCCGGAAAATGAAAAGAAAAAGTTAGCCTTGTTTTGTAATATTCGTGAAGAAAATGTTATTACGGCGATGGATGCACCGAGTATTTATCAGGTTCCACTTGCTTATTCTGCTGAAGGTATGGACAGACAGGTATGCAAACACTTTAATTTGCCATATGATAAACCGACGGATTTAAGCCGTTGGCAACAAATTGTAGATATTCTAAAAGCTCCTGAAGGAGAAGTGCGAATCGCAGTTGTCGGAAAATATATGATGCTTTTGGAAGCCTATAAGTCATTGCATGAAGCACTGATTCACGGTGGTGTTGCCAATAAATACAAAGTCCGAATCAAATGGGTGGATTCCGAGCAACTTGAAACGCAAGCACCATCGGAAGTGCTAAATGATGTGAGTGCAATTTTGGTTCCGGGCGGATTTGGCTTGCGCGGGACACAAGGTATGATTAATGCCATACAATATGCGCGTGAGCAAAAAATTCCGTTTTTAGGCATCTGTTTTGGTATGCAGATGGCTGTGATTGAAACTATGCGCAATTTGTGTGGTATTAAAAATGCCAACACCACCGAGCTTGATGAAAATTGTGAACCGGTTATCGGATTGATGACCGAATGGGATAAAGACGGAGCCAAGCAAATACGTCATAAAGACGGTGATTTAGGGGGAACAATGCGGCTGGGAGCATACGAATGTGTGCTTAAACCTAATTCCAAGGCGGCGCAGATTTATGGGACAGATAAAATTTCAGAACGGCATCGGCATCGTTATGAAGTGAACATCAAATACAAAGATATGCTGCAAAAAGCAGGAATGTTTATCACCGGAACATCACCAGATGGTAAATTGCCGGAAATTGTTGAACACCCTGACCATCCGTGGTTTATCGGCGTGCAATTCCATCCTGAGCTTAAATCTCGTCCGTTCGCACCGCATCCGTTGTTTGTGGCGTTTGTGAAAGCAGCAATTGATAATTCACGTTTGGTTTAAATAATTTTATCGGTTGATAAGCGTTAAACCTCTTGCATTTACAAAATAAAAACTCTAAATAACGTACAGAAGTTACGAATATAAGAGTGAAAAAATGGCAGATACCGAATACTATGATTTGTTGGAAGTGGCGCCGAGCGCGTCACAAGATGAAATAAAACGTGCGTTTCGTAAACAGGCGATGAAATACCACCCTGACCGCAATCCGGGGGATAAGGAAGCTGAACAAAAGTTTAAGCAGATTAACGAGGCGTATGAAGTCTTGAAAGATGACCAGAAACGTGCCGCTTATGACCATTACGGCAAGGCAGGCGTTAGCGGTATGGGGGGTATGGGCGCCGGCGGATTTGATTTTTCCGGCGGATTTGCTGATGTGTTCAACGACATTTTTTCTGAATTTATGGGTGGTGGTCGCGGTCGCGGCAGTAAAGCGGCATATGAACAACGCGGAAGTGATTTGCGTTACAATCTGAATATTACGTTGGAGCAGGCTTTTAGCGGCTGTGAACAAGAAATTACCTATCCGACAACAGAAGTATGTGAAACTTGTCACGGTCACGGCACTAAAAACGGTGAAAAACCGGGTGAATGTCCGACTTGTCACGGGAGTGGCAAAGTGCGGCGGCAACAGGGCGGTTTTTTTGTGTTTGAAACTGTTTGTCCAGCATGCGGCGGCAGCGGATATGCCGTAACCGACCCATGTCCGGAATGTAAAGGTGCAGGGCAGAAAAAAATCAATCGCAAAATCAAAATTAAAATTAAGCCGGGAATTGAAACAAATATGCGAATTCGTGTTGCCGGTGAGGGTATGGCAGGTTTACACGGCGGTGAAAAAGGAGATTTGTACGTAGGAATTGTGGTTGCGCCGCATAAGCTGTATGAACGCAACGGGGCGGATTTGTACACGGCAGTGCCGGTTGCGGTAAGTTGCGCAATTTTAGGCGGAAAGGTTGAAATTCCGGGTATTGATGGTGAAAAGGTAACAGTAGAAGTGCCGGCAGGAACACAGAATGATACACTCATTAAAGTAAAAGGTGAGGGAATGCGATTTTATGATTCGGAAAAACGCGGCGATTTATTTGTTAATGTTAAGGTGGTGATTCCAACAAAGCTCAGTGCAAAGCAAAAAGAGCTGATGGAGGCCTTCCGCGCGGAGAGTAAGGATGATTCTTGCCAGCCGGAGATTAAGGGTTTTTTTGATAAAGTAGCAGATTTATTTAAGTAGAAAATTGCCAAATATCAAACTTTAACTTGATTTTAAGGTATTAATCGTATTATCTTGCTCAAAGGGTAATTTTTACCGATGAAATACGGAGAATAAAGATATGTTTGCTAAGATTATGCGCGCAATTTTACTGTTGGTGTTATGTGCTTTTTATGTGTTGAATATAATTGACAACAGCGATGATTTGTTTGGGGCGGTTGTACTGAATAAGGTGAATTTTTTGTTGCTGATAGCTATTTTGTATTTGGCGGCAGACTATATCAAAGGAATCAGCACATTATGGCTGATTGTGTTGACCGGAGGTGTTTTGTTGCACGGATACTTGTTTTATGAAGATTATACAGCAACACAAGAAGATGATGAACCTAAAACCCATTTTGAAAAATGTCGAGGGCCGAATGCTACTTGGTATTCTCGCTTGAAAGACCATTGTTATTATTAAATAATGTATTTATATTTTGATAAAAAATATCATCATCAAAAAAAATACCGACGAATAAAAATCCGTCGGTATTTAATATTAGGGATTACAGTTCAACCCAGCCTCTTTCGTAAGCCATCTGCTTGGCACGCGGTGATAAGCGGTGGGTGCGACTATAGTTTTCAATCAGTTCGCAGGCGTTTTTCAACTCAAACATTTTGACATCTAAGTCGCCATCTAAAGGGTATATATAAGTATATTCCTTTATGAGAAGCGGTGCATAGAAAACATCAAACATCTTTCTCTGAGCGGCTTCGGTCAACGGATATATCTGAATATAGTATTCAAAAACAGTCCGAACGGAAGTCGAGAGCGTAACCATAGCCACTTGTGCTTTTTCGCATAAAGAATGCCCACCGATATAGTTTTTTGCGACTTTTTCACAATCAGGCAGATTAAGCAGTTCAACCTCTTCATCTTCGGTCAATTCTTTACCGGCCTTCACTTTTTTGCGCAAAGCGTAAAACTCGGTCATGAACATATCCGCATAGACCTCATTCCACTTGGTTTTTGTTTGCACAACCAGCACATGAATTTGTCCGTCCAAAAAGCCGTGATTCGGCTCATTACGAAATACGGCGCGCCACAGTGCCGTGTTGTCGCGGTGCAAAAAAGCATCCACAGCTTTGGCATCAAGCGTATGACCGGTCTGATGGAAGATTTTGTATTGAGCCAGGGTCATTTTGCACTGAACATCAGGCAAGATATTCGGCGTTTTTTTGCAAAATTCACGCCAATCGTCCTCACCCTTATCAGAAATCTGACAAGATGAGAGCACCTCCGTCTGCTGATGTAACAGGGCATTGTCAACCGTCAGTTCGTAGAACGACTTCGGATACTTGCGTTCGATACGGCGCAGATACTTGTCGCTGATACCGTAGCGCTTGATGTAATCAATAAAGATTCCGAACAGTTGCAAATAGCCTTTGCCGGTATCGATGGCGACTGCATCTATCAGCATTTCGAATTGTGCATCGTTGAGTTTACCGGAAGCAAGATACTTCTTGAGCTCGTCACGCAAATCATCGTTGTACCGGGAACATTTGATAACCTCTTGTAACGCGTTGTAGCTCAGACGCACATTGCGCATCATAAACTCTATAACGTTGACATTGGCATGGTGTCCGACGTCACATTTGCCGTAAGTATGCCATCTGGTTTCGTTTATGGGCAATGTTTTGTTACCGTACTTGAAGAACAACTCTTCGTATACGTCCGGCCAGAGCAACTTTGTTCTCATAGCCTTTAGCGCTTCCACTTCTGTATGATTACGGAATGCCACCTTGAACAAATACTGAATTTGCTGCCTGACAGTGTATTTCGGTAAATCATTGAGTTTCATCCACCATTTTGCCCAATGGAAAGGCCACTTGAGAGCCATTTGTTCATAGAAAGCGTAAATCCGCTCGCCGAAAATATTACGATTTCCGGCAAATGCAATAGCCCGGCTTGGCATCAGAAGATTGAATACGAACATCGACAACGGGTTGCCGAACAAGATAAACACGACGAGCCTGTAGATGTACATAAAAAAGTCGTACAGACTCGATGAAATAGCTTTTGCCATAATATATAAGTTTTAATGGCACACCGATTCCCGCGGTGCAAACTTGTTAAAGCTGTTTGAGGAATCCGAACCACTGACGATATCGGCAAACAACCTGCTTACTTTTAATGTGTTCGACGTTTATGATTGCTCGTATTGCCGTTTTGGGTTGTTAATCCCAATTCTTTAATAATACAATCAATAATCTAATATCATTATACATAAGTGTTGAAAGTGTAGCATAAAAATCGATTTTGTCAATGAGAAAAATAAAAAGCACCGAGTTATGATTTATGTTCGGTGCTTTGATAAAATTCTGAAAACTGACTATTTGTTGATTTTCTTATCCAATTTTTCAAGTTGGTCGATATATGACGAAATTAGCTCCAGACCGTATTCCCAGAACTCTGCATTATTCGGATTAAGCCCGAACGGCTTGAGAATTTTATCATAATCTTCCAATGCTGTTTTGGAAAGCATATCCAGATATTTGTCGGCGAAATTCTCCACCTTGCCTGATTCTTTTACCCGATACAGTGAATTTACGAAACAATCGGCATATGAATACGCATACACATAAAACGGTAAAAAGAAAAAGTGTCCGACCATTGACCAAATATGTGCGCTGTCATCATCAACTTCCACATAATCACCTAAGCTGTCACGCATTTCTTCAACCCAGATTTGACTTAACCGTTCTTCTGAAACTTCACCGTTTTTACGCTCGGCATGAGCCCGTGTTTCAAAGCAGTGAAAAGCAATCTGCCGAATGGCGGTGTTAATCATATCACCGACTTTTGAGGCTATCAGACATAATTTTGCCTTGTCGTCTTTGGTGTTTTTGAGCATAGATTGAAATACAATCATTTCTCCGAACACCGATGCCACTTCTTCTGATGTCATACGCGTATGTTCATTCAGTTCACCATTTTTGACACGCAATTGATGATGGCAACCGTGTCCCAATTCGTGAGCCAATGTCAGTACATCATTTTGTTTGCCGGCAAAATTCAGCATCAAATAAGGGTGTCCGGTTGTTATCGGTGAACTGCAAAAAGCACCGCTACGTTTACCGTCACGCGGCGGAACATCAATCCAGTTATTATCAAAAAAGTCTTTGGCAATATTATAAAGTTTCGGCGAAAATTCTTTGTATGCTTTCAGCACAATTTCGACCGCCTCATCCCAAGTATATTCCACATCGGCCGAAAAGGGAAGAGGAGCATTTCTGTCCCAGTAGTTGATTTTTTTGAGCCCCAACCACTTTGCTTTGAGCTTGTAAAAGCGGTGAGCAATGTCTTTATAATGTTTTTTGACCGTTTCCGTCAGTACTTCGACACTTTTATCGCTTACACCTTCACTCATATTTCTCGCAGAAACAGGTGTTTTAAAGCCGCGTTTATCATCTTCTATGGCTTTATCTTTCATCACCATATTATAGATGAATGTGAACAGGTGGCTGTTTTCATACAAAACGCGGTTCATTTCCTTGCCGGCCTTACGGCGCAGTTTTTCATCTTTATCCAGCAGCAACTTAGAAAGTTCGGCATCGTTATATTTCTTGCCGTCAACAGTGTACTCGAGGCGTGATGAAGTTTCTTCATAAAGCCGCACCCATGCTTCGCCGGATGTAATGGATTTTTCAATAAGAATTTGCTCTTCCGGCTCTGTCAATTCATAATCTTTGAACTTACGCAACCGTTTTATCCAGTACTTATATTCTTTTATGCGTTTATCTTTAAGCCATTCGTTTATTTTTGCTTGCGGCAATTGATTGAATTCGAGCGAAAAAAACACAATCGGTTTAACATAATCGGTCATCTTTTCTTCAATTGATTGATAAAATGCCACTGCGGCGGTGTTTTTCATTTGCGTAACCATATTGAGATAGGCAAATCCGCCTAATCTGCCGGATAGTTTTGAACGTTTTTCTATATCTTTTATTGCCGCATAAAATTCATCGGCAGAAAGTTCATTTAAGCGTCCTTTATATGTTTTGGCAAATTTAATTGCACTTTTGCGATATGTTTCCATATCTTTAGCTATTTGTGGGTCATCAATTCCCTTATATAAATCAGACAAGTCCCAAGCAGGCATTTTATTTTTCATCTTTCAAATTTCCTTTCTGTAATTTTTCTTGAGTTTGTTTTTGTAGTTTTTGCAAAATATTTTCGGTTGCCGGAGCAATTATTTCTACGTCGGAATCTTGTGCGGAAGGCGCAATATTTATATCCGCCTCAGCACTGATATCTCCTTGCGGAACATTTTCAGAATCTGTGAAATCAGGCATAGCAATATCAGTAGAATGTGGATTTTCCGGATTGTGTAACAACACACCTTGATTGATTTGTAATTGGCGTTGTTTAGCCTCTTCCAACTCTTGATGTTTGAGTTCTATAAAGCGGCTTTTTTGAGCTAAATCGGACATTTCTTTTTGCGCCTCAGCCACACTCGGTACAGATTCTGCTTGTTTTCTATCTACATACGGTTTAGGTTCAAACAAATAGTTTTCCCATGGTGTAGATTGTTTCCCTTGCAGCCACATTGAAACACCCGAAACTACCACTTTGATGTTACATTGCATATCTTGCACCATATAATGAAACGGACATCCGATATTGCCGCCTGTGCAATTTTGCAAATCAATCACCAGTTTTTCAGTACAAGTAATAAATCCTCTTTTTTCTGCATCTTGTCGCGGAGAAAGAAACATAACGGTTGTCAAATACAATATTCCGCAGCAAAACAGAGCCAGAATTGTGTAAAATATGATTTTAAAAATTTTTTCCATTAACTTGCCTTTTTATAATAGAGTTCAAGCTGGGCCAATTCTTCCAGAGTGTTGGCGCTGGCTACTTCTTCCGGATTTCCTTCAAAAGCTGAACATTTCAGCCCCATTTGATGCGCAACGGCAACCGCGTCAGTCAAATAAAACTCTCCGGCAGCATTTTGATTGTTGATTTTTTCTAAAATTTTGAACAACCATTTGCCATCAAAAGCCATAACTCCTGAATTACAAAATGTAATCGCACGTTCATCTTCGGTGGCGTCTTTATATTCAACAATTCGTTCCAATTCCTGTCCATTCATCACCAAGCGTCCATAGCGTCCGGCATTTTCCGGCCTAAATCCCAAAACCACCACTGCAAAACCATCTTCAACCTTTTGTGCGGCGCGACGGAATGTATCGGCAGTAATCAGCGGAGTATCCCCAAACACCACCAATATCGTGCCTTCAAATCCGTTTAATGTAGCTTTGGCACAATTTACGGCGTGTCCGGTACCCAACTGTTCAGCTTGCACACAAGTTTCGTATGGGGCAACCGCTTTAGCTACATCTTCTCCTTCTGGAGAGATTACGGTCACGATTTTATCAACAGGCAAGGTTTCAAGAGTGTCAATAATATGTTTTATCATCGGTTTGCCGCAAACCGGCATTAAAACTTTCGGCTTGTCAGAATGCATACGCGTGCCCTTGCCGGCGCCAAGAATAACTGCTGCAATTTTATTTTTCATATATAATTCTCCTTATTGAAA
This sequence comes from Alphaproteobacteria bacterium UBA3307, assembly GCA_002361365.1. Taxonomy (GTDB): domain Bacteria; phylum Pseudomonadota; class Alphaproteobacteria; order RF32; family CAG-239; genus RUG410. Next base: position 9,863 of record DEST01000114.1, read on the forward strand.
TTTTAATCTTTTTGTTGCTAAAATATTAACAAAGAGTATACTGTTTGTAAATACAAGGACGAAAATTATGAAGAAAAATTTTTTTACAATATGTTTCGGTTTATTGCTTATATCGACAACAGATTGTTTTGCTGATATAATTCCGATAAACGATTATGATGCGCTTGCACAAAGTAACAGTCAGTCTATGTCAGAACCGCAACCGATAATATTACCTAATCCTAATGATGAAACTGCGGTGCGCTCGTTTTTTAAAAAACGCTTTGAAGAAGCAACAAAGTCTATTATGCCTAAAAATTGGGATATCAATACGGCGATGTCCGTAAATATTATTCATACTCCGGAATATTATGAACAACAAAAAGAACGTAAAAAATCCATTTTTCAAAAAATGTATGAACGGGCTATAGATTCACTTAGCGATAACGAAAGTAAAGATTCCTCTTCAGATGATGTTGCAACAGACCCTATGGAAAAAGAAATAGCTACTACGGCTACCCGTTTTTATACCTTAGCGGAACCGGAAGATACTCAAATTCAGCGTCGTAACAAAATTCCGACAGTCAGTGTCGCTTTGCCGAGCGGCAGACGGATTTTGGCACCGGCTCGAGAGCATATTCCGTATTTTTTGAGTTATATTGATATTCAGGCTAATGGTTATGTTAAAGTAGAAGATACTATTACGGTTGTGGCCAATAATCGTCGCTTGGCGTACGGTTTAAATCGGCTTTTTTCCAAAAACACCGATAAAGATCGCAAAATTGATTTTATTCTGGAAAGTGTTACTATCAATAATACTCCGGTGCCGTATATAACTGAAGAAATCGGCGGTAATATTGTATTGACACCTAAATATAAGCATAAGCTCGAACCGGGGGTTTATACTTATAAATTCAACTATATTATCAATAATTTGTTGCAAAAACGTCAAAATCGCTGGATGCTGGATTGGAGTTTGACCGGTAAACCGATGAATATGTTTATTACTTCGGCAAATGCCATTGTCAGTTTGCCTACCGGGCATAGTTTTGACAATGTTGATGTTATTATCGGTAGCAATGGCAGATATTCTGACCGCCGAACCAATCGGTTTAAACTGGCTGGAAATGTCGTGGCATTTTCTAATTTTACGCCGTTGTTTCAGGGGGAAGATATGCACGTTCTGGCACTGATGGATAAAAATGTTTTTCTTAAAGATTTTGATAAGAATTTTGCGCATTTTATCAATACTTGGGGTAATGTACTATATGCCGGAATTGGCTTGTTGGCTATTTTATGGTCGTATGTATTGTCTTTAATTGCACTTAAACGAGAAAGAAAAAATCGTAAATATACTCCGACTTATAACGGTTCGCTGATGCGCAGCATTGCTGTCGGTAAATACGACCGTGTGGCATTTACGGCGCAATTACTGGACTTGTTTAGAAAAGGCGCCTTGGATATTGTCAGTGATAATGAGCGTATATTTTTGCAACGCAAAGAAATAAATACCGCAAAACTGACAGCGGTGGAAAGAAGGGGTTTACGCTGTTTGTTTGCTCGGAAAAGTGACTCTACAGAGATAAAAAATGCCAATACAATGTTACTGAAAAAAGCCAAACGTGTGTTTGAAAAATCTGTCTTAAAACAAATAAAAAAATACCGAATGATTCATAATATCAGCTATGTTTTGTTTAGCACGGCGATGCTGATATTAACGGAGATTTTTATTGCTTCTATCAGTATTAACTTTGCGCAAACTTTAATAATTTTGCTTGCCGCGACGTTAATGTATGTATTCTATATTTGGATTTTACGTCATCGTTTCAAACATTGGTATACCAATGTGCCGATAAAGCTGATTATCCTCTCGGCTTTGTTTATAATTTGGATATTCAGCAGTATTTATATCGGTGGAATTTGCAGTTTTCTGATTATGCTGATGGTTGTAACGATTTTTGCCTTTACCCGTATTTTTGCAGAGCATAACAATTTTATAAATGAAGCGAAAACAGCTATCGGTAACTATAAGGAATATTTAGTCAGTAATGCCGATGCCATAAATTTGGGACGCGGTTTTATCAATCAACAGTCAAATATTTTTGCTTTGAATATTACAGAATATTTCCCGCATAACATTAACAACAAAAATATGTATCGCCTTGATGCTGCCGAAAAACTCAAGCAATTGCTTATTGGAATTATTTAAGTTTTGAAAATGTTTGAAAATAAAAGACTGGCCGAAAGTTATTTGCCAGTCTTTTATTTATACATAACGTGATGTATCATAAGAATTGAGTTGCAATTTCCGTTTTGTTGGAACGCATTAAACATTCCAGACCACGACAAGATGCGTCATCAAGTGCAATCATTTTATCGACAATACGCATAGTTTCTTCAGTGCTGCGTTCCATCTTTCGGTCATATATAGCCTGATAACGAATCGTATAGTTTTTATCAATTAAAAATGTTGCACGTTGAGCCATTCCATCCGCTCGCAAAACTCCGTATTTCAAGCTGATATCTTTACTTAAATCAGAAACGAGCGGAAAGCCGATTTGTCCTATTCCGCCGCTTTCTAACGGCAATTTACGCCACGCCATATGTGCCGGTACGGAATCAACACTTATTGCCACAATCTGTACACCTCTGCCGTTTAATGCATCGCAAGTCTGATTAAATGCAGAAATTTCCAATGGGCAAACAGCGGAAAAATCTGCCGCATAAAAAATCAACAAAGCATATTTGCCGCTAATGTAATCAAACAAATTAAAACTTTCGTTGACAGTTCCGTCAGCTAATACTGCCGGTGCGCTGAAATTAAGAGCACGCGAACCGACGCTTATGTGATTGCAAATTTTAGCCGGTGCGGCTTCTGTTTCTGCTTCTGCTTCTGCTTCTGTTTTTATAAAGCTGCGAGCCATATTCCCCGGTGAAGTACAACCGCAATTATCATCGTCTGAACAATCGCAACGACTGGCATAATCATATTTCCAAATTTGTGCGTTTTGCATATTTTTCTCCCTTGTTTTGCGGAATAAATATAAAAATATGCAAGCAGATTTCAATAATACTTTACGGTATAAAAAAACGCCGCAAAAGCGACGTTTATGAGTTGTATAATATTTATTTTAATAAAAATAGTATCTGGCACCAAGTGAAAATTCTTTGGCATTTTTATAGGCGTCACTATCCGAGAAAGAATAACGGAACATTGCTCGAAAGCCCCAGTTCAAAGTCGGGTTAATCTCTCCGCCAACACCAAAACGTAAAGAATTTCCGGTTTCATCACGTGTACCGCCTTGGTCACGCATTTTGGTAGTAAAACGTCCATAACCGACTGAACCTAAAATGGAGGCCTGACTGAAATCATATCCGTTGATGAGCAAATCAGCACCGTATCCATATAAGCGACCACGAGTTACATTATTTCCATTGTTGCTCTTTTCGCGCATTGAGCGTTCGGCAAACACTTCTAATGCACCGGCTCCTTCATAGCGCAAGCCGGCGTTAATATTTCCTATATCATAATTTTCCGGCAGTGAATCTGCAACATTCGGCGCCATATTCACATAATCAAATCCTACATAAGGCGTTAGCTGACCGGCATTGACTACACCGGCAAACAACATTGCCACAGAGGCAAGCAATAAACTTTTTTTCATATTGAATCTCCATAAAGTACCATTTACCATACTTTTTAGCAGATAATATCTAAATTTTGGTTAAAGATGGCGTACAAAATGTAATAAAATTTTATTACAAGTATAATTTTTGTTCTACGTTAATGGGCATCATTCCACTTGTTTCCGATTCCGACGCTTACTTCCATTTTGACGCTTGTATCTGCGGTATTTTCCATAATTTCTTTCATCAATGCGGCAACTTTCGGGGCATCTTTTTCACTGGCTTCAACAACCAATTCATCGTGTACTTGCAACAAAAGATGTGCATCTAATTTTTGTTTCGTCAGTTCATTATCTATGCGCTGCATAGCAAGTTTAACAATATCTGCCGCACCGCCCTGAATCGGTGCGTTTATTGCCGCACGCTCAGCAAAAGATATCATTTTTTGAGATGCACTGTTTATTCCAGCCAATGCACATTTGCGTCCGTATGGAGTTTCGACATATCCGTTATTGTGCGCAAATTCTATAGTTTTTTCCATAAATGTTTTAATTTCCGGCATAATTTTGAAATATGAATCTATGTATTGTTTTGCAGTTTCATGTGTAACGCCGATTTGTTTGGCTAATCCAAATTGTGAAATTCCGTAAATTATACCGAAATTGATGGCTTTTGCTCGACTGCGATGTTCTCTGTCCACTGCGTCGATAGGCAAGCCGAAAACGCGTGCTGCTGTTGCCGTGTGAATATCTTTGCCCTCAGCAAATGCTTCTTGAAGAGCCTTTACGTCAGCTACCGATGCTATTAGTCGCAGTTCCATCTGACTATAATCTGCCGCCACCAGTTTATAGCCTTTTTTGGCTTCAAAACATTCTCTTATTCTGCGTCCGATATCGGTGCGATTAGGTATATTTTGCAAATTAGGATTAGACGATGCCAGTCTGCCGGTATTAACCACCGTTTGTGAAAATGTGGTATGTACACGATTATCTTTATCGCGTAATTCCAATAAAGATGTGGTGTAGGTTGATTTAAGTTTGGCATAACTGCGCCATTCTAAAATTTTGGCGGCAATTTCGTGTTCTTCTGCCAGTTGTTCTAAGATTTCTGCACTGGTATTATATTTTCCGGTTGCTGTTTTTTTACCTTTTAATCCCATTTTATCAAACAACAGTTCGCCAACTTGAACCGGTGAGTTTAAGTTAAATTCTTCTTCAGATAGCGCAAACACTTCTTTTTCAATTGTTTTCATTTTGTTTTCAAATTCAACATCAAGTTCGGTCAATGATTTATCATTTATCACAACACCTATTTGCTCCATTTTGAGCAACACTTGTGCTAAACGACGGTCAATAATTTCGTAGACATACGTTTTATGCTCGTCAAACAGGCGTTTTTTCAACAGTGGATGCAAACGCATTGCAAAATCGGCTGTTTGAAAGATATAATTCCCATATTCTTCTGCTTCAAAATCAAGTATGGATTTTTTGCCTGTAGCTTTAGGTTCCGGCAGAGCTTGATTTAAAAATATTTCACTTAAAGTCGACAAATTATGTTCGTGTTCAGAGCTGTCTAAGTCATATGACATAATTGCCAAATCATCATAGGGCCACAAATCAAACATTGTGTCGCACAGTGTATTTAAAATATGCCATTGAGATTTAATATTCGCCGTAATCTTTAAAATATTTTTATCGTTAAATATGGCTTGTAAAAACTTGCAAACGGCGGCAAAATCAAGTTTGCGGTTTTGCGCTGTTTCAAAACTGAATAAATCAGCACCGGAATTTTGTTGCGGAAACGGCAGATACCAAGATTTATATGCCATATTACTCAGGCTGATGCCGACAGCTTTATCCTTGTTTTGCAATATATGAAATGCAAATTTTCCGGAAATTTTAATGGAGTGATACACTTCTTCCAACTGAGCGCGTGAGGTTATTTTATCATATTTTATTTTTGGCTCGGTACTTTTGGCAGTGCTTGCAATTCCGAGGGCTATTTGGCGTTCTTCTACCCATTTTTCAAGTTTGGGACGAATACTTTTAAAATTATATTTATCAATAAAATCAAATAATTGTTTTGTTAAAGGTATTTGACACTTAAACTCATCTAGTTGGTGTTCTACCGGTACGTCATCTTTAAGAGTTACCAGTTTAAGTGAAATTTCTGCCGCTTCTTTGTTGGCAAGCAACAATTCACGGCGTTTTTGCTGTTTAATGTTGGCGGCGTTTGCCAATACTCCTTGCAAAGAGCCGTATTCATTAACAAGTTCCGCTGCCGTTTTCGGCCCAATCCCCGGCACTCCGGGCACATTGTCGATTTTATCGCCCGAAAGAGCCTGTACATCAATTACCTTATCAGGATAAACGCCGAATTTTTCCCTTACATCTTCGGGAGTGTAAAATTTGTCTTTCATTCCGTCATAATATTCGACTCCGTCTTTAATCAGCTGCATCAAATCTTTATCAGCCGATACCACCACTGTTTCCAAACCGCGTTCTTGTGCCTGACGTGCATAAGTTGCAATCAAATCATCGGCTTCATATCCTTCTTGCATTACATAAGGTAAACCCATTACCTCAACCGCTTGATGAATCAAATCAAATTGCGGTATTAATAGTTCCGGTATTTCAGCTCGATTAGCTTTATATTCCGGCAAAAATTCGTTACGAAAATTTTGCCGTTTGGCATCAAACAGTACAACGCAATAATCACACGGAATTTTTTGCAGTAGCCGCATAAACATTGTGACAAAGCCATATACGGCATTGACCGGAGTGCCGTCTGGTGATGTCATTGTCGGAAGGGCATAAAATGCCCGAAAGATGTATCCGGAACCGTCAATCAAACAAACTTTACTCATTATTTTTCTCCTTAAAATACAATATACACACATTTTCAACGTTCGCCAAGTATTTTGCAAATTTGCTCCCAAACTTTATACATTCTTTAACTTCCTCTGAATATAATCGGGGCAATCAGATGAGGATAAAATGATACAAACAACACGAAAAACAAATAACGCATCGCTCAAATCATCTTCAGTTAAACGTGCGAAGAATACAGGACAAGGGCAAACTCATAATCGTCAAACTACAACCTTGTATCGACAAGCGACAACAACTAATCGTCGAATGGGGGCAATAAAAACACACTCAAAAACAACGGTCAAAAAAGTAAGTCCACATAAAAAAACAACACGCCGGATTTCGTGGAAATGGCGTTTATTTAAATGGTCATTGATTATAGGTTTGGCTTTGTTTTTAGCAATTTGCGGATATGTCTTTTATTGTTATCTGACAATGCCTAATATGCAAAAAGCAGTGGCGCAAACGCGCCAGCCTTCAACCGTAATTATGGCGGAAAACGGCAATGATATAGCTAAATTCGGCAATGTTTATGCGCAAGTAATTTATCCTGACAAACTGCCGAAAAATCTTACTAATGCCATAATTGCAATAGAAGACCATCGCTTCTATAAACATTTCGGATTTGATATTTTTGGCTTCACACGTGCGATGTTTACCAATGTGTTTCGCAAACGTTATGCGCAAGGCGCATCAACAATTACACAACAAGTGGCAAAAAATATATTTTTAACACCAAATAAAACCGTTAAACGTAAAGTTCAGGAACTTATTTTATCTCTTTGGTTGGAAAGAAAATTTTCAAAAAAGCAGATTATGGCGTTGTATCTGAACCGCGTTTATTTCGGCTCAGGCAATTATGGTGCGGCCGCCGCAGCAAATTGGTATTTTAACAAAAGCGTTTATGACATTAATGTACGCGAAGCAGCTATTTTAGCAGGTATGTTGAAAGCTCCGAATCGCTATAATCCGATTTTAAAGCGAGATAATGCTCTCAAACGTGCCAATGTAGTTTTGCAAAATATGAAAAAATATAAATTCTTGAATGCAACCGAATATCAGGAAGCTCTTAATCTGCCGGTCAGCAACGGACAACAGTACCGCGTGACCGGTGGTAAGCATTTTGCACAATATGTATATGACGAGGTCAATGCTTTTATCGGCGAACGCACGGAAGATATTGTGGTAATGACAACACTTGACCAGAAGTTGCAGGAAACAGCCGAAAAAATTTTGCGCAACAAAATATACAGCGCAAAAGACAAAAATGTCAGCGAAGGTGCGGTGGTAATATTGGATAAAACCGGTGCCGTCAAAGCAATGGTTGGAGGAGTGGATTACAACCGCAGTCAATTTAATCGGGCTACGCAAGCCAGACGACAAGCAGGGTCAGCATTTAAACCGTTTGTGTATTTGACCGCGTTACAAATAGGTTTTACACCGGCAAGTATTATTGAAGATAAGGCAATTACCATCGGTAAATGGAAACCTGAGAACTATACTAAGCGTTATTATGGAAATGTTTCGCTTACTTATGCGTTGGCACAATCGCTTAATGCGGCAACAGTACGACTTTCGCGCGAGCTTTATTTGAAAGATGTTGCTGCAAACGCACATAAAATGGGATTGACAACAGATTTATCTCTTACGCCTTCTATGGTGCTGGGAACTAACGGTGTTAAGGTTATTGATATGGCAACCGCATACGCAACAATAGCCAATGGCGGATATAAAATATGGCCGCATACAATAAATGAAGTTGCCACCGCCGACGGTAGACAGCTTTATGTCAGAGATGCCGATAAACCTGTACAAATCCTTAAAACAAATGATGTTCTGAATTTAACGCAAATGCTTGAGTCAGTTATCAATCAAGGAACGGGACATAAGGCAAAATTGCCGATTTTTGCCGCCGGAAAAACCGGCACTACTCAAAATTACCGCGATGCGTGGTTTATTGGTTGGACCAATAAATATATTGCGGCGGTTTGGGTAGGTAATGATAATGATAAGCCGATGAACAAAGTTGGAGGCGGAAGTTTACCCGCTGAGATTTGGCACGATATTATGCTGACAACCGTAAAAGATACACCGGCAGGAGCGCCCAAGTATTTGCCGTTTCCACAGACAAATGAAGATGTAGGCTCATTACTTAGAAATATTACAAATAAGTCGACTACAAAGCACCAACAGCAACCAATCCCGTCAAACGATGCGGAAAATGATGATACTTTTGATGCTATAGGTGCTTTGATAGAAATGACAAACTAATTAAGATTGATTTATTTTTTTGCAGGTTTGTTCAATGTCGGCCAAAAAGTCTTCGAGTTCTTGCTCGTGTTCTATTTCTTCTTTTAATATTTTTTCAGATATTCGATATGTTTCGTAATCTCTGCCGTGAGTTATATCACAAATACCTTCATAACGGCCTATGGCACAACGTTCCGCTTCTAAATTATCATGCAATAAAGCGCTGACATTAAAGTTATGAGGTATAATGTATTTGCAGTGAGCCAATTCATTCCAACTCATCGGCTCCAAAACCGGAATTCCACCAAGTTGAATGATACGGTCGGCAAGCCAATCGGCGTGTTTTAATTCTTCCGCCGCGTGTTCTTTAAATTCACCGACAATTGCCGTACGCTCTTGACCGTAAGCTATCTTTGCCGCAACCCAATATTGGTAATATGCCAACCATTCTTCTGCATATGCTTCATTTAAGATTTTGAGAAGATTTTCTAAGTCTGTCCGTACGATTTTTTTAGCCATTTCACCCATAAATTTTCTCCTGTAAATTTTTTTGACGACATAAAAATAATGATGAATATATAAA
>DEST01000096.1 GCA_002361365.1 Alphaproteobacteria bacterium UBA3307
TTGATAATAATCTTCGGGAAAAACTGCTGGAAATTGAGGCAAAATATGGCATCAAAGCCGCGTAAATACTGCTGGGACAACGATAAACTGATTGAACTATTGGCTCGTGTTTCTTTCGCCGAAGGAAGTTTGCTTACGGAAGTTCTACATCTTCCTGAAAATATCTACGCCGAAATGCGAGCCAATGCTCAAAATAAAGAGTTTATCGGCTTAAATCCAGATATTGCCCACCGTGCTTGTGAATATGGGGTTGTCGTTGATAATATCATCACTCTTGATGCTCTAAAATACTGGAACGGTGGCGAGTTGCGTGTTAATTGTGCAGATGAAGTTGCCGAACTTTTGGCATTTGTTAATGACGAAGATGTGGCTCATCCGCTCATCAGAACGGCTGTTGCCTTTGCTTGGTTTTTAGACCTCAAACCATTTGCTAAAAATAATGACCTGACCGCCCGATATTTAATGTTGGCGATGCTTTCAAAACACGAACATATTTCCGAGCGTTTTTATGTGATTTCAGAGGTATTTTGGGAAGATGAATCAACTTATCGTCAAGCATTGGAAACGACTCTCCACGGCGATAAAAACCTCACAGAATGGATAAAATTCTTTCTTGAATCTATGCTTCAAGCAATCCAAAAATCTTTGTTAAAATATGTCAGGTCAGTAGTAGGAATGGCACAGAAGAAAGTGAAGGAGTTCAAATGGTAGAATTTAATCAAATAAGATAAAAGAAAGAGCCAATGGTTTGCGTGCCGTTGGCTCTTATGATATCTGTGATTTATTGAGGCAAATATTGGCTAAATAACTTTGAAATTACCAAGTTTTTAATCTTACTGACGAAATTATTGTTTCCTTCGTTGGTTAATTTGCGATGTAGCCCTAATAGTGCTGGGATACTTGGCTTTTTTGTCTCGTCATAAAACAAAATATTCATATAATTGCTGGTCTTATCCAGATATTTTCTGCTAAAATCTCTGAAAGAACTAACCTTTCCGGCAGCAAATAATTCGTTAGCCACATCAATCAATAATTTCATTTCTGGATTTTTGGCTTTAATTTTGGTTCCGATTTGTCTCATCTGTTTGCTCCTGCTGTTCTGATATACTATATTTATCGTTTTTCGGGTAGAAAATCGTCGCATCTGTAAATATCGGAAAATTATTTTCTGAGTAAGAATTACCGCAGGTTTTAACGATATAACCAACTGCTGAATTTTTATCTGTATAAGTTTTCTCCGCGATATACAGCGATTGTGCTTGTTCTCGCCAATTCTTAACATCAATATCATTTAATATATGTTGTGCTTCTTGGGTTTGATTGATTCTTTTGATAATATCCTTCACTGCTGGCATTTCTTGTTGTTCTACGAACCAATTTTTTAATAATAAATAGGTATCAGCAAGTTCCAGCATATTATTATAATCAGAATTAAGCCGTAGTATTTCTGCCTCAACAATCGTCTTGATGACAGGAAAATCCAGCATTTTTCTCTTTCGTTTGGATACTTTTACATCATATCCATTTATTTTCAAAATATCCGAGCCTAACTGTTTAACCTCCCACGCTAAATCTCTCATCAATCCGTTATACTTATTGACTTCCTCTCTATCGGCAGCATTTCTAACCAACTCTTGCAATTCTTTATATTTTCTAATTGCTAACCCAAATATATCAGGAACATTAGGCTTATCAACCATTGCTCCATTATTAACATTCATCAGGTAGGTATAAACATTTTTAAGCCCATCTTGAAGATGAGCCTTCTGTTTGAATATTGTTGATTTCTCTGGTTGATAGATTTTTTGATTAACAATTTTCAGAAATTCCATTGAGTGATTAAATATCTTAACTTTGGTGTTAGCCATCAGTTTCTGTGCTTTTGCTTCGTTCCAGAATAATGTCCTCTCAATATTTAAGGTATCATCAATGTGTATATCTTTTTCTTTATCACTCATACCATCAAACCTTTTCATATATTGCTCCGACAAATTAACTCCAAACTTTTCTTGAACCTTATTCTTAGTCAATTCTTCGGTGATAACCATTGGATTAGTAATGGTTTCATATTGTTCTGGTGTAATTTTGAAGTAGAAATCTATGGCTTTAATTTTTATATTTTTTTTGAGCCAAACTTCTTGGATTTTTACTAATTGAACCAACATTTGATACTCTGCTTGTGTCAAATCATCAATCAACAGATGAATGTGTGTATGAGTTTTGTGTTCTAAGCAATAAGCAAATCTTTGTTTATTTTGCTTTTTGAACCAATTTTTACCATACTTCATCCGATAATATTTCTGAAACACGGGTCTTATAAATGCTAATATTTCTGTTTCAGTTTTAATTTCATCGTTGAGGTTTATAGTTATCATTGATGGGGTATGAAGATAGTTGGTTAGGTAATCAAATGTATCTTGTTTTATCAATTCTGGCTGTGAAAGTTTGGCTCTCGTTTGCAAGTAATTTAGATATTTTGCGGTTTTTGGTTTATGTGTGATTATCATTTTTTCTATTTCTCTATTTATAATATTTAATCATTCAAATCTGTTTCCAGACTTGCTATAAAAATTCTGTGATATATCCAACTTTTGCTGTGATTCCAAGCAAAAAGTTGGCTAATGATTTCACTCAAATAGCCATTGCTTATTTTCGTGCTATCATTATTTTAACGCGTCATATATATTTATTGAGAATTTGATATACTTTGGTTATCAATAAATCTTCCAGTATTACGAGGAGAGGATTTACGATAACTGTGGGCTTATGAACTACCCACTGTATTTAGGTTTTATGGGTTTATTATCCTTTGTTTAATTTTATGAAATGGATATTAGCACAAAAAATAAAAAACACCAAAATGTTTTTAATTGCATAAATTAAAAAACTGAAATATATGAAAATTTCAGAAAACCCTTGTAAAATAAGAAATATTGTCAGATTCGGATTTATTTGAAAAGTCTCAAAAATTTGTGTAAGATTTGTGCAACTTTACTACTATTTTGTGTAAAATAATGGCATTTTTTAGATATTTTTTTAATTTTAAAATATCTTCAAAAAAAGAAAAAGTCTTGAAAAATCAAGACTTTATATTGGCAGGGGCAGAAAGATTCGAACTCTCGACACTCGGTTTTGGAGACCGATGCTCTACCAACTGAGCTATACCCCTATCATCTGAGCTAAAATGTTGATACACCCTTATTTTTAATAAATCAAGTCTTTTTTATACTTAATTATGCTTTTTTTAAATTTTGCCTGCACCACAGAATATACCTTTCCCCCACAAACAGCACCATATAATCAACACAAACCTCTTTTTCATAAAAATATTTATTAATAATTGCAATTGATATATTTATAATAAAAATAGTTGCATTTTTTTATTTTATAATATATTAAGATGAAATTACAACTTTTACGCACAAGGAAAAAATTATGAAAACTAATCACTATTCTTTACTGCTAAATTTGCTCAGTCTGCTGACTGTTTTTGTGTTAGTGCATAAAATAATTTTGCATTCGCAATTTTATCAGTATAATACACACAAATATTATTTTTTTTCGCAAAATTACTTTGACAATCAAAATTAAACGTATAATATGACAAAGAATTCAGTTCCGTGGTGAAACGGTTATCACGTATCCTTGACATGGATGAGTCGGCAGTTCAACTCTGCCCGGGACTACCAGTTCTTCGGATTTGTTTTTTTAGTTCCGTGGTGAAACGGTTATCACATATCCTTCACATGGATGGGTCGGCAGTTCAACTCTGCCCGGGACTACCAGTTCTTCGGATTT